>JBCDFI010000001.1:0-121858 GCA_039178155.1 Cyanobacteria bacterium P01_H01_bin.105
GCTGTTTGACGCTGCCCCCGCTTGACTGGGGCCTCAATATCTCAAAGGGGTTCACGCCGAACCCGACTGGGAAAACCGATGGCAGGTGATTCGAGATGCACGCAGTGGTAGCTTAAAGCCAACGACGGGATTTGAACCCGTGACCGCTCGATTACGAATCGAGTGCTCTATTTTTGAAACTTCCTGTAGGTAAGGGTTTGCGGCTGTATCATAAGGTATTGGACTAAGGTTGGACTAGCCATGCCGGACGTGGACAAGTTGATCAAGACTGCGAATTCTAAGTTAGACGTATTGCGCATTGAACGTAGAGGGCAAAAGCTGAGTCTGCGTGGCACGTTGCCTAAAAAGCCAGGAAAGGGCCGAGGCACTCAACAGCAACGTATTCCATTAAAAGTTTATGCGAATGCCGATGGAGTTAAGGTGGCATTGGCTCGGGCAAAGCGGGCCGAGTCCGACCTGAGCCTTCAGCAGTGGGACTGGTCTCAATGGACTGACGAAGGAATTGACCCAACCCAGTCGGCTCGAACACTAGGTGAAAAGTTTGCTAAGCACAAGGAAGCCAGTGTTAAGGCCTCGTCCTTTCGGGCCAATTACCTCTACCCCCTAGAATCTCTGCCTGCTGCGCCACTAACTGAGGAAATGCTAAGGTCGCATATTCAGCGACGCAGTGCCCCAGGCACATGGACTCGAAAAAACGATGTAATGGTCTTT
The DNA here is from genome assembly GCA_039178155.1 of Cyanobacteria bacterium P01_H01_bin.105. Lineage (GTDB taxonomy): Bacteria > Cyanobacteriota > Cyanobacteriia > Phormidesmidales > Phormidesmidaceae > Leptothoe. The sequence goes on from JBCDFI010000001.1 coordinate 712, forward strand.
AGCGCACTATGTAAATTTGCTAAAGTGCAAGCAAATTTAAGTGATCTCGGGAAGGGCTATGCCGCTAAACCACTTAAGCCCGATGATTTGCCAACCGACGAGAAGATTGAAGAAATATGGGAATCGCTGAAGGGGAGTACCTGGGAGTGGGCCTACGGGATGATGGCCACTTACGGGCTCAGGCCCCATGAAGTATTTGCGATCGTCAATCCAAAAACTGTGGCGTCCAAAACTGGCAAAATTTCAATAGCTGAGGACTCTAAAACCGGAGCGCGAGATATATGGCCGCTGCCAGATCGGTGGCGAGAGCGGTTCAACTTGGCAGAAGTGATCGTACCTAGTATCCGGTTTGAAGGCAGAGATAATCAACAGTTGGGCCAAAGGATGAGTTCCAACCTGCGTAATAGAATCCCTCATAAGCCCTATGCCCTGAGGCATGCTTGGGCGATACGATCGGCGGTGATGGGCGTCCCCGATACAATTGCCGCCCGCTGGATGGGCCATAGTCTTGCAATACATTCGGAAACGTATCATGCTGCGATTAGTCAGTTGCAACATGAAGCCATTTGGGAGAAAGTCAATAAGGTCGCTCTTCCGGTGGAAGAAAAATAACTTTTTCTAGCTCAACCGCGTTGACCTGCCAATGGGCACCATTCTTGCGATAGTGAGTGCCCCAAATAAGATCGGTCGGGGTATTACAAATACGAGCATCTTCAGCACGTTCAATCTCACCCATAATCGTTGTCCTGCTGGTGCTAATTATCGTTGCCGCGTTTGCGGGTGACACCCAAGGCGATGTGGGTAATCCAAGGGCACTTATGAGTGTTTCTAGGTGTTCTATACGAGTCCGTAATATGTGTACTTCATTAGTAGCCATTTTTCACCTTACTTGGGCTCTTTCCAGAACGTTTGATTTAGATTTTTAGAGTTTGATTTTCGGTAGCTGCTTCATTTTTCTGTTGGTTGACCTGCTCAACAAACTGCTTAGGTGGTGCTAACAAAGTTTTCATTATGCTACTTTCACCACTTCAGCACCTGACTTAAAAAGTGCTTGCCACTTGGAAAATCCGATCGTTCCCCCGCTGATGTCTGCAGGGGCGGGTATCGAATGCTGGATAGTGGGAATCCAATGATCTCCAGGCTTTTCACGATAAACGGGTGTAATAGTTTGGTTATACTCTCTTCTATAGCTGATCTGCATCGGTCGGAATCTCCTTCAAAGCGTCTTCTAACCTGAATCGCCACATCTGTGCGGCTAAACCATCTTTAAGCCCACGTTCTGCGTACCATCTGGCCTTTGCAAAATCTGTTTTAGCGTCAGCTTTGTAGCCTGCTCGCCACAGATACTTAACGGTAGTGATCAGACAAAACCAGAAGAATGCACGCGGCCCGAAGAGTGTTAGCATTGCGTCGATACATTCTTCTTGGAAATGGCCAGTGTGAAAACCTAGCGACTCTAAAGCCGCTCGACTGTCCATGGGCGGCGGTAGATTGTAATGTCGCGGGTGATTGACTATTTCTGACACGGTTTAGCCTCTTCTGAATTAACAACTAAAAGACCTTCGGCATCAAAATTACTCACACTTTCCCTGCACCAAGGGCAATAGTTCAACAGAATATTTGATTGCTTAGGGACGTAGGCGGAAATCCCCTGGAAGTACTTTAAACCCGCATGTTTTCCTCTAACTACTGTCATTTGGGCGATGTAGTTAGAACGACCATCCTCGTTTACACAGCTATCGCTTAGCCAAGTGTCCATAGCTCGGCACAAGGTATAGGTCTTGTTTTTCATTGAACATCGTCCTGTGACGATATCTTTATTTTGTGTTCGATAGGTCATGAGGCTAGCCTCGCTTTCTCCAGTTGAACCCGGTAACTTTGCCAGTTATTAAAATTCTTACAGTCTGTTTTTAGAGCAGGAATTATTGCCTCGGCACAGTGTTCAAACGGTGACCAGTGGCCACTTTTCATCAGTCTGTCATGCAAGCACATGTCGCCATATAACGAGGGTGCCAAACCGTTATGGCGGGTATAACTCACCCGAGCGCACCTGGCCGTTGCCACCACCCGCTGATCGGCTAATGTGAGTTCTTCCATGGACTTATCGAACATCGGAATATGCCACATACCAGGACTCAGCGGCTTGGGTTGCGATGCCTTCATCGCCTCGCGCATTGCGATCGCAACTTCCCTAAAATCTGGATGAGCATCCGCGTGACAGCGAAGCTTGAAAAAGTTATCCCACCGAGTGGCGGTGACAATAACGGGAACACGCATAAAGGGCTCTAACAAGCGGTTGGCATTCTGCTTGTGCGCACCTAAATGGTAAAGTTTCCAAACTCGTTGGATAGCTTCTTCCATGGCTGCGCCGTACTCAGACTTACAAGCTTTTTGGAACCTGGCGTCATTGTCTTCAATACCACTCATACCCTTTTTGGTTTTAGTGAAATAGGGGAAGTAGGGGTCTGAACGTATTTTTTCCACCACTTTTGGAATGGGAATAGCGCGAGAGCTGGCAGCGTTCATTGAAAAGACTCGGTGGCGCGCAATCTCTTGCAGTAGCACTTTCGGGAATCTCGGGAGAATAAAGGTGGTTATTCGATCGCCAGTATCTGTGTGTAGGCTATCTGCGATTACTGTGGCCAAATTCATTTTGACTAGACCCACCTGTTGGTTAATTGCGTTTTGTTTTTCGATTGTCACTTTTTGACACCTTTTAGTTCTGAGCGTTAATTTTGATATTGGAGATAGCTCCCATTTGAGTAAAGAGCTTGATATTAGTTACCTGTGGAGAAGTTGATTTATATAGTCAGCACCGGCTTGACCCAAGACAAGACTGTATTCGGTGTAATCTTTTATAAACCCTCTTCTCCACAAGCCTTGACAGACCCTCAGGTCGTTACGGTCTCCGCCGCTGAGTTCAATCTCTGCAAAAGCGGGGTTTTCTAAAGTAAACTCTTCTGCCAGCTCGGCCATTAATTCTTTTTGGCGTTCAGTTAGTTTGTAAACATCCATTATTTGCTTTTCCTGAAAACCCAATAGGTGTCTTGATAGGAGGTGGCCTGCTGCACAGCCCTAGCGTTGTTATTAAGAGTCTTCAACTCTCCCAACACCGTGCGATCGCATGAATATCCAAACTCGCTGGCCAGAGCTAGATAATCCCCATGGAGCCGGTCGGAATCATAGTTGCAGGCGATAACCGTGTGGCACTCGGCTGCTAATGCAGCTCGCACCGAAAAGACTGCCATGTCGTAAGTGAATTGAGCATGGGGTCTATGGCCGAAATAGGCCGGAGTTATGTAGCGCCCAGATCTACGAGTTGGAGGAGGCTCCTGAATATCCCCAGCGTAAGGAGGGTCGATGAAGGCTAAGGTACGGGTAGTGTCAGATGGGTATCGGACTTGCCCGTAATCTGAATAGATATGGAAGCAAGTTGGTGGTGATTTGGGCCATGCAGGGGTGTACGGGGCTCGATAACCTGGGTCGTCCCGTAATAGCCACGAGGTCCCGAGCCACCGTTTAAGCTGACTCTTGTTCCACTTGATATTGAGACTCCCGCTACCGGGCGTGTCTCGGCATATCCCTGAGAATGTCAGTATCCTCACCGCCAGTCCCGCCGCTGCTGCTTGTGGACAGATAACCCCCAGGGCCTGGCATGTTTCCCATGTTTCTTTAATTTTGGGCCAACTTTTTTCAATCGGCAGTGCTTGCCAACTCCTCAGCTGTTTTAGTATCTCCGGTCGCCACCAGGGAGCTGCCCAGGCCATCCAGATACTGCGCATGTCCACCATGGACTCGGCGGCAATAATGCACTTGAGGGCTGAGTTCTCAGCTTGATGAAGAGCCTGAGCTATCCATAGACCTTGGCCAAATGGTTCAGCCACTGTGTCAAAGGGGACCTTTGTAAGAACCTTTTCTAGTTTGGGAATATGTTTTCGTTTACTTCCTGTGCCACGGGGAAGTAAAGCCTTTGGTTTAAGGCAAATGGATGAGGGAATGTTGGTACGAGGGCTAGTGACGAGCGACATTGGCGGAACGAGGTTTGCGTGCAAGATTGACTGCTGCCCATTGTGTAAACTTTGATTACACAATGGGATTGGACTTTAGGACTCGCCTGTGAAACCTGCAGACAGAGCGGCATGTGAAAGTTTCAGCAAATCCTCTGTGTACCGGATTTCGATAGACACCAATGCGGCTTCGCTCTGAAGCTTTTCAACAGCGGTCTCGCACTCTGTGTATGATTTATCTGTGTTCAGCAAGGAGGTTAGTGCTGTTTTACGCTTAGGCTCATTGCTGAGTCCCTTGTCGTTATTAACTTGATCTTGATACTTTAAGCGTATCAACGCTATTCGTTTTTGCAATTCTATTTGTTGTAGCCCATTTTCATGTAGCTTGAGACGCAGTCCTCTAGCTTTTTCTACTAGGGTCAGAGCTTCCTCATAAAGTTTTGCTGCCGTCTGGTTTTTTTCGAAGGTCATTATTTCTACCCAAATATCGATGCAAAGTTTCTACCACTAATTCTAATGTAAGCTATATCGTAAGTCAAGCTTACATATTGTGCTTTGGCTCAGCGATTGTAATTTTTCAACTGGGGTACAATAAACTTTCGTTGATGGCGAAGACTATGGCGAGAAACCGAAAACACCCTGGTAATTGGCTTGCCCAGCATATTGAATCGCGGAATTTGCGTAAAAAAGATGTCTGCAGTTGTGCAAACATTAAATACAAGACTTTGCGCAACTACATTAACGGAGCCACTACCCCCACTCTAACGGCTGATCAGTGGTTTGGTCTCGCAAGAGTCCTTGATATAGATTTAATAGACTTGATGGATAAATTTATGTCAAGTGATTCGACTCCGCGTTAGAGTTTAATCTCACACATTTTTATACCAGCCAGCCAGTCAGATACTACGTACATTTAGTAAGGGCGCATCACAATGATTATCCGGCGTAAACAGCGAAAAGCTTGTGTTTGTGCAATTCGATATTAGACAGCAACGACCTGGGCTTCAGCTTAGGCAAGTATACGAGCAGACTAAGGGTGTTCCTGAAGATTCGGAACTTACTATAACGCTCCCTACCGGGAGCACTCAAAATCTCACCCTGCGGTTATTCCGACAGCTCTTCCCCCTGGAGCCAGAGGATGAGGTCTTTGACCCTGTTGAATACGATTCCGTCTAAATAGACAATCTCGCAGTCAGCTAGGGCGAGTATAAGTGCGGCGTTATCGCCCCCTCGACCGGGTTCTTGATGCCACCGTGTCCAGTTCCCTAGCAGGGATTTGTAATAGGGTTGCATCAGGTTAAGGCCCGTATGTTCCGACATGTACTTCAGTAGTAACTCTACGGTGAGTCCTCTGGAACGACTTACGGCGCTCATGTGGCGCTCTTCGCGCTTGTACCATTTAACGAGACTTTCGGGCCAGAGATCTTCGTCTCTTAAGAACTCGTGAAGATATGCCCCCAAGATTTCTTTTCGTCTCTGGTCATACATAGGCGTAGCTTGCTCACATAGAAAAATTGTACCTGATTACCACTAGTACTCATTTGCAATTTTTCAATTGGGATTTAATATGAGATTAGGACAGAGAATTAACGGTTTAGTCGGATTAGTATGCAGAATCTCCAGCTCAGGTTCAAAGCTGAACTTTTTCGTCGCGCTCAGCCACCATGGCTACAAGCGTTAATACTTACTGGTGCGATCAGTGTGTGTTTAAACCCTGCCGATAAGAAGATTGTATTACGAGGTAATAAATATTATCATCGTGCCTTGGAAACCCAGCTGTCTTTAGAAACTCGGCTAACTCGTTATGCAGGCTGGAGTATTTCTTCCGAGTCTAGGGATTCGAAGATTTAGTAGATTTTGCACCTGGCCCAGATTTTTTGGACCTGCCCGGTATTTTGAGTTCTAGCCAGTCAAGTAAGTCTTGCAGGTCTTCGTCTGAGATCTCACCACTGCTATAGAAACGGATCCAGTCATTGCTGGTGAGTGTCGTTTTTGCAATGACGTCCAGGAGTGACAGGTTTTTTGCATCCAACGCGCCCAGTATGAAATTTACAGTGGCCTCAGCTTGTTTATCCTCCAATTCACAAGGTTCTGGTAGTTTTATCCATTCCTTTAGACCAGACACCTCTTTTTGAAGCTTTTGTAGAGCTGTCTCCGCTTCTGTCAACTGAACACCCAGATTTAAATCTTCATTTAGCTGATAGGGATCAACACCAAACCTGGTTGCGATCGCGTGCAACGATGATAGCGACGGCTCTTTCTTCTGGTTTATCCAGCTAATCACTGTCTGGCGGTCTACGCCCACCTCCTTAGCGAAGGAGGTCTGGTTCAGGTTTTGATCGGCAATAAACGCCAGTAGTTTGTGGTTTTTAGCCATACGAGAGCCCGCAGTGTAAACTGCTTTAGTGTACCTGATTACTACTATCCGTGACAAAGCCCCTGGCGAGACGACCGCCAGAGGCTTTTATGACAGGGCTTTTGTGTGAGAAGTTTGAGTTCAGATAGCTTGGGACTTTAAGATTTCGACCTCTTTTTCGACGTTTTTTAGACGGCTAATTAGTGTACTGAATTGCTCAACTTCGCTTGAAGACGTTAAGTCTAGATTAAATCCCAAGCGCCTATTTAAGGCTTGAACACCCTTCTCAAATTCAAATTCAGCGGCTATTTTCACCAACAACGCAGCTGAGGGAACCTTTCCTCTTGTGACCCAACCGTTAACAGTGGCTCGCTTAACGCCGATTCTTTTAGCAAAAGAGGCTTGGTTTAACCCCAATTCCTTGATAAATTTTTCAAGCGCGTGATTCCGGCTTTGTTGTAAGTCGGCGGAAACGATTGCATTCTCAACGGTTTGAGATTTGTCGGGGCTCATTTTTTTTAGGCTGCTTTAAGTTGCTAAGTTAAGATTAAGATGTAAACTCAATGTGTAAGTCAAGTTTACCCTAAATTTAGAACAACGGCTGTGCTCAACTACGGGCCATCCCTGGCGTCAAACTAAGAACAGGGAGTGGTAATCCCACGCCATAGTAATGGAGCGTCTTTTCTAAGCCAGAGTGGGCGGGCAGACTGTGCTTGAGGGTGCGAGTGACGGTGGCCTGGATGCTCTCTGGATGACGTATGACAGGATCATACTCAGCGGGAGGTTGAAATAGGTTTATCAAGTACGCAGGTGTCCCAGGTGGGAGGTTGTCACTAGGGTCTCCTACGGCACTCTTCCAGCTCCAGACGTCCTCTGGGACGAATTCGTCTCTGTCCGGCAACGGCCAAAGGAGTTGATCCCGAACACTTTGATTTCTATGTTTGCTGGAGATCCAATTATGAATTTCTTCGCGAGACCTTACTCTCGGCTCGTATCCGACTGAGTCGCACCAAGTCACCCGGCTATCTGCCACCATTCCTTGCCAATCACTGTCTGTGGTGAAGAGATAGTATCGCTTAAATGGAAGTTGATTGCGTTGACGTACGATTGCAGCCGCAATGTCATCAGCTTCCTGGTTTGCCAGTGATAGCCCGATTAGTTTGCCTTCACAATGTAATTTGAAGAAGGCTTCTTTTACAAATTTTAGAGATGGGGGTGGAGCACCCCGGTGTCCTTTGTATTCGGGTTCAAAGTCCTCTCGCCAGTAGGGCTTGCGATCGCAAGCCCAGAGGACTCTGAAGTTTTCACGGTCGGCGGACCACTGAGGGCAGAAGGCTAGGGAGTCGACCCATTGGAGGGCTAGATAGCTGTATTCGTAGGTGGACTCATGATTGTCGCCAAAGGTGGCCAGGAGATGGGAGATTTGGTGAAGGATACAGGAGGTATCGATGATGACCAGGTTATTCATACTGTAAGGCTCCTAACTCCGGCTGATCATCGAGGTCGATTTCATACACTTCAAAACTGTGGTGTTCAACATCATCTAAAACAGACCCGAGGCAAATCATGGGATGCTTACCTGAGTAGTCTTGATAATAAACACCTGGAGCGATATTATCTATCACCCAAATTCTCAGAACAGCTAACTGGTCTTCTTCTGTCAAGTCCATGAAGCATTCTGCATCGTCAAAGTCGAAACAATACCCTTTGGCTAGTTTCAACGCAGCTTCGTAGTCAAAATCTTCGGTTAGCGTGATGTCCAATTCTGACTTAAATTCTATCGAGACTTCGCGGATAGGGGTGCTCATTCTTCTTCCTTATTCTTGTGTTTACGAGATCGAAATGTTTCAGCCTTGTCTTGTTAGTCTCATCACCCAGCAGCCCCCACACAATCAACGACCTTTACTTCATCGAACCACTTCTGAGAGTCCGGGCACTCCAACGGAGGAGTCTCGATAAAAATCGTGTGCCCCTTAGCCTTATTCAGCTGATTGGCCTGCTCCACCGCTTGCTCATACGCCAGCTGCTTAGTGAGATAGTGAGCCTGTTGGAGACAACGTTTGAAGATTTCCTCTTGACCATCCTTCACCGCAAAGTACACTGCGTCATGCCGATGGAGTAGCAGGATCGCATCGATTTCGTACTCGATCAGGAAGATGTTCAGGATGGTGAGCAAGGCATGGATACAATCCGTGCCTGCTGATTGTATTAACCAATTCTGACGAGTGGTTATAAAATTGCGACCGCAGAAAGAATGATCCAAAGATTCTGGCACTCTACAGCCCAGAATATTAGTACGAATGGCGGGAATCTGAGACAGTTCTCTAAGAGTTCCAAACGTAGTACGAGCGATTCCGTCAGGACCTTGAAGTAGCGTCACAAACTGCTGAGCTTTATGCTCAGCAATCTCAAAAGGAACGCCTGCAAGCATCAAAGTAAGAATAAGCTTCTGTACACCCGCGCCATACTGTTTCGAAAAATTTAAAATTTTTCCCGCTTGACGAGGAATGTCTACAGCTTTGGCGACGATGGAATGGATATCGGTACCTTTTTTCTTATCCCCATAGAGGACACTTTGACACCATGGACTACTCCCTACCTTTCCGGCCTGGGCATCGGTGAGCAAAGTAGCCAACCAAGATTCTTGCGAGGTGAAGTCAGCTCCCACAACCTTATAACCCGGCGGGGCAACCACACAGTTCTGAATATCCGAGCCAATCTTAATGGAACCGTCAAAGATTTCCTTCTCATTGGGTGTCACTACCCAGACTCCTGATTTTGCTCTCCCCGTCACGGTACCAGCAGGGTTGATTGCAGGTTTTACGAATTTGAGCCCCTCGAACTTGGACTCATGAGTGTAAACATCATGATACCGAGAACGAAATTGCGTCCACTGGCCAGAAAGGAGTATGTTTCGGTAGATCTCAACGAGGTCCTCTTGAGGCAGCACTCGACTAGTGAGCTTCCCAGCAGTGGCATAGGCCAGGTAGTCCTTGCAAAAAGGAGTGCCCAGATTGTCACCACCACTAGGGTGAGGCAGGGGTACTCCTTTTTGCTCTATCCAACCACCTTTGTTTCCGATTTTACGATAGCGAATAGGCTCATTATCCCAGCAGATTTCTAGGAGGTACACCGCTACCTGGGTTCCAATAGAGAACGGGTTCTTGGGATTTTTCTTGGTGCCGGTCGAGGAGAGGTCCTTGTACCATTTGGGTTGGCCTTTGCTGGGGCCATTGCGGGCAGGAGTCCAGTCAAAGCAGCCTGATTTGTTAAGGGTGGGTTGAAACTCGGGGAATACAGCGGCAAGCTTGGTGATGAGATCGCCCTGCTCCATACGAAGACAGGACGGGTTGGCGGCTATACGCTTAAGTGACTGGTGAAGGGCTCGTTCTTTTTTCAAGTAGGCTTCAGAGGGGTCAGACTCTTTACCGAAAGAATAGGTTGTCCCATCTGGATCAGGGCGAAAAATGAATGAGCGCTCTTTGTCCATTGGGAAGATGGAGATATCGAACTCATCATCGGGGAGTTCTCGAACCACTATATCCGCGTTGTCAGGACCGACGCACTTATATTTGCTGCCTATGCACACTCCAGCTTCAAATAAGACCGTGGTCTTATACTGAGCAAACAGTTCTGGCCCGTCACTACTTTGAAGCAGCATATCAGCAAAGCTTTTTACCACTCCTGCTAGATAGTCCTTACACTCTCGCCACTTGCGATCGCTATCTTCTAAAAATCCCTCCCAATCTTTCAGCCAGACTCGGCACCCGGCCATCTCAGCCATGCCCACCCAAGTGGTAGTTGCGGGCAGGAAGTTATACCTCAGCTCCAAATAAAGTTTCTTGAAAAGCCTGGCCGTGTAGAGCACATCCTGAGCCCAGTATTCGAAGATGCTTTTAGGTGGCTTCACATCGTAAAGCTGCATCCAAAGGTTCTCGGTCATGGCATCCCGGACACCCTTATCTATTTTGACTCCTAGCAGCTTCTCAACAGCATGGTCCAGACCACCTTCACAGGCGTGTTGATACCAAGGGTCAGCAGGCTTACCACTTTTGGCTGCCGCGTGAGCTGTTTTGTATCGTCCTGTCTGCTGATTACTCAATCCCTGGTAGCGAGTGAGCATTGAAAGGGTGTCTAAAATCGTCGTGCGTCGACCGTTGGCGGTGGACTGTTCGCAGCTAAGGAAGCGAGAATCATAATCGGAAAAGTTATGACCAATGACGATACGACCAGGGGGAAAAGGAACTTGAGTAGGCAATTCATCATCATTGCAATGCCAGAGGTACCACCCATGGCGGGTGAGACCTCCGAAAAGGAAGGGGCGATAGGGAGATTCTTCGGTTTGACGGCAAGATTCGGTGTCTGCCACGATCAGATGAGGAATCGAATCAGGGGATAAGCATTTTTCCCAATTGTTAAAAGTGCCGTCGTAAAAATACCAGCCCGACTCGTAAGGAATCTCAGCTTCTTTAGGGTAAGGGAGCCATAGCTTTTCGTCATCAATGAAGGCTATAACCTCCTCTTCGATGTAGTCCCATTGGGCCAGTGCGATCGCTTCTACCCAACTTTTTAGGGTAGGGTAGTCCTCCAGAGGAAAGTACTCAAGCTTGGGAGTGAGATCTGGTGAGAAGGGGGCAGGTTTGACGACTGGAGATATTTCAGGAAATTTAAACTCGGTTTTGGTTGGACGGGCATCCAAGGTTTGCATGAGGGTGGAAGGCATGATGATGGCTAATTTAGAATGCAACTAAGCCAATGAAATGGCTACAAATCTGGTAGTAGTCGCTGGCAAATCTCTGTTAGGTAATCTGCAGGGCTTTTTTACCCATTGCTGAGTCTCCTAAGCAGCAATCACAATCTGCTGCACTGCCCTGCTAGCAGCGGTATAGGTTGTCCTGATGTAATCCCAATTCTCATTGGAATATCGCATCCCATTCTTAGGAAACACCGTGGCAGCATCGATCACTACGATATCTACCTGGTCTCCCTGCATGGAGTGAACAGTTCTCGCATATGAATAACGAATGTCATCCACAAAGTTCAACAACCGATAGTAATTCTGTTGCACCTCACGTTTGATATTGTCGTACACGTCGGCCTCTACCTCTGTACCATCCTTAAATTTGAACCAGTTCTTAAGGTCGTACATTTCCCATACCAATTTGGCATACTCTCCGTTTTGGCCACGAGCTGTAGTCTTCTTTTGACCCCGGCTGTAAAAAGCGCCCATTAGTTTTCTGAGGTGTTCCAAGTCAGCCAGGTATTGTTCTCGTTGATTAGGATCTAGCAAGATCAAGCACTGATCATTCTTGGGGTTATCCTCAGTATCATCAAACTTGTATCGCCAGAACTCCCGACAGTAGGTGGTGCCGGTCGGAGCGGTGAACTTAAAATGCTGAGGTTCAAGTCGTACTTGAAAATCGGAATATTTCACACCGTTCAGCTTGGTTGCAGCCCACTCCCCCACCTCAACCGGACGTACCAGATTCACTAGGGTCGAAGTATGGGAGAGTGGTTTCCCTTGCTTGGCATTAGCAAATGGCCCTGTAGATTGGAGCCCGCCTCTTCGGACAGGCCTACGAGTCAGCAACCGGTCACCAGGTCGATAGTCGAATTCTGCTCCATAGAGCTTCTTACGGATGAATCGATTGATACTTTCGACTTTCTCATTTGTAGCCGCGATGAAAACCACCTCCTCACCATTGGCCAAGAGGTCCGCTCCACCCCACATCGCATCTCGATAGCTTAACTCCAGTACTTCGGCCTGGTCCTGCTTGAGAAATGGATGGTGGAGTTGGGCTAGCTGATAGGGGTTCGAACACTCGCGAATGCTAAGAGCATATTGGCGAACGGATCCAGAGTTCCGGTGGACTTTAGTGAAGTTCCCCAAGTAGGGGTCAATCTCGAAGGTTTTAGATATTTTTTCCCTGACCGGAGGGAGTTGAAAAGCATCTCCCATGAAAAGAACTTTAGCGTCCGGTCTTATTTGATCAACTAAACGCACCTCTTTCACAAAAGTATCCCCTTCAGCATCAAAGTTATCCTTACTCGTGTACACACAACCTGTCGCCGGGTCGATGTAAAAGGTTCTTTCAACCTTGCTGTGCAAATTAGTCAAGTGGTAGAAAATATCCTGAGAAACCATGGAACATTCATCCACCAGGACAAGTTGAGTGTTTCCAAAATCACACCCCCCGACAGTCTGGCAAAATATTAACTCTTGGTTAGCTGCGGCCTCTTTACGAAACTGATACTGAGAAATCCTGCGGACAATGTCAATCGTGCGCTCTTCCTCTTTGATGGAAAGGAGCTTTTCAAGATTCTTTTGGTCCTCGGTCGTAAAGCGCTCCTCCTGGGGGATGAGTTTGAGCGCTGAATGAAGGGTCCCGTACCAGACTCTCTCCTCTAACCAACCAGGGTATTCGGGGGCATATTCAAAGAATTTGTCAGCAGATTTTTTGAGTTGCTTACGGGCTGTATGCGTAGGGCCAAGACCTGCGATCGAACCGTTAAGAATGCCTTGTTTAATGGCTACGTGGCATGAGTGCCAAATGGTGGCGGTTTTGCCACTACCTCCCACCCCCTGGAGGACTCCAAATTTATCCGCGTATGGGTCAGCTAGCCATTTAAGGAAATTGTTCAGGAATGCTTGCTGGTCAGGATCAAGGGCAAAGGTGCCAGCAGTCAGCAGTGAAGGCGATGAAGTGGTGATCATAATATTGTGGGAGATTAAAGCAGGTGGACTAGGCTCCTGCTGGTTTGAAATCAGCAGGAGCCCAAGGCTTCATCAATTCGCTTCTGTCAATTCCCCTGCTACTGCATCGTTCACCGCGCCTGCTGGTAAGGTTGCGATCGCTTTCTGCAATAGAAGGGGCGGGAATTGGACTCCACTGCGCTTCATGTGCTTGAGGGCGATCGGACTAGTAAAACTGCTCACCAACCAATACTGAAGATCAGGAAAGGTGGTCCCTTCCCGAGTCTTCTTATGCTCATTTACCCGAATAAAAGCAGACAGTTCTTGAATATCTTCACCTTTCTCCTTCATGCTGAGTACCAGGTCACCCAGCTTCTTATTGCTCCAAAAAGACCCGATTGGCCCATTGGCATCTTCAACCTGAAGCACTACAGAGACGCGATCTTTCCCTTCAAGTAGCTCCACACCATTCACGTAGAACATGGTCTTTAGGGGCAGTTCGAGCAACTTGCTGATATTCCCACCGAGGGCGCATTTGAACCCCTCAATCGAAGAATCCTCAGGGGTGATAGTGAGTTGCGACTCGCCTTCAAGCTTCCGCACCATGGCGGGGATAGCACCCTTGACTTCTAGGAGAGTCAGGTCGTTCAGATAGACGCGATAGGGGGTCTGGTTAACATCAATAGCAGAACATACCAGGAACTCACTCCCGTCCCCGCGTTGAAGCTTCGTGGCCTTGGTGATGAGCAATTCATCAGGATGACCTTCACTCCAACGAGCCACGGGTGAACCGTCCAGTAGAAAGCGAGCTAAATCTCTGAACGTTTGCACCTCCAAAAGAGCGTTCATCAAGTCTTGACCCTTTTTCCACACGTTCGTATCCACTCGCAATGGGAACGGAAACTTAAACTGTGGAATCTGAAACAATACCTCGCAGTAAGGATTGTCTCCTTGCGGGTACACCAAGCGCCATTCTGAGCAGTTTACATTGGCATCGGCAGGTAGTGGGATGACGTGCTGATCAGTAACCTCTTTGGCGTCTTTCCCCTCACCAACCGTCTTTTGGTAGTCCCAAACGATACAGCAGGTAATAGCTGTATCGGGATCACCGTAAGCCTGAATCTGTGGCCCCTTGAGGAAACGGCTTCCAGTGCTCGTGACCACATACTCAAAGCTCTTAGCTGATGCTAGTTCGTAGTTCGGCACACCAATGGCCTGGGCAAATGCACTAAACGCCGCTTGTTCTTCAGGAGTTTGAAACAAGTCGCCGTCATCAAGCCGAGTAGTTTCCTTAAAAAAGCCGCCAAGTTCCAAGGTGCGCTCTTCAAGAAGTGCTTTTAGATCGGTCTTAGCTGGAGCAGCAGTGGTCGGAGTAGGTGCTTGCTCTGTAGTCTGAGTAGATACATTTTTCGCAGGTTCACTCACTACTTCAGTTGCTACCGGTTGTGCAGCAGCGGTTTTCCTGTTTGTCTCCGATCCAGCGTCAGCCGTAGCTGATCGCATTGCAGCAGGATTAGGGGAAACCGCAGCAGTGGCAGTAGACGTGGGCGCAGTCGTAGCCGGTTTTCCAAAAGGCATATTTTCTTTTCCTGGTGAATGGGGTCTAGATGGGTTTTAAGATTTCTTTCCGCAAAAGCAGCGTACTCTATCTAAAGGATACCTCGATTGCAGAATTACAATCGAAAGGCTCCCTTACCTGAAAAGATATTAGCTTTTTGTAAGCTATATTGTCAACTAGGCTTACGTCAGTTATTCTGGTGGGTACCTATTCTAAGTAGACTGACTTTTATTTTTAACCCTATGTTCTGCCGAGTTGTTTCGCTGTCCTAACCACCCTTGTTTTTATGGAAAGCTTTTCGGCTACAACAGCCAGCCAGCCTCTCAACCACCGATTGAAGTCCGAAAAATTGTCCACGTTTCCTTTCGCTGTCAACACCTTGGAAAGCACCTATCTGCAAGAGCTATGGGGGCCTATTGCAGCCCTAGACTCCCGACTTCCTCGTCATTGGAGCTTGACTCCCAGGCACCAACAGTACTTAGCCGATCGAGGAATTGATCTAGAAAGTGCGTGCCATGCAGGGATTTTTTCAGCTGACAGCGAGCTGGCTAAGACCCTCATAGGCAGACCCGATCCTTGCCTGGTGTTCTCTTACTTTGAACCCTATGGCAGGAAGCTATACACCTGGAAAAATCCTCAAACTGGCGAAGATGAACCCTTCTATCGAGCTAGGCTTGATGTGCCTGACGGGAAGCAACGATTTGCCAGCCCTCCCAAGAGCCGCGTTTTCCCCTACTTTCCGAGAGTAAAAGGGTTTAGCTGGCTCGACACACCCACTATGGGGCATCAGATTCCTAGCGACCTCAAAGGCAAAGACCTCCTGGTCACCGAGGGGGAAGCTAAAGCCCTTTGTGGCACCCTCAACGGGTTTCCTACCCTGGGCCTGGGTGGAGTGTGGGGGTGGAAGCGAAAGCACGCAGATGGGGATAACGATGACCGTCTCTTAGCGGAACTCTATGATTTCGATTGGAACGAAGCTAGGCAGATCATTCTCGTCTTCGACAGCGACGTCTCCCATAACCCCTTGGTAACTCAAGCCGGGCAGCGCTTTGGTAAATGTCTGGCCCAAGAATGGGACGATCGCAAAAGCCAAAGCTCGAAACTTCCTCAGTACCATTTCGCTCAGCTACTCAATAAAAAGTTAAAATTCCTCCTCCTTCCCACGGCTTTAGATGGAGAAAAAATGGGGCTCGATGATTTTATTGTGAAATTTGGCGCGACTGGCGTGAGGGACTTGGTAGATAAGGCGCTTCCTCTCCAAAGCGTCAAGGTTGATAAAGGTGAGCTTAAAACGATTCCGTTTTATACCGGCGAACTACTGGGGCCGTACACCCCCAAGAAAGGAGGACTGGATGCGATCGCGGCGGCTTATTACCGAGGCTTAATGGTCAAATACACTTTGGCTGATTCAATGCGCTTTGTACCCGACCACGGAGGTTTTGAATACTTGCCAGATAAAGGTATATGGGAGCCGGTAAGAAAAGGGACTTGGAACCTCCTTCCTGACCGAGTGTGCCGAGTGAATAATTGGCAGAATCGGAAAGCTTCGCTCAAACAGGAGAACTTCGACCTGGCTAGAGAAGAACTCAGCAGGGAGTTCGACCTGTTCAATGACCCTAAATATATCGGGTTTAGGAATGGAGTCCTCGTGAAAGAAACGAGCAGCACTTTTTTCATTAGCCACTCACCTGATCATTTTCTCACTAGACGGCTTGGATTCGACTATGACCCGTCGGCCACCTGCCCCACTTTTGAGGCTTTTCTTGAAGGAATGTGTGGAGGCAGAAGCACACTTTTTTGGACCATACGATCGCTTTTCCGGTGGAGCCTGGAGCCCAAAAAGAAAGGTAAAAAATATGGGTTCGATGTCTGGCCCATCCTCCTGGGTCCACCAGGCTCAGGGAAAGGGACGCTTCTCTATATTCTCCAAGCGCTGGTGGGATTCGAGGAAGGGTGCGCCACTTTTTCAGTGAAGAGTCTAAATAGCCAGGAGCCTGAAAAGAAACTGGCCAAGCTCATTGGTAAATATATCGCGGTGGACTTGGACTATAAGGGGCATTTAGACGAGGCCACCCTGGCCACCCTCAACAAAATCGTCTCAAATGAGCCAGTCGATGTGAAGAGGTTGTGGCAGGACGAACACTCTACCACGCTGGATGTGGTCCTCTGGGCTGCTGCAAACAAGAGTCCCAGCGTGAGCAATGGTGATGGCGAGGGGTTTAGTCGGCGGGCCATGATCCTCAAGATCTTTCCTAGGCAAGGAAAGGCTGACCGAACTCTGGTGGACAGACTCTGTGAGGAACTCCCTGGTATCTACAACTGGGTCATGGAGTTGAGCTTGGAAGCCGCAATTAGGAACATTGAGGCCTTCAAGGATTCCAAAGTTGCCCTGGATACCCATCAGGAGTGGATTATTTCAAATAACACTGCGTTGGCTTGGCTCTTCGAATGGTGTGAGGGGAGTACAGTCGAGGAGCGGGAGGGGTGGTTTAAGGATTTCTATTCAGCGTATCGAGAGTGGTGTGGGGAAGAGGGTCATAAGAACCCTTTGAAGGCGATAAGTTTTTCGAAGTACCTGGTGGCCGCTGGTGCTGAGAAGGTAAAGCGGGATAGAGATAGGGGATGGTGGGTTGTGTTGCCCAAGGCTGAAGAGATCGTGTGGAAGGCGATTGGGTGATAGTGCGCAAAGAATTTGATGTACACCAAAACGTATTCTAAGTTTACAAACAGGATACATTTTTATTTAGATAAATTAAGTCATGAAATCGCTTACCCTTAAAAAGATTATTTCAGGTGGGCAAACTGGTGCCGACCGGGCAGCGCTCGACGCAGCATCGTACTGTGGCTTCCCAACAGGCGGCTGGGCACCTAAAGGTTGGATGACTCAAACCTATGATGGCCACCAAACGCCTGATCGTTCTCTTGAGCTTTTTGGGCTTAAAGAGTACCCTCAACCTGGCTACCCTGTACGCACCAAGGCCAACGTCCAAGACTCAGACGGCACAGTTTGGTGCGGTTTTAAGGGAAGTCCTGGCGGGAAACTGACCTGTAACACCGCCAGACGAATGAAGAAGCCTCTGATCATAAATCCAACAGCTCAAGAGCTTTTAGAGTGGGTCATGGTTCATGAGGTGAAAGTGCTCAACGTTGCAGGGAATCGGTTATCGGAGGTGAATCCCGACATTTATCGAGATGTTTTCAGGATGATGGTGGATTTCTTAAAGATGTCTAGAGGAAGCGAACCTTTTGTCACATTGCTGGCATGGCCAAACAGAGAAAATTACGTCTCAGTTTCTGAAAAAGGTGTGCATCAGGCTATAGCTCGAGAACAGAAATGGCTAGCTAATGAGCTGGGAGACCCTATTAGCGGTAGCCGGGCACTCAGCTCTATCATCGGCTCTCTCAATAGTCAGCTTGCCGATGTGTTAGAAGAGTTTGAGTCTGAGACTTGGGGTTACCCTGTGGTTTGGCCTGACGAGTAGCCCGCCTCCGTCACTACCCTGGAATCTGATAGCTCCGGATGCCTGCACTAATCACCTGGCTCCCGGTCAGAATCGTCCCAAATACCGGCGGTACTCTATTCCCCACTGCCACAGTATTCGTCGGTCCATTAAAAATGTAGCTCTTAGCCTCGTCATCTTCAGGATCGGGAGCGTCCGTCTGCCCCCCGAACAGGCCTCCGATAAGCAAGGTGGCCCCGAGCAAGCCAACCTGAAAAGCGCTCAATCCCAGGAAACCCACCCCGGCTACACCCAGGCCGATCAAAGCCACGCCTGCGATAATCCTGCCTACTTTACCACTTCCCCTAACCACCGGGGTAATGGCAATCTCTCGCTTTTGAGGGACCGGTAAAAACACCTCATTAGCTTCGCAAAGTTCCCAAGTGTCACCAATGAGAACATGGAAATCAAGGCCCAGGGAATCTGAATTGAGGAGGTATTCTCGAAATCCTTCAAAATTGATTTCGAGGGCTGCGATCGCATCTCGCACGGTGCGGATCTCAGCAGTGAATTCTGAGCAGAATCTGTCTGCCATCTCACCGAAAAGTTTGATCTTGATTAGGGGCATAAGGGTGGCTCCTTAAAGAAAATTCTCGTGTCGCCACACCGAGTGAGTCTGACGAATTCTTCCTCGCCCGTAAGGCACTACCTCACTTAACCTCCCAGCCTGAAGATGATGCAAAATTTGCATCCCTTTCACATCCACCAAGATCCCAACGTGGTGGGGGCATCGACCCTGAAGCTGCATCAAAATGACATCGTGCTGACGGAACTCGAACGCCTCCGATGGAGACCCTTCGCACACTTTGTGTAGTCCCTGGTTCGGAAGCTGCTCGTCATATTGATTCCACCGAGCTAAGTCAAGCAATTCCTGGAACTTCTCCTCACTCTCTACCCGTTGAAAATCTTGAATGGTAATGCCCAACACTCCCTGGTAGTAGGCTCGAAATAGGTAAGACAGTCCGATCGGCCCCACTCCCACGGCCAGCCTAAATAAAATTTAAGCTGCTTCGGGGCAAGATGCTTTTGCTTTAGAGGCCAAGGGTGTAAACCATTTGGGTCGAAGAGATCCCATTGGTCAAAGGTAGTGTGATAGACGATTGAAGCTACTCCCGTGGCTCTGGCATTGATGACATCGGCAGGGGTAAGCAGTGCCGGAGAAGACTCCTCCCAGTGAGAGTGATAGATGGCTTGAAGCCGATCGCCATATTTAGGGATGGTGTTAGCAGGTAATCGAAAATCTGTCTCGGGAGTGGGGTGGGTGTTGGGCAGCGGGATGACTTGAACACTATCATCTATTTCATCCATCACAACTACGCCACAGATTTCCCGTTCAGGGTTAAGCCGAGCGTGTTCAGCTATCTTTTGCTTAATTTCGACAGATAGTAAATTAGAAACAGGATTGGTGGCCATGTCTATAGTTAGTTCTAGTAGTTGAAAACCACAGGAATTCCACCACGGCGACCATCGGCGTGGATAAATCCTCTTTTGGCACCCTTGCCTAATCCTCCATTAGTGCCCCAATTCCTAACCATGTCTGCCTGCATCTTCCAAATGCTACCGTTTTTAGGATAGAAATCTACAGCGTCTCCCACGATATGGCGGCTACGACTAGCCCCACCAACCTGGCGATTTATGACGGGCGGACGCAGCCAACTAGTCACGATGAGCGGCCCGTACTTGTCGCGCCAAGGTTGGAGCATTTTAGCGATTTTCACGATCGCCTCAACCTCAGACTTTTTGGTGGGTAACCGGCGCATATCGTTCTGAATAACCTCTCGCCAGGTGGCCCATGTGGAGCCCGGAATGTTGTCATCAAGCCCTACTTCTCCGTAGATAGGGACAGTGATTGATGGGCCTTTCGAGGAGTTATTTGAAGAGCGGGTAACTGTCGAAGCCTGGGTCGCTACAACTGCGACATTGCCGCAATCATCTTCGTCACTGTCCTCTTCCCTGTACAATTCAATCGTCCATAATGCCTCGTCGCCCACAAACCCGTACCAGGTGTTATAGGCAGCTGAGCCATCCTCAGTGGGGATGTTTTCATTGAGCGTCACGAGAACATGGCCATCCTTTAGTTCCGGAGCATAAGCCAGGATGCCTAACTGAGTGCCACGAGAAACAAGTGCTCGCTCACTAGGACTCAATAGTGAGCCTTGAACTGTAGACTTCTTGATCCAAGTATCATAATTTGCCACTACGTGACCAATGACCGGAGAGGAAGGGAGACTCATAATAGGAGTAGAGGATAGTGACGAGCGAGGTAGCCCGGAAGGCGTAGTCTAAGCATACATAATATTTTACAGTTTTACGAAAAACGAAGTATCCTAGAGGAGTAGCTCACCCTCTTTAACACGCCATGTTGGAAATGCTGAATACGGACTTCTTGCTTGAGCTTTTACTAGCTGAGAATAGCCTCATCCTGATGGCAGTACTTACCCTGCTTGCGAAGTACTTCTCTGGCAATCGTGGAGAACGCTTAGAAGCAACATTGGAGACCCTGGATTCCGGCGTCACTGCCGGTGCTGAACGAGTCGAAGATGCCTATCAGAAGCTCAAATTTCAATATGGTGAGCTGAAAGATTTATACTTGGCCACTAAGCAAGCAAGTGCGGACGGGTTCAGTCTAGAAGAAACCAGAGATATCACAGAAGGCGCTAAGAATGCTGTTTCAGGAATCGTCCAAGGGTGGGTCAGAGATGAAGGGGAGTCAATGTGACCAGCCCGTGACCAGCCTGCTTTTTCTCAATCAGCATTAATCAGCCACATGAAACTTTCCTTTTTCCTGGATGCCACCAACCTTGCCGCCAAGGTAATAAGAACAGCCAGTCGCGATGTGTTCAATACGTCTGGCGTATTGGAGCTGATCAACGAGACCACTGCTGCTCGCAATGAAGGCAAGTTTTCAGTCGATGGCCACACAATATCACCCGGTTTCAAAGTGGGTGGCCGAGGTTACGATGTGACTCGTGGAGGCGGCTACCCTACTATTTGGGTGGAATGCCCCAGCGGATACTCGTTTAAGGTAGCGGTTGATAGTGGGGTGGATGCGATTTTGGCAGAGAACTATCCTTAGCTCCCATCGTTGAGCCGCTCACTGCAACACATTCCAGCTTGAACCCGAGCTGGCTTTTTTTAGCTCTCGAGAATCCACCAGGCATCAAGAGTGGTGGTTGTGCCTCCGGCGACTGTGGCCACAAATTGAACGCTCTCAATAGCCTCCACATTGAACCTCACCCAAGTCCTGTTCCCAGCAGCTAGAGTAAAAGGATTGGTGGCGGATGCCCCGTTGGCACCTCCCGACTTTCTAACCAAAAGCGTGGCATTGCCATTGAGCGCTGAGCTGTCTGCATCGTACGCTCCTGCGTAGTTAGCCTCTCGACTATGGCCACCTGCATTGCCATTCATGCGAATGTCTGTGTTGAATGAAGCTAGGGGGCTAGCTCCTGTGTTTTCTAGCATCAGTCCAAGCCGAGAGTAGCCTCGGCAATCAATAGTGACTACAGGAGTTTCTGCGGGATTAACTGTGACGGAAGAAACTGTTTCGCCTTCCAGGTATGCGGGGCCTGAGCTTCCGCCACCTCCTCCAGGATTACTCGCGATATCAATCAACTCTCGCAAGGCACCCTTTAACAGGGCGACTACCGTGGCGGGACCAGCCTCATCAGCCGCCGCCGCATCTTCTGCAGCACCAAGGGCATCGTTCCAGAACTGGTGCCCCAAGATCTGAGTTCCGTTACCGGTCGTCCCCAAGTCTCTCGCACGAACTCTTCGCTCTACAGAATTTCCATCAATTATGGGATAGTCAAAATTGGACATAGGACTTTACAGGTTCCAAAAGGTCAGAAGATTGCGATCGCACTCCGAGGTCGCACAAAATTCAAATAGTAATTAGCGGAGGTCACCAGGTAGGCTGGACTCTCCACCCAACTGCTCACATTCCCGTCGATATAAACAGTGGCCACTCGGAGATAATAAGTCCCTTCCACAAGGCCCTCTATCCGAGCTGAATTGGTAATGGTTGTGTTTATATCTTGCCACACCCCGGTGGCCCCCCGCCGATACTGGTACCGGTAGGATGAAACAAACAAATCTCGGCTGCCGCTGTCATCAACGGGCTCATCCCAGGAGCCAAGCAAGGTTATTTGACTCCCCACTGTAATATCCAAAAGCCGAACATTCGTTGGACGTCTAACCACAGCAGGAATGACCACCGGTAGCTGTTGCTGCTGGAGAGCAAAGCCATTTTCAACCAAGCTCTGTTTCCCGTCAAAGTAAGCACCTGCCACGATCTCTACTAAAGCCTGGTTGTTAGACTCAGCCCGCATACCCCTCACACGGAATAGCTGCGGTGAGACAACATCGACAGACCACGCGGCTCCCGGAATAGGGGCTGTCGTAAAAGGAGTTGCCACCGATATTACAGAGTGGGTTCCTGGTCCATTTGCGATCGCACGTTCCTGAAGGTCCAGCGTATCTGTAGTGAAATTTCGCAGTGTCAGCTGAATATTGTAAGTACCGCCTGGTGGCAATACGATTGGAGCGTCCAAAGTGATTTGCGTCGTAGTTCCATTGAGTACGAGTCCTGCATAACGCAGATTAGGCTTTTTCCAGTCAAAAACCTCGATAACGTCGCCTGGTCGAAAATGGATCCCAAAGATCGCCATCTGAAAGGTGCAGGTTTCGGTCTCATAAAAGTTGCCGTAAATATAACGGCGGCCTGCCCGTACCGCTTGCCCCCGAGAGGTGCAGCCTGGTGCCGTGAAGTCTGTTTCCCTTACCCCATATTTTTCAACAGCTTCTGGGACGTCGACTGGCTCTACCGCCCGTTGATACTTGTCATCCGGGTCGTTCCAAACAACATTACAAATTGAAGCTCTGGAGCGAATATCCGTACTGGCATAATTGAACTTTCCGTCCACCACATTGGCATTCGTGACCTGGGCCACAGGGTTTGTCTGCCGGTCTTGCCAAAAGTAGATTTTGTCCCCGCCCCAATAGTAGAAAGCGTTACAGGCATTGAGAAATAGCTGAATATGGTCATGAGCATCTTCGGTACTCTGCAAAACCGTATTACACAGATACCGACGCTGGGTGCCTCCAAACCCATCCGGCACCCAGCCGTTGTTATGGCGCGACACTTCATATAAACTCGCCAACGATATTTGGTCTAGACTGATACGCTGGCCCACCCCGAACCGTTCATTGGTAAGGAATTCGAGAAGCTGCCAGGCCGGGTCTGATACGGCCTGACTTGGGCGGTACAACTGCATGTTCCAGGGGCCAGAAAAATCCAGTCCTCCGTCATCGGTTACCACCGCATTAGTGGGGATTCTGCAAAGAATACCTCCAATTAGGTAGGCTCGCGAGGGAACCGCGCTGAACTGTTCCGCTGCAAACTGCTGACCGATAATGGCAGAGTGGGGGTAACTGAGCTTCTGCTGAATGACTTCTGTAATGGACTGGAACCGAACGACTCGTTGAAGCTTAGAATCCGAGTCGTCTGGCACCGTTGCTTCAACCCTGACCGTAAACTCGTCGACAGAGCCTCCCTGATTTTGCACAGGAAACTGAAAATCATATTCAGTCAGAGTTGAAAACCGAGCATTTAG
Organism: Cyanobacteria bacterium P01_H01_bin.105; assembly: GCA_039178155.1. Lineage (GTDB taxonomy): Bacteria > Cyanobacteriota > Cyanobacteriia > Phormidesmidales > Phormidesmidaceae > Leptothoe. The sequence continues at coordinate 24,439 of JBCDFI010000001.1, forward strand.
TGTGCTCCTGAACCGCTCTGCCAGGGGACCATTACCTTCTTTGATTCGAACTACGTAGGTGACTGAGGCTCCAACGATGTCTCCATCATCTTCAAACTCTTGGAGCTGGAACGCGAGACGAATACGGATAGCGTCAATCTGGCTATTGACTATCTGTCGTGTGACCGGGAAGCTTTCTGTGACATCCTGGCCCACAGAGATCTCGTTGGCAACCTCGTCTCCATAACCGGGTAGGAACGTCTGGTCGCCTGTCCCTCTGCGCCAAGCGAAACTATGCCCGGTAAAATTCAAAGTGCCGCCGCTTCTAACAGGCGTATCATCTAGAAAAATAGATTCCTGAGGATTTCCCTTAAAGCCTTCTATCGGGCCTTCTGAAAGCAGTTCAACGATGTTTATCGTGGCACGACTCAGGGCTGTATTATCCTGCTCTGTTGGATTTCGACTTCCTTTGCCACCGCCGCCACCATTGTGGACAACGATTCCATGGGGGCCTACCAGGTAGGTATGGTGTTGTTCAACTTGGAGATTGTAGACATCAGCTCGATTGGGCTCGTACTGGAGTTCCTCAACAGGACGAATACGGAGATTGCGATCGAGGAGTCCAGCATCTACCCAGAGCTTGGCGGCGTACTCAAAGGCATCATCATCGTCGAGGTAGAACCAATGGTTTGGAGTGGTGCCCAACTGACCGCCCCAGTATTTGAGAGTGAGGATTTGATGGTTGTGATGAAAATGGGTCGCTCTGACTCGTGAGGAGGTTATCGTGCCGTCTGCTGTGTAGGCTAGGACTTGTTTGCCTTCTTGAATCTTTTCGATAGAGACAGGGCCAGCGGGAGTCCAGACCAAAGTTCCCGCGATAAAACAACCGCCCCCGCCACCTGAGCCTTGGAATAGATATTCGGTTAGTTCCTGATCGGGCACGAGCGGTCCAATGCTTTGGTGTGTAGTCTAAACTTATTCTAAGGCTTAGGATTGTAAATTTACAATCTAGTGTTTGGATCAGGGATGCCTCGAATAAGCTCGACATGTAATTTTAAGTGCCATTCGGTCTCACTGCCGAACTCCTAACTTTAGAAATAAAGGGTGTAAACTGGTGTTTCCGTCCCCTTTCGGGGTAGTGGAATCTGAACTCGAATGTACAGTTGATACGGAGTGGTTTTGGCTAGTTTCCGTCCCCTTTCGGGGTAGTGGAATCTGAACTATGCGCAGGCGGTAATCTATATAGTCTTAATGGCGTTTCCGTCCCCTTTCGGGGTAGTGGAATCTGAACTTCATACCGCAGCAGCCGTCAACCGTGATCGTCCCAAAGTTTCCGTCCCCTTTCGGGGTAGTGGAATCTGAACGATTATACTTACTGTTACAAGAAGCCAGACGGAGTAAAGTTTCCGTCCCCTTTCGGGGTAGTGGAATCTGAACGCCGATAATATTCATCTTAGCTTTCACGATTTCTGTTTCCGTCCCCTTTCGGGGTAGTGGAATCTGAACACAGGATCGATGATGATTGGAGCAGGGATGACATGTTTCCGTCCCCTTTCGGGGTAGTGGAATCTGAACGATTGGACAATTATAGAGTACATTCTGAACCAAAAGTTTCCGTCCCCTTTCGGGGTAGTGGAATCTGAACGAAACCGAAACCGAAATTTTAGGAAACGATGCTATTTGTTTCCGTCCCCTTTCGGGGTAGTGGAATCTGAACCGTGACGACGAGACTTGGTTATGCGAGATGGTTTCAGTTTCCGTCCCCTTTCGGGGTAGTGGAATCTGAACTATGGCGAACGGCCTGAAGTCAATCTGATGGTTGTTTCCGTCCCCTTTCGGGGTAGTGGAATCTGAACGCCTCTGAAATTCAATAACTTTTCAGATGTTTTGCAATGTTTCCGTCCCCTTTCGGGGTAGTGGAATCTGAACCGGCATTGCCTTTAATCAACATTGGTGGCACCTGCAATGTTTCCGTCCCCTTTCGGGGTAGTGGAATCTGAACCTACAGACCCAAGTGACTGGGCAGCCATAGAGGAGTTTCCGTCCCCTTTCGGGGTAGTGGAATCTGAACCGGCGCAACCGGCGTTTACAGGGATGAGAGACCCGGGTTTCCGTCCCCTTTCGGGGTAGTGGAATCTGAACGTGTTCTCTTCTCAGTAGGAGAGTTTGGCCCACTAACGGGTTTCCGTCCCCTTTCGGGGTAGTGGAATCTGAACCTTATACGGGACAGGATATGGTGTGGTCACGCACCGGTTTCCGTCCCCTTTCGGGGTAGTGGAATCTGAACCCAAGCAGTGGAATGTTTAAGTTGAACATGTTACACGTTTCCGTCCCCTTTCGGGGGAGTGGAATCTGAACTCGAGGAGTATTCATCTGGGACGGGAAACCGGCCCAAGATGTTTCCGTCCCCTTTCGGGGTAGTGGAATCTGAACTTGGCTGTACAATACAACCGCGGGCGCAGAAGCTCGCGTTTCCGTCCCCTTTCGGGGTAGTGGAATCTGAACCTATGGGCATATAACATTGCCCTCAAGAAGTTTATCGAGTTTCCGTCCCCTTTCGGGGTAGTGGAATCTGAACCTGGAAGGCTGTTGCTTTTGAGCTGCCACAGGCGCGTTTCCGTCCCCTTTCGGGGTAGTGGAATCTGAACTAGCGGTTATTGAGTCCTATTTCAAGGTAACCGGTGAGTTTCCGTCCCCTTTCGGGGTAGTGGAATCTGAACTGGGCAACCCCTGCGGTTTAATTCAGATGAAATAGGTTTCCGTCCCCTTTCGGGGTAGTGGAATCTGAACCCCCACCTTCTGAAACCCTTACTATGTAAGCCCTCCAGACACTAATTTCTGAGGGGGTTCAAATGCGCCAAATTTATTGGGAGCTATTCCCAATAATGCCCTGTGGAAAACGTCTGAAGCCCTTACCCAGCAATTGATCTGAGGGGGTCAACGGAATAATGCGGTTTTCAAGGTTCGTCGGATCCCCTCAGAAATCAGGAGGTTTCACCTAGCATAACTGAGCTATTTAGGGATGTCCACAGGGTTTCAGGATTTCTAAAGGCGAAGGTCACAGGCCGTTCAAAAGGATTGACTTAACTCGGTTTGATGAGGTTAGATTGATGGCTAGCTGGAAGATTGTACGCTTCAGTCTGATCCTTGAAAACCGCATAGTTTCGTTTTGAAGTGTGTAGACCTTGAGCCATAAGGGTTACACATCATATCTTTTAGGATTAGGGCCTTCAAAGCTGGTCGATTGTGCTTTGGATTTCTGAAGTGTGTATTCGGCGGCTGAAGGTAGGGACTTGTAAGGCGTCTGGAGAGCCCCTTTCATGACTTAAACCCCTGCAAGGGGATAAAAACCTTCACTGAATCCTCATGCATCAACAGAGCTACAGGTTTAGCCTTCACTACCCCGCCATACGTACAGGTAATATAGGAACTATGGCAGTTCAGATTCCACTACCGCGCAAGGGAATTGAAAGCTGCATAAACAAAGAGGCGCAGAGCATCTAAAACAACCTTCGCCTCTTTATTTATGTGGCCCTACCAAAACAAGCCCCGCATCGCCACACCGTGATTGACCTTGCCGCACCACACCATATCGAACCATACCAGACCTTGTTCTACCATAAAACAGTTTACCGTCATGTTCAGGACAAATTAATTATATCCCAGACGTAATTTCAAAACGCCCGAACTTGGGTCGCCAATCGCACAAACCCGCTTGTTGACCGGCATCTTCAGCAGCCCGAACAACCTGAGATTCGTTAAGGAGATTATCATCAAAACGGATATCTACTACCGTAGCCCAATTTTTGAAAATTGAACGCGTTCTCATTACTTTATTTCGTTGAACTCTTACGGCGCAACAGTGACGATTTTCATCACGTTCAAAAAGTTCATCAATAGAAAGATCGTCACCATCAAATGCTAACGTTGCATGACCATTTACAAACAATCCAGCCTCAGCCTGCTTTCCTAGTTTAGATTTACGAGCACCAGCTAAAAACGTCGCTTCCAAAACAGTGTCGGGAATTACAATCTTTCCATCCGACACATATAAACTGGCATACCATTCGATCTTGGCCATTTCCTCAAAATCGGCGTCCGTCTTCCCGCGTTTTCCTGATATCACTTTCAAAGCTTTCGAGTAGCGATTCAAAGGATCTGCTGTCTGACCGTTGTGCATGAGGAGGGGCGATACTCCGGTCAATCGAATTTCTAATCTCTGTAATGTCATTGTATTTTACTTTCCTCACCGTGATTATTTCTGAACTGTCTATCTCTGATAAAAATGCTCCTGGGTTAGTGCGAACTTGATTGACCATCCCCAATAGAGTGCGTTGACGTTTTTGGCACTGGTCAGCTATCGGGTGGCAATGGGTGCAAAGTGTTATGAGCTGATTAAGTGGTTCATTGCCAAGGTTTTCGTAGCTAGAGTGATGAACCTGAAGAGTTAATCCATCCGTGTTACTGAAGCCGCATATACGGCAACAATAATTGTCACGTTCAAGAATGGTAAGACGTTTCTCTCTCCAAGCTTGCGATCGCATGTACTGTTGGTATTCTTGAAACTGTTTTGATGACATACGTGAAAATATTTATATACCTTGAGGCGCATGTAACCATTGCTGAATGTAGTTTATGATTACATGCTAGACTACTATTGTCAACTATTTACCTTTGATTTAAAGTTTTGACTATGATTTGCTGGCGACTCCGAGATGTGATGGAAAGAGAAGGCATTCAGGCAAAAGATCTTGCGCAAGAAATAGGTGTGACTGCCAATGCTATGACGAATTTACGTAAATCTAAAATGCCTAGAATTGATGGAAAGCGTCTAAATAGCCTTATCTTAGGTTTGAATAACCTTAAGAGAGATGGCAGCAGGTTGATTATTTTGAAGGATGTGCTCGAATTTAGCTGCACACCCGAGGAGCTGTGTAAAGTAGATACAAGTGTTAAAGAGTAAATTTGTTCAAAATACTAGTTTCTGGACCGTAATTGTCCGCCGGGTTTGCGCATCCTTGAAATTTCGGACGCGATTAGCGCTTTAACGGGATCTGCTAAGCGTTTAGCAAGCTCTCTACCATCATCTTCGTTCCCTCCATTCACCGTGACAGGGATGTTTATCGAGATACCTCCTGAGCTGCCACTACCTTTACTTGTATTTCTGGCAGCTGATCCGAACGACCGCCCCCCAACCGGTCCACCAGCTTTGAAATTTAAGACTTCCTCGTCTACGCCATAAGCTTTAAGAATCTCTTGATGCTTCCGATTCAAAATCCACTCGGTATCGTTCGCAACAATTAGCCTTGCTCCTGTACCCTCTCTTTTCATAGCCTCGCGGATCGGGTTACCGCCACGTAACGGTCCGCCGCTCATAAAGTTAGAGATCTTGCCGTCGTAAGCCACGCGCCCACCCTGGCTAAAGAGACCTCCGAACAGACTCCCTGCGATACCGAGTAAACCACCCCCTCCAAAACCTCCATCGAGTCCTGGAATGCCTCCTGTTTGACCCGCTCCGGACCCTCCTGTGCTGCCAAGAAGGCTGCCCAATAATCCTGAAACTGCTTTATTGGCGACCACGCTGATCAAATTACTCAAAATACTCGAGAGCATATTATCAAAGGCTTCACCGAATGACTGAGTACCAGAGATCCAACCTTGTAAGGCATCGGTCATGGGCTGTTTAATTGCCCCAATAATTTCAGGCAAGTCTGAGAACTGGGTTTTGATATTGTCCACGGAGAGCTGGTTAGTCTGCTCGATCGCCGTTCTCAGTTCAGCCATTTTTTCCGTGGACATCCCCGTGGCATCAGCAAACTCATAAAGCCCGGTAAGTTGCTGTTCAAAGTCCAGCTGCTGCATGTCCAATTGCAGATTCATTTCCTCCTGTCTAAGTGGAGCAATTCCCCCAAAACCAAGCATATCGGCTTGAGATTGGCGAGCCCCCAGTAATCCCTGACGAGCATCTAAAGACCTTTGACGGATACCAAATTCATTATTTTGAATGGCCATCTCATTATCGAAAGCAGCATTCTCCCTTCGATAACCAAACATAGACTCGGCTTCTTTCAAAGCCTGCTCTCTTTCCGAGGGTCCTAACTGGGTGTCCCGTTCGATTTCTAGCTTTCGTTGACGCTCATCTGCATCAATCTGCCTGAGTTGGTTCTGATAATTCAGTTCTTGTGCTTGGCCACCCTGACCGCTGCGATTGAGAACCCTAGTGAGTTCGCCTAGCCCCTCAGCACGAAACTGGAGTAGAGCAGATTCTTGGGCAAGTTCGGCTTCTTCCCTCACCAATCGTAGCTCTCGACGAGCATTGGAAAGGTCCACGTTAGAAGCCGCTTCAAACCGGTCTACGAGAATGCCCACCTGCTCTGCTGTCATCCCAGACTCTAACGCACTGGCACGGTAGACCTCGATTAAGCCATCGAGATTTTCTTCTAACCCTTCGACCACTCGACTAGCTTCCAAGGTGGCTGCTTCAATCGGGTCTAAATTCCCACCGGCAGCATTAAGGTCTTGAAGCTGGTTATCTAAACGAGTAAGCTCTTGAGTGAAGGCGAAGTCTACTGCATCACCGCTAAGCGCAGATATCTCATCTCTGTACCCTCCGACGCTCACAATAAACTGTTCTAAAGCTTCTATCTGAGAATCAAGATCGTCCAATAGGCTACTATCGACAGCACCTGAAGCAACGTCTTGAACCATGGCCTGGCGAGCTATCTGTGCTGCTTCCAATAGCTCACCAGACCTACTAAGCTGATTATTTATGTCCTGAAGAAGACGGGAGTCGCCCTCATTCTGGTCTCTGAAGCTTCTTAGACCCGATATGCTTTCTTCTGCTCTGGAACGAACATCCCCCTGGGGTAAGACAGCCAGAGTTCTATCCTGCCGCCTCCTTGTCATTTCTAACGTCTGGTCCTCTACATCCCTTCGTTGACGGTTAGTTTGTGCAACGACCCCCTGAGCTTGGAGAGAGGCTTCAATTTCTTGCAACCTAATCTGAGATTGAGCATTTTTATCTATAAGCTGACGTTGAAGGTCAAAGTTCTGAGTCTGCTGGACCTGTGTTTGACCAAACTGGCCCATATTAACTCCAGCAACCGACTGACCCGTACGCGAAACTGCCTGCAAAAGGGCCGCCGCTTCACCGTCCCACTGTCTTGGTGCATCCGGATGGGCACTGGCCTGGGTTAAATGAGATTGCTGATATACGTCACCACCGGCCCGGCTACGATTTTCAATCATTCCTCGGTTGGAACCCCGACCCATAAAGAAGGACTCGATCGCAAAATCTAGATCAGCAATTTGAGACCGGCTCCCCCATTCCATAGAGGGTCGTTGCTGGAAAATGCCCAGGCTATCTCGATCGCCGCGGCTTAAATTAGTGAGGACCGATTCCTGGATTGCCGTTGCGATCGCAGCCTGGATCTCCTGGTTATTAGCGCCTAGACTGCTTCCTACTTGATATATGCGTTGAGCTATGCCGATTTGCTCCTGTGTGGCTGCTTTACCTTTAACGGTGAGTCCCGCTGATGTGGTAGCAGCGGGTACGACGGGAGAAGCTTGGGTCGCCGGAGCATTAGCGACGATTTGGATCGACCGGCCATCAACTGTGCTAGCAACACCCCCTCCGCTGGCCATAGCGGCCATAAATTCTTGAGGGTCTACATGCTCACCGTTCACAAGCACTTTGTAATCCAAGTGGTGATTAACCACTGTGCCAAGAGCTTGCCCCGCATTCACCTGGGCCGTGCCACCAATACCGATGCCCAAGTCACGTTGAACATCATTCAGATTGAGATGGTTATAGCGAATTTCGATAGGAATGCCGTTGCCAAGCTGCGATGCGATCGCAATTCCGACAGAGTTTGCTACGTCACCTTCCTGCTCACCAATATCGTAGACCCTTGCAGTCCCTCCCATAGAAGCCATGACTTGGGCTCCCAAACCGCCGCCAGCACGACTATCAATATCGACGCCTCGATGAATGCGGGCTCCTCCATCCCTCTTAGCATGAAAGTGCTGCCCTAGCTCTTTACTGGGAACATAGTCAACCAAGGATTGAACAGTTTGCCCGGCGAGAGGCGCTACAAAGCCGCCCGCGTTCATTCCTGGTGCCATTCCAGGCAAATTTCTACCAATCTGCTGAGCCTGCATTCGAGCTTGCATTTGCTGCTGTTCGAGTTCCGCACGCTGACGATCTGCGTCAATCCTCGTTTGAATAATTCCTTGGACAGTTTCCAAGAAACTCATAAATCCACCAATCCAATCGTCAAAAAAGGTGCCCGACAAACCGGCCATGGCTTTCTTAAGCGCACCTTTAATCTCATTAAACTGATTGGATGCAGCAGTCTCTTTAACCTGCATTGCAAGCTCTTTAGATTGCTGGGATACCTCACGGTAGTAAGCTGTTATTTCGCGATTTGCGTCTCTCACTTGTTGCTGAGCTTCCGCTTGAGCTTGAGCTACCTGTTCTTGCAACCCAAGAGTGTCTATTTGAAGTGTTTCAAGCTGGCCTCGAAACTCACCTACAGTCTCAAGTGTCGTCCTCAAACTACCTTCAGCTAGGTTATCGATCGCTGCTTGAATGTCAGCGGAAGTCGCCTCCGCACTAAGACCAGCATTTTCTAAAGCTCGAACGTATTCTGAGTCAGCCAGCGTGTTTTCGAAGCCTGTAATAGCCGTCTGGTTAGTAGAAATCTGAGTCTGTAGCTGCTCGCGTCGCAAAATATTGGATGTGTAACCCACTTCCCCCGATGAAGCCCCATTGACTCGGGCCTGGGCTAATGCCAGATTCTGTTGTCCTGCCATGAGCTGGTCCCCCAATCGAGAACTAGCTAACGTTGCTGCGATACCTCTAAGCTCTCTTCCGAGTAGCGTGATCCTATTGACCGACTGACCAATGGTGGCATTAATCTCATCAAGTTGTTTTTGAGCCATTCCCAGCTCTGCTTCGAGAAGCGCCGCTTGCCCTTCAAGCTGAGAACGGCGACTATCGCTAAGTCCCGCTCTCGCTAACTCCTCTTCAACAACCTTTAGAGCATCCTTATAGTTCTCAACATCCTGGGTAAGGTTACGTTGAAGTTTGCCAATGGGTGCGTAGAGCGACTCACGCTGCTTAATGAGGTCATTAATCTCCTGTTCAAGTTTGCGTCGGGTGTCAGCATCTCCCGGTGCGATCGCACTTCTTTGTTGTTGCAGGTCTCTAAGCTGCTGGTCAAGTTCAGTCACTTGCTTGAACGAGCCCATTCCATTGGCAGTGGCGTAAGAGCCCCCTCCAAGAAGTCGCATTGCTTCCGAAGTATTACGACCCCCCGCTGCAAGAAGATCCCCAATAGCCAGCGTTTGCTGCTCGGCTTTAACATCTTCAAACGTGCGAAATCCTCCGCCAATTTGAGTAGCTCGTTCAAACCCTCTGACTGCCTCCTTCGGTAAAATCGAGCCAAGAAAAGTTTGCTCTAATAGCGACTCACCCCCTGTTAACGAAGTGATAGTATTGCCGGTCGGCCTATCCCCTCTTGAAGGAGTCCTAAACTTATCTGCTGATGCATTTAACTGCTCTTGCGCTTCAGCCGCTTTCTTCACCGAATCGGCATAATCTTCCCAACCAGCAATGGAGATGTCCGCTAAGTCACGTATACCACCACTGGTGTCACCCAAAGCCTTCTGAAATATACTCAAAAGATCTGTGACACCCTGAATAAGGATAAAAGTACGAGCAAACTGGGCTGCAAAGGTCTTCATGCCTGCCAACAGAGCGGCAAACATCTTGGCACCCTGTGCCGTGACGGTCTTGAAGAGTGCTGTCAGGGGTGCAAATTGAGCTAAAAACCGGATAGCGTTCACCACCGCATTCTTCATGAGCGTGACGAACACAGCCGTCATCACAGGAGCGACCAGTTCCATGTTCTCGCGCAGCAGCCGCATACCGGTTGCGGCTGCTTTAATGCCCGTAACGCGAACCGGTATCGAGGTTTTACCCACAGCTTCTTGAAGAAAAATAACCTCGTTGTTCAACTGATTGATTGCCGATTGAGCGCTATTCGCACTACCCGCTACCCCGGACGCTGTTTCAGCAGATAATTGTTGAGCAAATTTGGGGAGTAAATCTTCAGCCATGATTTGGCCGGTGCTCATCATTTGCCCCATTTCCTGGGTTGTCATGCCCATAGCTCGCGCTGCCACCGCCAAACTTCCTGGGAGCGCCTCTGCTAGCTGCCCTCTAAGCTCTTCGGCACTCACAACAGTCTTATCCAACATCTGGGCAGTGGCCGTAAAGGCACGATCTTGGGTCTGAGCGTCTAATTGATAAACCGATGATGCCTGGGATATGGCCCCAAATAACTGACGAGTACCTTCCCCTTCCATTCGTGTGCCTTGGGAACTGGCTGCTAACTGGCCAAACCCCGACATCGACGCATTAATGTCCCCACCAAGGGCCATAACCTTCTCACGGATGAAATCAATATTTCGGGCACCTTCTCTGGCCGAACCCGAGACAAAGGTGATCATCCGGGCCATGTTGTCGAGTTCGACAGCCACCATAAATGACTGATTTTCAAAGTCGGCTAATACTCCAATCAGCGGTCGAATGACAAAGTTGAAAGCGATCGCACCCTTGGCCATGCCCATAAGCAGGCCAGTGTTTTGCATTAAGCCTTCAAAAACTTCACTCAGAGCCCGACCCAGTTGGGGTATGAAGGTGGCTGCATTCTTCATGCTCTCCATCGAATCGAGCATGAACGAGAACGCTTCCCCGATAACAGGAATGTCCTGCTCGGGTCTTCTACCTGTGACCTGGAACGGTTGAAATTGCTTCTGTGAGTTACGTTCCGACTCTGGGCCTAGAACGACATTGCTAAAGCTCTCAACCGCCCTATCTTTAAGAGAATTCAGCGTTGGACCAAGAGCAGATTTACCCTTTGATATACCGACCGCTAGACCGGCTGAAATCTTTTCACCGATGCGAATGAAGACCTTGGAAGGACTCGCGATCTCCAGAGCATCTTCTGCGGCTTCAATGGCCTCTTCTGCGAGTTCGGCTGCGGACGTTGCAATTAACTGTGTAGAACCTGTTAGACCTTGTGCAAACCCCGCACCAACGTCGCCACCTAAAGAGTTTCTGTTTCCCGACCGGGCACGGTCAAACCGCATTAACCCGCCTGAACTGCCCGGTTTCAATCCCTGGATGGCCTCACCCAGGTCATGGATTTTCTTGATGAGTGCGGGTGTGATGCCCTCTTCTAGATACTGGGTGAGAAGCCGCTGCATCTGATTGGAGTTATCCAGATATTCAGGGCTGAAATGGCCCCCGACTCCTGGAACCACTGCCTCTCTCTGACCAGAGAATGGGCGCAGCTGATCAAACTCACCCATCAGGGAGACGGCATCATCCTTAATGGCCTGAAACGCCCCTAGCAAAGGGGTGCCCATAGAGAGGGCTTCCGAAACCACTCCGAGATGCTTAAGAATCTCCTGTGCTTCACGAACAACAAATCCCCCGGCAGAGTGCCCGACCATCTTAATATCCGCGTCAGGTCGCTGCTGTTTCACCGCATAGGCTTGCTTCGCGAGTCGCATGGCTTCAGAGTTGTAGCCTTGCTTGACCGCTTTCATGGGTTCTAAGATGGCATCGCGAATCACCTTGGCGATACCCACTTCATCCAGTGTCCCGGAGACATCAAACTTGCTCTCAAAAGGCACCATATGGGAACCTTCAGGAGCCATGGACCCCACTTTCCCAGCTATTTCGTTGCTAATTCGCCCACGGGTGCCAGTGAACCCTGATGACACAAAAACGACCTGTTGTGCATTGGACGGGATATTCTGACCCGCAGGGTGCATCCCCATGCCTTGGGGAGAGCGGGCAAGATGAGCATTGGAACGAACATCCTTCTTATACTTTTGAATGATCGCTTCGTTAGGGTAGTTCGCGATCCGACCGAGGGCATTGCCCAACTCTGACAGGTCATCTAAAACGAGTTGAATTTCACTCGTGATGACAGAGCTATCAAACGCCTTCCTCAGGTTCGTTTGATAGAGATCAGCCATCTTATAGAGATCGGCCAGGGTATCTCCAAACCCGGCCATACCCTGGCGAAAGCCTTCTACTGTGTATTGGCCGATCCTTTGGAAGACTTTCGAGGGTGATTGAATATCGAGAGTATCTTCGGCTTCATCAATGACAGACTGGGCCAGGTCTCGGGCAGACTTTTGAACATCGCCAATGGATGAACGAAGACCTGAGTCTAAGCCAGTTCCAACGTTTTCACCGACATCAACGCCTTCAGTGAGTTTTGATGCCCCTTTAACTGATTTAGTAATTCGTTGTCGAGCGGCAGATGCCAGGTTCCTGAGTCCTTCATCTGCATCGTCACCAAGATTTTCTAGTAACTCTGTGATGGCCTGTCGTGCATCATCTGCCTGTCGGATGATGGTCTGAGCCATTTGAGCAGCTTGTTGCGGGTCCTCTGCTGACCTTGCACTCTTAAGCTGACTGCTAAAACTGAGTCCAAGCTGTTTAACCTGAGCTTTGTAGTTTGGAGGAGGTTGAGCAGCTGTAAGTTGTCGAACCTGACTAGCAGGGGATTGGGCTAGATCGATTGTGCGCTCCGCTGAGGGTAACGCTAAGGGAGTGGACCCGGCCTCCAACATAGTGGGGTCAAGTTGAGAGACAACCTCAGATAGCTGTTTCTCAATCTTGGCGATTTGAGATTTCAGATTAGCCAATTGGTTGCCCAGGAGTGGCTTGGTTCGATCCTGAGCAGGGAGCTGAGCGATCGCAGCCTCGACGTCGGCCAACATCCGGGAGATATAGCCTTGGGCATCGTCGGTCCCTGATAACATTTTGAGCCCTCGAACAGATTCAGGACCCAGTTCACCGGCCACCATAGCAGACTGGATATTACCTAACAGGTCCTTAGCCGCCCCCAGCTGTTTTCTAGACTCACCCACAAAGGCATTGGCCGGGGGTTGAGCCCCCTTTAACGAGCCACCAATAGCTACGGACACCTTACCCAATGCCATAGCCGCCGATGCCCCGGCCTTAGCCAGTTGGCCCAACACATTAGCCGCGTCCTCAACACCCAGTGCTGATGCTTTAGCGATCTGTTTTGGGCCAATATCTGAAAGCTTATCGATAGTAGGAGCTGTAACGTCAATGGCCTGGGAGTCACCGGGCACTCTGCGCATGAGCCTGTTGATGAGGTTGACTGCCCCCTTCTCTGCAGACTCGGCCATCGCCGTGCCCGCTGTCTCTGCCACATTGGTAAGACCGTCCCCCACACCTTTGAGGAATGACTGAGCTAATTCTTTCCCTGTAGCTTGTGCTTCCTCAACCGGGGCAAGTGCTCCGCCAATGTCCGGTATATCCACCGCAGGCGGAGTGGGGATAAGCTCCTCAGGTTTGTACTGACTATGGGGTTTGCGAACTCGACGTTTACGAATAGATTCAGGAATTGCCTGTTGCCCTTCGAGCACGGCTTTTTCACCCATAGAAATATCCTGGAATTCAGTACGGCCTCGGGTGAGTCCTTGGATATCGGAATAAAGAGCCTGATCGAACTTGGGAGCCTCACCAAAAATCTGGTTCATGCGTTTGATTAGGTCATCTATGGCAGCCAAGTCTGGCCCCTCTTCCCCGGCCCCTTTAACCGCCTGGATAAGGTCAGGCATAATTCGTGCAAACGCTTCCGAGTCTTCCCTGGCCACTCCTTTAACCCGTTTACCTGTGGAGTACTCCTCAGCGGCATATTCCAAATCAGCTTTTTCCTGCTCTGAACCGTAGGTTTTTCGCAGCTCTAAATCGGGAGTGACAAACGAATACTTTCCTGCCGCTTCCTCAGCAAATGCCGTGGCATCTCCCTCCAACATACGCAGTGTCCGAGTGAGCGCATCAAACTGGCCAAACATATCGGCATATTGTTTGAACGCTGCCGTCCCCGTTTTCCCCTCATACTCGGTGGAGAGGTCCAAATCTAGGAATTGGGAAAGCCGCTTCTTAACATCACTATTGGCGAGAAATTGGCCCAGATGATGAGCTTCACCGGTCCCCTGTACGATTTCAGTGTTACGAGATGGAGCCAAGAGTCCTGTCAGGTCTGGCATCCCTTGAAGTTTGGATGCTTCGACGATTTTCTTTTGAGCCCTACTTAATTGGTCTGGGTCAATAAACTGCTCTCCAAACATGGCCATGGCCATGGGGTCCAGGTTCCCCACAAAGGCTCTAAAGTTCTCATTACTGGCCGTATTGGTGAGTCCGGCCATCGGCAAAGTCGCGCCAAAGCCTTTAACATTAGTGGCTCCTCCCCGTTCTGCGATCGCAGTGGCCTCTTCAGCGGCAATGGTCCCTGCCGAGGTCCCCGCAAAAATGAACCGCTTATCTTCCCCGTACTTTGCCTCGTAGGCTCTGCGAGTTGCATCCATGAGGATGGCATCAGGGTTGAAACCTGCTTCAGTGGAAATATTAAGGAGCCGGTCGAGCGGTATAGCCTCACCCTGCTTTCGTAATTCTTCGTTGCCGGTAACATCGGCCAAAAAGTCCGCGAACAAACGCTTAAGGTCTCCACCCCGGCCAAAGTCTTGAGAATTAGAGTAAGCATTAGGGACCGGCACCGCTGCCACCTGAGACCCAAGAGCCTTTTCAACAATGTTCTTAGCAAAGTAAGTATTGGTGCCACCTTCGGATAAATCCACTCCACCAGTGAGCAGAGCAATCGCCTTTTTATCGGCAATGCCCTCGATATCTGGAACTTCCATGGCTTCTGCCAGTATCTTGGACAGTTCCATGGACTGGGCTAACTGCACTCGCTTATTCACCCGAAAGGGTGTCGCAGCGGCTCTAACCCCGACCCCAGCTGCCCGATTCACCCCAGTTCTTAGTCCCTCAAACTCACTTGAAAAGTACGAGCCAACTCGCTCTCTTGCTCGTCCAGGGTCGTTATAAACTCGAACATCCTCAAGAGACGCTACAACGAGATTCTCAATCTCGTTAGCCTTCTTAACCCAGAGTTTGGGCTGTAAAAGCTTATCCACAGCATCTGTGAAATCACCAATATCTTCAGCCAGCTCTTGGAGCCCGCCCCGATAGCCGAGAGCATCGGCCCCCACCATAAGAGCTTGCTTCCCTCGGCCATATGCAAATCGCCCAAAGTCCTGCCCCATGGTGGAAGCAGATCTACCCGTCTTAGCTTCGGCATAATCTAAAGCGCCCTTGGTGAAATCAAACGAGACCTGTTGACCGACACCCTCCAGGGCACCAGTAACAACGGATTCCATGACCCTAGCAGGCAGATTGAAAATCTTGTCTAAAAGAGTTTCCTTACTTGAGACATAGATGCTCTTCGAAATCTTGACGGGGAGTTCTTCATTGCTTTTGGTAGACCCGTGGACAGCCTTCGTGAGATTTCCGATGGCTGACACTAACTCTTGATTAGAAACAACAAGTCCATCATTGGGCAAAGTCGTCGCATCAAAAGACCTGGAGGAATTCTGTTGTGGAGCAACCTTCAAGTCTAGTGTGCGTCGAGAATCTAGGTTTAGTAGGGTGTCCTCTAACGTATTGAGTGCTGCCAAGTCGACTTTAGGTCTCAACGGTGCCCTATCGAACTTTTGCTGCACCTGATTGAAGTGGCGTTCTTTAAGGCTAAGGTGGGCATTGAGCGCAGTCAGCTCTTGGTCATCTACATGAGGAACCAGTTTTAAGTCTTTTAGTGATACAGCATTCTTGAAAGCCTTCTCCACATCTCGGGCAGCTTTAATACCTTCTTGCTTGTATATTTTCAAGTTAGCTGTATACTTGCTGGCATCAATACCCAGCTCTGCGATTAAGCTGCCAATTGTGGTAGACATACTCTCCTAACCCCTTATACGTTAGCCTGGCCCCCACCAGTAAAGAAAAACCTCCCAAGTTGCGCACCTGAGAGGCTCTCAATCAGGCGCAAACCGATCGCCTAAACTCAACCTTGAACTTTTCTATGCAAGAACACTTACTTGGAAGAAGCTTTCTTAGCATAACCCGCTGCTGACTTGCCTACAGACGAGTTACCTTTGCCTCCTGCCGCCCCTCCTAATGAGACTTTTACTTCTTCCATTTCCGTAACACCCCTCTGAGTTTTGTCCTCAATTTCTAATCGAGGAGCCAGCATTGTGATCTCAATTTTTGGCAGCTCCCCAGGCTCAACCTCAGGCAATTTTACTGAACGAATATTGGGGATTTCTTCAGCTCCAATCATCACACGGATATTACCCGCGTAACCTTCTCCAAAAACTATTTTGACTGTCTTCTCCGGCATCACTCTTCCTCACTAAAGTCGGTAGTCGTAATCTCTGTGTCTAGCTCACCTTCCACTTGTAAATCCGGTGCATGTAACTGAAATGTAACGAGCGGCAATTGCCCTGGCAGCATGTTTGAAAACTGCATAGAAGCCACGTTTTGAAGCTCTCTATCGCCAATAAAAATACGGGCGCATCCAGGCTGAGGGTCGCCAAAAATTATTTTTACTTTTTGCTTCGCCACTTACTCACCTCTTCTAGATGTTGAACGTAATGTTGAATACGAGGAGGCATTCGCCGCTCATCAATAATCTTGGCCAACAATTTAGCGGTTTTGACGGTTAAAACTCGCTTATTTTCTTCCTCCTCAGACCGCTCGGGAAATGGAATCAAGTTAGCAGGATCGACCGGTTCAGTATCTTCACCTTTGAACCCATTAAAGAGCCCTGCCCATCCTATTGCTTCCGTTCTTGCTCGATAATTGACCTCCCTCCTGTGATACTTTTCAAACTTTTCTAACGTTTGGAAGATCAACCAACTGGGCTGGTTGCCAAAACTTTCGGGGCCGAACCGTTCATCTCGGACGCCAAGCCATTGGAGTCTGTGGTAGATGTCTCCCCAGTCGATACAGGGGTCTGAGATGGCTTGTTCGAGACTGGACTCAAGGTCTTGTTCAGAGATGCGTTTCCCTCAGACTCCTCGCCATCGGACGATTCATCCAAATCCGCCACGATGCCTGCCTCCTTCTGATAAAAATTAAAAAGCAAAGCAATCATCTCTTCGGAGAGTGAATCCCGAGTATCTTGTTCGGACCATTCAGGATAACCAACTTGAAGTTTCCGTGTGCCAGGCTCACAAAGGAAACCGACTTCACTCTCTTTGAGCTGGAATGGCAACTCATCTACAATAAGCGTTTCGCCTGATCCATAAGCAGGAATAAGCGTTTCATTGACTTCTGCAAACCGACTAGGGCCAAATTTAATAGACGTGTGGGCTTCGATCGAAACTTGAGGACTTTCAATGAAAATCTGTTTAGACCCTGCTACCACATTGCTAAGGGGCACAATGGGGTAGACCACCCGATATCGCAGCATATAAGTGGCTGCACGAATGGCCAGGTTAGCCTTATCTTCTTGGAGATTAAATAGAAGTTCAGCCGTGTCTTCGTCAAGATAATCGAACATTTGCTGCTCGTCATCTACGACTTCTACAGTGGTGAGACCGTCTTCTTCAGCCGATTTTTCAGGAGCTACAGCCCCCATCACTCGTTTACGCATCTCAGCGATAGGCACCCCTTCCTCGCGAGCCAATTCTTTGATCCGCTGAGTGAGTTTAAGCAGAAATTTCTGCTGTTTCTTTTGTTGCGCCTGAAAATCGCTAGGGTTCTCATTGGGAGTAACCCCATGACGTTTTACGAGATAGAGCAAGCCAGTGTTTTCATTACCAACTATTTCAATCTCTTCAGCTGGTTTAGCAACGAACGGGAGCAGTTTCATGGCAGTTGATTGAGAGGTGGTTAATTGAAGGTCTTAAGAAATGCGTTTCAAGATAATGGGGGAGTCAAAATCCCCTAAGACGACCACATGATGAGAATTTTTAACCTCCTTAGGAGTAAAAACTTGGGCTATCTTCACCAGGTCAGTCTCATCACGCAACGGATACGAAATAGGAGTGTTTGCTTCGAAAAACCCAAACCCCGCCCGAACTTCAGTGGGTGTTACGACACAGTTGACCAAAAATATGATCGAGCCGTACCGTAACACCTCGTAATGATGAGTAGCAGAACCTGGTGACATAAATCGAGAAGGCTCTTACACAGCCAAGCCCGGTGGAACATACTCGCCGGTAAGCAGGTTGTAATCGCCATCTGTCGGGGTGTAACGGAAAGAGCCCCCCTGGAATTGGAGATTTGCCGTGATTGAGACGATATCCTGTACAGGCGAAGACTGGTCGCCCTGGGTCATGATGCAAGCACCTTCGTATTGCTCGGGCTGAATCTTGAAACCTGCGTTACGTCGCAAGATTGCGTAGATCTCTCTATCAAAATTTTGATCGATATAGAGCATCTGTTTCAAGATAGAGGAGCCGGGGTCCCCTTCCACGTCCTGGAACGTGAAATTCAATGTTCGGTTGGTGCCTGTAACCAGGCCTGCGTAGCCTGCCCCATCCGCAAATGTGGTCGCGTCTACCACTTTGGGTTGAGACGCTGGAGAGGCATCTGTAGCTCCTGCGATCGCAATCGTCGCGAATGTGCTGGCAATATCTCCGTCATCAATGTCTGCGGGTGAGGGCAGAATTTCCAAAACAGTGGCACCAATAGGTGCATACGTGGCCACCGTAACCTTGACGTTATCGCCTGCAGCATCAAAGAAAAGTTCTTCGCCTGGGAAAATGGCCTGTGGCAAAGGTTCAATGGATAAGTATTCGGAGCCTGCCGCGATCGTGCCATGATTATAGACGCCAGCAGTAGATGCGGGTATTGCCGTCCCACCGCCTGTTGGCTCACCCGTTAACGGGTCCTTAACTGGTTCAACAGCAAGCGTGGCCGAAGCGGCGGCTGCAGATGTCAGACGTACATTTACACCGTTTGCAAACGCAATTTTGGCTCTATTGGGCAGAGTGACAGGCGCGGAAAGCGTAACCGAAGTGGCCCCCGCTAGGACAGGCGCACCTGAATCCAGGGCAATACCGGTAACAGGAGTTTGGGCTGCTTCGGCAGTGATGGTGTACGTGGTGGGAACACGACTGTTGGGTGGTAACAACTGGAAGCGAAGCGTGGTTAATACGGACGTCCGCTTTTTAACAGGATAGTCAATAGCTGTTGGCATTCTTCATCACCTCACTTAATATTGGTGGATTAAATTCACGATGCGAGATGACTCCAACAGATATCTCACCTGTGGTAGTACATCTTCAGACGTGTCAAGCATGATTTCTCGCATTTGAGAAAACGCCTGACGCATTTTTGCGATCGCACGGTCGTAAGGGATAAGCCCTTCAGCTGACCGGTCATAGGCGCGGATCACAACTTTCCAATCAAACCGTTGACACGATTGAGGAACCGAGTAGACCGGTGACTGGGAAAGATTTTGCTCATGGCGAGCGATGATGCAGGCGACACCTGAAATGGTTTGTCGCTCAGCAAGAAAGGGGGGCTCAACCCAAATAGCCGGGGAACCGGTAGATGAAAATATGCCAAGGTCTGGAGCGAGGAGATCTGCAAGGTAATTTCGAAGGGCAAGAACCGAGTCTCTGGCCAGGATAGGGCTACTCATGAGTGAAGCCCTCCTGATACTCAATAGTGAGTGAGCGGTAAAGCTCATCTAAATCACGAATATCGCGAGCACCCGGAGGGATAACTTCACCGTTATATCGAAGAGTCGTAACCGGCCAATACCAGACTGGGGCTGACATGGCATCACGACAGGCACTCTCAAAAGCATCAACCATACTCTGAAAGGCAACCTGTAAATTCTGAGTGGTGCTAAAAGCTGCCGTGAAAACTCGCTCAAAGTCCGTTTGAGCGATCGCATAATCGGTCCAGGGTCTCCCTGGGTAGATCATGCCGCCCCCTTCAGCTCCTTCATGAACCAAGGCGGCATACTCTGTAGCCCATTCCATCTTGGCAACGGGCCTCTCAATAGTGGGCGGGTTCCAGTTATCCCATCGAGCCATTACTTCCCACCCCCCTCTGTTTGAAAGGAGCCCTGAATAGGGATGCCAAGCTCAGCGATTACCTGCTCCCGGTAGGGGGTATTTCGTTCAGTGAAATGGAACGTCCCAGCCTGACCATTAACGGTACAGGGGGTACGACCTTCATAAGGGGGGTCTCCAGGTGGGGTATCCAAGAGGTATCCGCGCATTTGTCGCCCCGTGGTATTAAAGCCGAGTTGCTCCTCCTGATTGGCGCGATTTCCCGTTTCGGTGAGCACAGCAGCAATCTCAACAGGAGTCGTCACAGCCACAACATTGCCGGTGGCCGGGTCTGTCTCAGTGCCCTGGCCAATCTGTTGGAAGATGAGCGTAGCGTTGGCAGTAGGCGTTTGGATTATCATGTGGTGAACTCCCTGGCACGGTACTGCCGAAGAATAGCCAGGTAATCTGACATCAGAGTGGAGCCCTGACTTGTCGCAGTGAGCTGAGCCACATCCGCCCCAGTCGTAGTGGAGTAGAAATCAGTCAGGGTGTGCTGTTTGATGCCTGAAGCCAAAGGTGATTGCTGAAGCGAAAGAATGCTCGCCACAGCCATCTTGATCTGGACTGCCTCCTCAGAGAGTGGATTAGCTTGGAAATCAAATCCAGCCGTGTAGGTGACCCGGACCTGGGGTTGGTACGCTTGACGAGTGGCCACAGCACTACGACTGCGATAACCGCTGATGCCGGGATGGTTGAGGCCTCTGCCAGCCAAAGTAGAGAAGGTGTTTTCAGCATGGCCAATGAGACCATGGATGGAGACCTCCCCCAGTTCCAGGTCTCGCGTATATTCGGACTCCTCGATGGCCACCCAGTCATTGGAGTGGGAATGGACAGTCCGATTAGTGGCGTAGTAACGAGTCTCGACAATGAAATCCGCGTCAGGGTCAATCGGCCAGCGAGTAAGTCTCGCAATGCCGTTACCACCCACTCGTGGAGTCTCCGTGAAAGGTTGCTTCGAGAGGGAACGTTGAGAACCCTGTGGTCCTTGAGCCAGCATCTCAGCTTTCCAGATCACAGCTTGTAACGCACCGGGGTCGAGGTCCAACTCCGGTGTGTAAATTGCTAAATCTTGTGCGCTGAGAATGGCCATTAGGGAAAGAGGAACGTTAGCGAGAAGTTACGTCGTCATAAGCACCCGCCCATTTGAGGTGGACTGCCAATTTGCCTGCCGTGAGGGCAGCGGTTGCAATGGTGAGTTGAAGATTACGTTCCGCTGTCAGTTTGAATGCGGCAGCTTGCTCCTTGGCCACAACGATTCCTGCGACCGATGCGATCGCAGTAGCCGCCAAAAGGTCGGTGGTCGTGTTCAGGCCGAGGGCGATCGTGGCTGATCCTGCTGATGTCGGGTCGGTGAGCACGTCCACAATGCACTCAGTGATGATGGCGTTGTCGGGAACTACCAGGGGCATTTGAATGGTGCCGACTGCACCACCGTGAATGGAGAAGTCATAGATATCTCGAGCGCAGCCACCAAGATTGTCGATGAGATGTCGTTGAGGGACGTAAACGTTCTGTACCATTACTCAGGAGCCTCCGTAGTCAAGGGCGGGTGATTGTGGGCATTAGGGCAAAAGAGTTGCTGATCAAGGTCTAATCGAGCTTCAGTTCCACAAACCGTACAAATGGTCTGTCGTCCTTCACGAGCGAACTTTGCGGGTTGGAGTTGAACTTCGGGCTCAGGCGATGCAGGAGAGGCGGATGTGTTAGAAGCGGAGATACTCGAATTGCCAGGTTCCACCACTTCTGATGCTGGAGTAACGGAATCAGGTTTCTCCTCGGGTCTAGAAGCATTGGAGCTGGGAATAGTCTTCCTTCTTGGCATATCTAACCCCCCTAAGCAACCGCTTCATCCGCTGTACGAATCTTGACAACCCGTAGCTCCTGAGGAACCTCAGAGGTGTCACCGTACCCGGTCGGGTCTACATCAAGGGGCGCATGGCCCTCGTAACAATGCCAGATAGCTCGTTCATTACGACCAAAGTCGGTTTTTTCGTCGTACAGGATTTGGACCCCAGCACCGCCAATACCTCGGCCTGCTGTCGCTCCTCCAAAGGCATAGCCCTGACGAAACGTAGTTGTGTCAGATGCACCGTCTGTCTCTTGCGCTACGCCTTCTTTGCCAGGCTGATCGTAGTTAGTGGTTAAACCACTATTGGCCACACCAAAGGCATTAGTGGTCCAAATATGGAATTGCTCATACTTGCCCATGTACCCTTCAATCTGGAGGTTTTCTCCACTGGGGTACTGAGACATCATCATGTTAGTGAGTTCAGCCACATCCTCTTTAGTCGGTGGCTCCCACTCGTCAGCCAGGCTTTCTTTAAGCTGCTCGATCTGACGAGGAACAAGCACAAGACCATAGCAGCCATCGGGAAGAGGAACAATCCGCTGCTCATGGAACCAAGTATGGAGTTTGCGGAGGAATTTACGAGTGCATAAGCCTCCAGTGGCGACTTCAGCAGCGGAGGTGACTAATGTGCCCTCCGCACCATTGTGATAGAAGACTGCCGTGGTGGGTTTCCACTGCTCCCGAATGATGAGGTCCTCGAAATTATAGAAATCAAAGAACAGATCCCTCTCTAAGATCGGCATGAGGGAGATCATCGAGTAGGCTTCGACAAAGGTGGGAATGGCTAGAGGAGGTGCCTCTGGTCGGCCTCGGCCATACTCTTGAAGCTGGAGCTGAACGAACCCAGTCTGGACTGGAGCATTCGAGCTATCAATGGGGATGTAGGTACCAGACCCTGAGAGTAAACGTTGATTGGAGTCAGTGAGGATATCCGGGTAGCGTGACCGAGGAATATCAACCCGCTCACCCAGTCCACGATCAAACCGATGAATCGTGACCGCAAATTGCCAGAAGATTAGTCCTGGCCTAGCACTCACCCGCATGATGGAAGACAGGGTATCTAAGAAACCGCCAGGGATGTTACCTCCCGTAGTGGCTGCTTTAGCCTGCTCAGGAGTCATGGCCGCTGACCCCCGGAATAGGCCATTCTTCTTGCCAAGTTCCGTCAGTTCACCCATCAGGGTGCGATACCCCTGGGAGTATTTCTTGTTCCACCCGTGCTCAAGGGCGAACCTGTCAACTTTTGAAGAGTCGTAAACCGGAATGAGCCCACCTTTCTTGGTGGAACGGTACATCAAGCCAGACATATCCCGCTCTTGCAGATATTCAGCCAACATACCTGTGGGCACATCTGAGCGTGACGAGGTTTGAGTATTTACGTTGGGCATAGCGATAGGCGATTCTTCGCCTGACTGAGGTATAGCAGCTCGACCTAAAAGGCGGGTCAGATTTTCAACTGCTGTATTAGCAGCCTGGGCTTGCTCAACCTGCTGATTGGCAGAGACGAGTTGTTCCTCAAGGTCACGATTCCGAGCTTGAGATTCAGTGAGCTGTTGCTGAAGTGGTGCGATGTTTTGAGAGACAGCTTGTTGGACCAAGGACTGAAGAACTGCAGGGTCAAACTGAACAGAAGCAGGCTGAACAGAGGCAGGGGATTGTTCTTGAGATTCAGCTGGACTTTCTTGAGTCGCAGACTGGGCTTCAGTAGAACTGAGAGATTGTTCTTGAGGTACACTACCCCCTTCCTCGCCAGGTGTTTCAGCTCCTTGCTCACCAGCGGGAATAGTGGCATTTGCTGCCGGTGTCCGAGTTTGCGCGGAGTCTTGCACACGCAGAGATGCTGCAAAGCCTGTCCCCGCCGCTGCTGATTTATCTAAATTGACACCTAACTTGGCCTGATCTTCTGGGCTGACCGAAGTTAGATCTAAAACTGTTTTGAGCGGGCGGTTCTTGGCCATTCCCTAGGCTCTCCTTGGATCTACTCCCATCCAAGATAATCGTGACAGGAGAGAGATTTAGAAGATGCACGGAAAATGGGTGCAAGGCACTTATAATAGGTGCAAGTCTCGATTGTAATTTTACAAACTAATCCTGTGAATCTGAAAAAACTGCTTTGTGCAAATTTCAAATCTGCTTTAGAAGAGCAGGATACGTCTACTACTAAACTATCTGAACTTACAGGGTGGCATAGGAATTTATGGATTGACCGCACGAATGGAACCACTGATATCAAAGTGGAAGATCTGGTGGTCGCAGCTCAAGCTATGAAAATCAGTCCTTACTGGTTGGTATCACGGGTGATTGAGCAACCCCCGGTAGATGACAGATACGCATTGATCCTGCAGGAATTACAACGGATTAACCAAGCGCTAACAGAAAAATCAAGCTCTCAAAATTGAAGCAGCTGGCAGTGCTCCTCGATTGCAATTACTTAGCTCCACTGCTTCGTGGTACTCACCACTTAAGATCGCGTAATCCGCAAACTCTGCATCGTCTATTCCATACATGGAGACGAGGTAGAACATGAAATTGCTCGGGATTAGGTGAGGGCAGACGTAATCGTCGTTCTTGTCCTTTTCATAGAACGAGACCATTCGACCCTTTTCTTTGGAACAGTTAGGGCAGTAAAGGGTGGGCTGGCGGAGCATTGAGCCGGTCGAGCAATCGTTATAGCGACGGGACAAGATGGCTTCTGCTGTCTCACTATCCTTGGGTACCGCTGCGGCAAGGTAAAGCCAGATGTAGCCCTCATCCTTGATGATCTCACGATTGAACTTGGCGAACCCTCCTCCGTTGAGGATGTCTTTGGTGGTGGATTCCTCGGTGACAAGCTTACTTTCAAAGATGAAGGCTGCCGCCTTCTCGCTATCACCCCAGGCGTGGTCAAAAATGAGCGGTCGGCCCTTGAAAGTGAGGCCCATACCGATGAGTGCATCACGATGCCAGCGGCGATAGTCGAAATCCACCAGGTTATTAGAGGCCTGGTAGGGGACCACTAACCATTCATCAGCAGAGGACTCCCAGCCGACCAATTCATTGATGACTCTGAGCTGAGATGAAGTGGGAGTTGTGATCTGGCCTGTTAGCTGGTCTGATTCAACATCCTCCTGGAGACGAGTGATAGGTTGGATGGATTGTTCCTCCTGATAGAGGCGTTCCAACTCTCTGGCAACAAAAGGGGTGATCACCTGGGCGAGCTGGTGTTCGCTAAAGTCTTCCAGATCTGTGCCTTTGAAAGCTTTAACGAGTGAGGGGGAAGTAAGGCTGAGAGGGGGAATAGTCATAAGGGGGTGAAGGCGCTTTTACCGTTTACATGAGTGAAGATTTGTTGGGCCTGGGCTTCTTCATCTTGAGCGGAATCAGCGTTTGAGCTTTGCTGCTGTCCATTTCCGCTCGAGCCGGTCGGCTGAAGGCCAGGCATCTCTTGAGTAATGAATTTGGGCCACTCTAGCTTGATCTTGGGCCGCTCCTGTTTCCAGAAATCATAGCCTTTGTTCAAAGTGACCTCCACTCCGATAGCCCAGATGATCTGTTTGGCCAAGTACGATCGCACGGTGGAGATGAGTCTGCCATAGGCCAGGGCTGGTTGCCCTCCGAGTTCCTTGGAGGCTCCTTGTTCCAGCCCCAGACCAGGTATGAGAAAGATGGGGCACCCTGGCAGGCACATCCGGTACCGAAGCTGAAGGTAATGGTCGATGAGGGGCTTGAGGGTGGGTGTGGCCGCTGCCAACTTCTCGACCTTGGCCCCATGGGAGAGGTAGAGGTCTGTCACGATTCCCATGGCCTTGGTTTCTTCGTACTCAGCCCGGTAGAGGTTTTTATAATTGGCTCCTTTGTCCTCCGGCATAATGTGAAGGTTGGGGAGGATGGCTGACGAGCGAGCGGCGTCTACGAGGTCTGCGATCGCATCCTTGATGTCTTGCCATACCTCTATTTGGGAGAGACCGGGTGGATACCCGTAGCGGCCAGGGCCAGGCGCACGAAAATGAAGAATACGAGCGAGATCGGTGCCTCGCCAAATCCGATCAGAGTCACCCGGCTCAAAGCGCTCTTGCTGACGATATTGGAGCAGATTGCCGTGCTCGTCTTCCTCGATGAAGGTGGAGAAAGATGGAAGATAAAGAGTTTGGGCGATAGCGTAGCCGGAACCATCCCGCTCAATGGCTAGTTCCATGAATGAGTCACCATAGCCCATGAGCTGACAGACAGCGGTTTCGAGGATTTCCCCGCCAAGGAGTTCGTCTTTGCCACAATAACGATTCTGGAGGTCCTCGATGAGTCCGGTCGTGTAGGAATCGAGTCCTGTGTTTGGTGCAAGGGACCAAGACTCAACCCCACCCTGCTCATTCTGAAAGGTGTTCTGAGCTAAAAGGCGAAGGCAGGTACTGAACTCGTAAGACCAGGAGGACATTTCGAGCAGCGATCGCGAGGCCCCATGGTCAAACATGATGGGGCGAAGCGGGATCTCCGGGATGTCGAGCTGCTTGAGATTGCGACGACGAATTTGACCAGCGGGGAGGATCTGGTCCTGCGAACCGGTAAGCTTGCTAGTGCGCCGTCTCGGTTTACTGCCCCGGACTAAGTCTATTAAATTGGAGAGCTGACCCCGGATAGTGGGCATGGGGGGTGTTGGAGAAGTGAGTGAAGTTAAAGCTAAAGTATAGTCTACTGAAATGTAGTCTAAGTATAGTGAGTGATGTTTGAAAATTTCTCCGGAACCAGTTTTGTGATCGGGGCACTGATTGGATCGCTCGGAAGCCTAAGCTTGGTGGCAGGAGTGACGCTCGGGGTCCTAGCGATTAGCGTGGCTAACCAGAGAGAGGAAGGCTAATCGCTAAGACCCCAAGCGTCCAGGAATAAGGCGCTAACTCCCTTGATTTTTCCAGCACCAGCCGCTGTAATGAGACTAGTCATTTATAGTGCCATGGTCACTGCCTACCGACCGCAAGCCATAGATACCACCGTAGAAGCTGATCGCCACCTGTTCAGTCTTCTAGCTCAACGCACCAATGAACAGCGTATGGCCATGACGGTTCGGTATACCCAGGGCGGCTTAGCGATGTCTCTAGGTGGCTTGAAGCAGCGGTTTGGCCATCTTGATAACCAGGCCTTTGCGCACAAAGTGGCCCAAGCCTGGTTAGGTGAGCATTGGCCAGTAGGATTTGAACCCAAAGGAGACCCAATGACCTGGACTCAGGATTCGATTGGGCTAGCTCGTCGGTTACATGCCCTATTCACCCACTTGGGCATCCAGTACTACGTAAGATCATATGCTTTGTTTGCTTGCTCCCGTACTGAAGTGGGTAACTGATTCAGGCGTTTACGAAAGTCCTTGGTAGTACTCGATTTCATTGACTGGCTGGGAAAATCGTGTCGAGTGGTTCAACCGTGCCTGATTCGATTTCCTGACGTACCATAGCTGCAAGGTTATCCCACTGGGCATCTGTGGTGGATTCAAAGCGTGCCTGCCAAGCCTGCTCGTCTTCTAACTCGGCCAGGAGTCGGGATGCGATCGCGTCCTGCTGCTCGTCAGATAGCTCGGAAACTTTTGCAATGGCCTGTTGAAGGAGTTCAGTCATACTTTGGATAGGTGCTAATAAGTGTTAGCTATAACGACAGTCAATGATGGTCCATTTGCATTATAGCTAGTAGCTAGCTGCAAGTGTCTTACTATACTGGATAGTGGATTTTGTATTATTCAGGAAGTCTATGCCTACATCGGCTCGCAGGCTTGCCACTGGTTTAAGGCAAGAGTGCTCTTGTGAGAGAATGGTTGGTCGGAAGCTAGTGGTGATTGTCATCGGTCTGTAGCCCTAATCAAATCACCATGAATTGAACAAATCCAGAGCGATAGAGCCAAAATTAAGAGATATACTGATCAACAAATAATTTTCTAGCAAATCACGAGTTGATTATGAAAAAATGCTCATTTACAATTGAACAAAACGTTATTGTTAAAAAAACTCTCCCTAAAAAGGGCATCGTTAGTTCAAACCCCGAACGTTCTCTTCGTTTATCTTCTAAGTTTTTAGAAAACCCTACTGTAAAAATACAATCTTGGGGTGTTGGTGTTATGGCAGGGAATATAACCCGTGGGAATGTAAGCGAAGAATTTTTCTTTGCGTATGTTCCCATGGGAGCAAGTGGGTCTGCCCATGCTTTTCATGAGATGTTTGCGGCTGGGGCACAAGAGGTTGTTCGCCTTGGCAGTAATGACGTATGGGTACAGGAAAAAGATATGGATTCACTCGTTTTAGTGTCTGAATCCAGAGGCTTAAGAGGGTTATCTTGGGATCATGGCATAGAAGAGCAAGATGTAGATTTACCGCTGATGCCTGACAATGAATTAAATCAAAGATTGATAAAAAGCTGCAACAGGAACAGTTTCTTATTTTCTGAACGTGTGTGTTTTAATGTTGACGATTATCATGCGTATCTATATCCTGAATTGATGGAGAATTCCCAAAGAATTAAGCAGCGTCTTGATGCCTATAATTCCTTCGGTCCATATAGCAGAGATATGGAAACAGCTTCTTTATTTCTAAAAGCCAATCAATTTGGAATGAAAGCTGCAAGTGTTCTACAAAATGTATTTAAACAGAAAAAAGAATCACCTTATGAGGGCTCTTCAGGTGATAAAGCTAAGATAAATGAAAGCAAAATAGCAGAAATTATAATAGATGCTCTGATTGAAACATCAGTAGAGTGATTGGTCTAATCGGGAGAGAGAGGCTTCATAAGTTCTCTTAGCTAACCGGCTTGGCTCCGTCTGGAAAGCAAGCGTTCACGGATTCCAACTGGGTTAAAGCGTTGTTTGGCTTCCTGCTGAATCGCATCCGCCTGACGTTGCCGTTCTGCTAAGTAAGTGTCTACCTTATCCCGATGTCTGAGGATGCTAGGGATTTTAAGTGAAACGCCTGGGAGCAATTGAGTTAGTGGCTAACGGGGTGATCCGCATCCTTAATCCGGGTCAGGCTATAATTCTTAATGCCTCGCCTCAGTTAACTGTCATGGTGACCGTCCCCTCTCGTTATCGAAAACTCATGATTCCGCCATTAGAAAATGGCGATCGCTTATCTCGGTCTGAATTCGAGCGACGCTACGGAGCCATGACCGACATCAAAAAGGCTGATCTGATCGAAAGAACCGTTTATATGGCGTCTCCCTTGCGCTTTGAGCCCCATGCTGAGCCTCACGCAGATGTCATTACCTGGCTGGGGTTGTATAAAGCCATGACACCTGGCGTGCGCCTGGGGGATAACCCTACAGTCCGTCTGGATCGTGATAACGAACCCCAACCCGATGCGGTTTTGCGATTAGACCAAACTGTTGGCGGTCAATCCTCAATTGATGCTGATGGGTATGTGGACGGTGCTCCCGAATTTATTGCCGAGATTTCAGCGAGTACGGCCACCATTGACCTGGGGGATAAACTGCGAGCCTATCGACGTAATGGTGTAAAAGAATATTTCGTCTGGCAGGTCTTTGATGAGCGTATCGACTGGTTTCAGCTTCAGGATGATGAGTATGTCAGTTTGGATATAGACCAAGAGAGCCTTATTCGCAGCCATGTATTTCCAGGGCTCTGGTTAGACCGCAATGCGATGCTCACAGGCAATATGCAACAGGTAATAACGGTATTACAAACGGGGCTGGCTAGCTCTCAACATCAATCGTTTGTCGATAAACTTTTCCAAGCTTAAGGAAAGAACGGCAAAAATTTTTAATGTAAACTCAGATTACAAAAAAGCATGCTATACTCCAATCAGTAGTCGCCTACTAAGGGACAACGCGAACGAGCGCCTAACATTTTTCTAGTAGATCTTAATGCAAAAACTATTTTGCTGCAAGATTGTGGATGTGCTCTGCGTGGTCTTGAACTACCAGAGATTTTTTTTTAATAGACCGGTTGTTCCTCGACCCATAGGCGACGCTACTACACTATACAGTTTGAAGTGTCATGCCCGTAGCGTCACTAGTCAAAAACGAAATACGAGAATTCAAGCCAAAATACAAGCTTAGAGATGGGCAAAATGCGGCTGCAGAATGGATTCTAGACAATCCAAAAGCAGATAAACTCTTTTTGCACTTCCCTACGGGATATGGGAAAACACTGGCCTTTTTGGTTACCTATCTAAGCCTATGCAATACCAATAGGGTGAATAGAGCCCTTATCGTCGTTCCCAGCTCAGAGCAGTTTTCTAGCTATATACGAGACTTAGAGAACGACTGTCACGAAAAGCTAAGAGTTCGCCTGTCAGGCGTATGCCAAGCGAATGAGCTTTACGCTATCAAGGATAGTCAGTCAGGGAAGGCAGAAGTATTTATAACCACGTATCAAGCGCTGCTTAGCCCCGGCAGCTTTGAGCTAGTTAGAAAAATGATGAGCTTAGGCCATAACTGGCTTCTAGCATTAGATGAAGTCCACCGCACCTCTGATATTAATAAATGGGGAGGGCAGGTTAAAAACCTTCCTTATGAATTTTGTCTGGGGCTAACCGCAACGCCTGAGCGGTCAGACCGCGTCAGCTTACCCATCATCGGTAGCCCTGATATTGTCGTTACGCTGAAAGAGGCTCTAGAAGAAGACGCGATTCGTCCAGTCAGGACCCATGTTCGAACCTACTATGTCGATGTTGACTTTGTGGGAGAAGGTGAACCAGAGCGGGTTAGCGAAGATGACGTTGACGACTATGTTGCTAGGCTTGCATTAGAGGGCAAGAATGTGACTAAGCGTCAGATTTTAGAGGAGGCCCGATATTATGATCAATACGTTTGCCCTCTAATAACAGATGCCGTTAGTAGGCTGAATGCCAAAAACGCTAAGCATCCTGATCAGCATCAGATGCTAGTGTTTGCACTGTCTTGCAAGCATGCTGAACATTTGTGCAAGGTGATTAACAAAACACATGGTGAAGGGTTTGCTGATTGGATTGGCACACAATCAACCATCAATGGTTCTACCTATGGGCGACCAGACAAGATAAATAATCAAATTATTGAACGATATAAGGACAATAAACTGAAATGCCTGGTTCAAGTCTGGAAGGCTGCTGAAGGCTTCAACTGCGTTAGGGCAAGTGTTGCGGTTTTCCTTAACATCATGAATGACACACCGCGAGCATGGCAGGCGTTTGGTAGGGTATTGCGACGCAATGGAGAGATTATTGTCTTTGGTAGCCCTGGGCAACGTGAAGATATTGCGGATATCTACATAACGTCTAGCAATGGCATGGCGAACATTCTCAAGAGTTTGGACGATTTAGTTTTGGAAGAATACGAAGGGGAGGATGTTGAGGCAAGTACGATAACTCCCCCTTCATCAGATGAAAGCAGTGACATAGATTTGCCAGTTATTCACTCGATTCCTGATTTCTTCTTGATAGGCGCACAGATTAAGCAGGATGAAATCTATTGGTCGATTGATGGAGAGAAAGTTTCTCAAAGTCAAGTAGCAGAAACCCTAAGCAAAAAAGAGGCGTTTAAGGGCATGAGTCAATCGGATTTGCTTGATATTGCACGCCAAACCATGACGGAAGAGCTGGGATTAACCCCTAGGATCATGAGCCGAAGTGAGCAATGTGAACAGGCTCGGAAAAAGTGTAATGAGGTTTGTGGTGCATTGGCTTATAATGCTGTTCGCATTATCTGTCATCCCAATGCATTTGAGCCCAGCAAGATAGGACTTCTCAAAAAGAAGATTAATACTCGGTGGAAGCGAGCTAGAGGTGCTGTTTCTGAGAACACGCTCGAAGAATTGGAGATGAAGTATCGGTGGATTCAGGATCTTAATGAGAACATGAAACTGAGTGGGGAGGTAGAAAAATGGATGAGACCATAACACCTCTGTACCAGTTGCCTGTTAACCAGTGGCCGATAGAACGGGTTATCGATGGGAAATATCGGCTCTTTCAAATGCGGGCAGAAGCCGCTGAGAGTGACTGCCGCAAGTTATGCAAGAGTATAGAGGAAGTTAGGACAGACGACTTTTGGAAACAGCTTGCCGATACCTGGGAAGAATTTTGCCAAGAATTCTATGGGTATCCAGCACAATGGATTGAATATGTGGCTGAGGGGTATAAGAGGCTGGGTAGTCCTGATAGACCTACGACCGCTAAGGAGTGCTTGGCTGTGGTGGAGGTGGCCGCTAAGGCTGATCCAACCCTAGAGAGAAAGCAAGGAGAACGTACGGATCTGCAACTTCGTTATCATGATAACGAAGTTAAACCTAGAAGGCGAGGAGCTGACCCCGAATACCTCGCCCAACGAATAGCCGAAGCCGCCCCTGATATCCACCAGAAGATGCTAGCAGGCGAATACTCCTCCACTAGGGCAGCTGCGATCGATGCCGGAATAGTCAAGCCTAGGCAGACGTTCTCGGTCGGACCGATGACGAAGCCAGATGCGTTTGCAGGGCAGCTACTTGAGCGGTTGGAGCGTGAGTTTTTAGTAGAAGTGGTAGGGCTTTTGAATGGGCGGTTGGGGGACGATGGGTAGAGAAGGATGAAGATGCCTTAATAATTAGTTGTTTGGTTTTTGAGCAGATTGACATATATCAAAGCATCAAGCTTTCCTGACATTTTAGTATGCATCGTACTATATAGGTTGTAATATGCATTTCCTATGCGGAAGAAAATGTGCTAATTTTATTTTATAACCGACCTAGCCAGCGTAAGCGTGCATAAACGCTAATACTACATAGCTATTAGTTAAGACACATTGAAAAATGCAGATATTTCGTTCCCCGTTTGGAAACAGGCCTAGAAGTCCGCGATTTCAGTTGTACGGTAGAAAGGGAGATAGACTTATCGCTCCTTTAAGTATCTGTTTATTTGAAGTGGAACAGAACACATCTAAGGAGGTGTTGAAATTAGATACAGCAGATGGAGTCTTTATCAACGCTCCTGTTAGTAGAAGTAATGGTGGTAATCTAGGTGAAATAGAGAAGTACAATTGGCCAGCACTAGGCTTAGTTAAACCATTTGTCCTTATCTCAACCTCTAGAAATGTTAGTGCATTGCCAGTTGGCAGTACAAACTCACCGCCGAACAACATAATGGTCGATGACGAAGTTTTTAGTGAAAAAGCAGGCTTCTCTGGCACTAGCCCATTTCCCTTAAAGGGAAAAATTATAAGTTTAACAACTAGCGAAACAGCCTATGGTGATACTAATCGTCTAGTTGAAGCATATGTAGTCAAGTTTAACAATCCAGTAGTGAATGACACGCATGGACTGCGTATTGTTCATCGTTCAACTAATCAGTTAATAGGAATGCTTATTGCTTCTCGCGTTATTACTCCTGCTAATAGCTTCGGCCTTGTATATCCAGCTCATCTTATTTAAAGGAAACAGTCTAAGAGAAATTTGCATAGATATAGCTCCTTGAAAGATAATCTATACTGCCGATGCGTTATCACAGATTGCTTGTTGTAGTTTCTTTTCTTACGGCTAGTTTATTTACTACGCCTCGAACGTTTGCGCAGAGCAATACACCAGCCAGTCAAAGCTCTGCTACACCAGCCAATTCAAGCTCTGCTAATGCTTCTGAATCTGGGCTGAAATCACAAGCTGTTAATTTAGATGATATTGATTTTAATTCTTTGAGATTATCTCTCATTGATGGTGTTGTATCTTATGCAAACAGCGCAGCGCGTGCAAGGTTTGAACTTTACTGGGACTACTTGCCTGACGACCAAACTTTAACTGAAGCTCGCCGAATATATGCTGCTAGTGAACCAATAATTATTACACTCTCCAATGAAAGCTTGAAGGACGAAGAGACTTGGATTGAAGAAGTTAAAGAGCAAGGTCATGCTGATAAACTCATTGAGGCTCTCAAAGTTCAAAGCTTGGAAGGATTAGATACCTTTTCCTCTCAAGGATTTGAAGATTACTGGACAAAGAAAGGTCAGCCAGGTAGAGAACTTATGAGTACTACTAATGCTTCTCTGCTATTTGGTGTACTTCGTGACTATAATGCTCTGGTTTCTTTGTTAAGAAGCGATGGAATCTCCTATTCCGTAGATTTGACTCCAGCACCAAGATCAGGAAACTTTCCTATAGTTTCAGAAGAAAACATTACTTGGCAGATAAAACTCTACCGTTTTGTTGTAAATGATGTTGTATTCTATAGACATGCGATCCGAGCAAATTTTGAACCGATAGAAGTTACTTTCCCTGGCGAATCAGGTAAAAATACAGAAGTTAATTTAGCTACCAAAGTTAGTTTTATTGGCTCTGAAAACACTATTGGTATCTTTGAACCAATCTTAAGTGCCAACCCCATCTCAGTAAAACTTGAGGATTCAATTCCTCCCAATGTTAAGACGTTGTTTAAAGACGCCTCAGAGAATACAGCAGCTTCATTGGACTCAGTTTTTAAGTTTTTTGGAGGTCAAGGGTTAGGCACTTTAATCAATACAGGACTTTTAGCAGGCAACGATAATACCAGCACTTTTTTTGGAGGATTAATTACAGACAATACGGTTGATCCAGTAGTTGGGGCAAATTTTGAATTTTCTCCTCTTGAGTCAACATCTTTTGGAGCTGCCCTTGGTGTTGGAACAAATGATGGTGGTTCACTATTTTTGGGACCAAGCTTAAGAACTTCTACATTTACACTTGGATTAGGAGTGCAAGTTAGCAGTCAAGATGATGTTATTGATGTAGATCCAGCAGGAGTACTATCGTTTGATTTATCAAGACTTGTAGGGAATAGAAGTACAATAAAGGAAATCACAGTTGATAACTCTACTTCTGGAGGTAATTGGGGTAAAGTGAGTAGTGAAATAGCACAAAACATAACCTTAATAGAATTGAGTCTGGACAATCCCAAGAATGTCCAATTAGAAGGAGAAATGGGATTTACCTTGGTAAAGATAAAAGAGGTTGATGGTACTGAGATAGATGCTTCCGGTCCGCGATCACGTATTCCTATTAGTCTTCTCGACTTGCAGGAAGAGAACTTGAAAATAATGCCAAGAGGTATCTACAAGTATGAAGAAATCAATCTTCCAACAGGATTTGAGCTTGATGGGGTACTTGATGGTTTAGAGGTTCCATTAAATGAAGACCCTAGTAGCTCAGCTGCTACTCCTCTTGAGTATGAACTTGTGCCGATATCTACTAATTAGCTCATACTCAAGATAAAGTGTTTGGTCTAACGAGAGTTTTGGAGTAAACTCTAACGCTTTATTCACTTACCCTTGAAGGCATTATGTCTAATGGAACTAAACGCGACTCAGTTAAGTTAAATAGTTTTATCACCGATATAGGAAGAAGAGTTAGGATTAATCAAGGTTGGGATCTTACCCTAACACCTGCTGGTATATTTCTCACTTTTCTCATTACCGTTTTCTCTGGTATTGACTTGAGTGAAAAAGGTAAATCATTTCTTGGAATCGACTCTAGTAATGTTAGGGAGGCATTAGTTATACTTGGCGCTACTGGAGTGGTAATACAAACAACAGCAGCTGCATATCCTGTCAGAAGAAAAGCAAATAGTTATCGAGAGCTTAAAGCTGATGCGGAAAATATAAAGAGTCTTTATGAAGCGCAACTACTTGACAACGGTGAGAAAGAGCTTAATGAAGCTTTAAGCAGCTTTAGAACACGGAGAGCTAATATCGAATCTATCCCTGAGCTTTCGGAAATTGGGTTAAGGTTTGATATTTTGTCAGACCGAATTAACACTCTTATTCAGGATCGGTTCGACTCTGCTGTTAACGATCAAATGTCTTCTCAAATAAGTCTTATAGCAAAGAGAATGTTAGAGGCAAATATGGAGGAAGAAAAAATTATCTCTTTACTTAAGATAGACCAAGAAATGCTTGATAAGATAAAGACTATGAGATGAATTCTTAACACTTGCTACTAAACTTGGCATAATGAGGTTACTCAGGTATTGACAAACTTGGTGCTTCCTTCCAACTAACGCTACCACTCTTCTTCGTGAGCCCAAGAGTGGTCCCTGATTTAATCAGTCTTCAAAGACAATGATTGCTTTGCTCTGCTTAAGCCCCTGTAAACACCTTCTCACATCTACTCACGCCTATTATCTCTAAGAGTCCACCAGGTAGTGTGAGGATGCAGCTTGCGATCGTGGAGGATGAGCTTACAAGGGTAGAGATCCCCTCGCCGCCCCTCCCCCTCCCCTTTGGCAGCCCATCAAGATAAATGCCATATTAAAAGCGGTTTTCAAATCTTCAAATCTTCAGTCACTCCTGAAAAACCCTTGATATGTTGGAATGGTTGGCCGCCTCAACGGGGATAGAGCTAGGCAAGCTGGTGCTTGAGCAAGTCCTCGACTTGAGCAAGCCTGTTCTAGAGGGGTATGTCCAGGATTTTTTCAAAGATTGCCTGGGGGGTGGGGTTACTGGGAGGGTTTGGCGAGGGGTTGCGCTGCTGGCTACCCCTCGCCTTCTGACAATATCCCTAAGTCTATCAAGTGCTGCCTGAGTTCTTGAGGGATATTTTTAGCTGTGTCGATTCCCTTGACATCTTTCCAAGAAGTCTCTTCGTTCCATTGAACATCTTCAAGGTCCGCTCCAGAAAGGTCCGCTCCATTAAGGTTTGCCCCATTAAGGTTTGCCCCATTAAGGTTTGCCTCATTAAGGTTTGCCGCAGAAAAGCTCGCCATATTAAGGATTGCCCCATCAAGTCTCGCCCCAGAAAGTCTTGCCTCATGAAATCTTGTCGCAATAAGTCTCGCCTCATTAAGGACTGCCCCATCAAGTTTCGCCTCATTAAGGACTGCCCCATCAAGTTTCGCCTCATTAAGGACTGCCCCAGAAAGGTTTGTCCTATATAAATCTTTGAATATCAGGTAACAGCCTCTTAAATTCAAATAATCAAGACAATTAAAAGTTATAGGGTTATTACCTCCGATTTTTTGCCCCTGCAAGACCGTTAGCCACTCACCAAAACTTTTACTATTTGGCCATTTAATGTCTGATATTTCCCCTGTCACCCGTGCACAACTGCTCAACATAGCCAGCAAAGTCGTGGATGCGTTCCGATACATCCTTATTTCTTCAATAAATTTAGGACGTGGATCAAGTGTTTCCATTGGCATGCCATGCTTGAGCATGTAGCCTATGAGGTCACACAACGTTTTTTGCCATTGACCTGCTGTTTCTTTGTCAGAGCGCTTGATCTCATCTCGTAAAAAGTTCAGTAAATATTTATCCAGTTCAGCAGGACCACAAAGGATTGTCCAACGTTTTAGGCATTCTTTCTCATCCCAACCAATATCAGGATTTTCCTGATGTCGGGTCAGTTCATCTTGAATCAGCCCTAACTCTCTCACTAATCGCCGAACTGTCAAATATTCACCAAAACTCTTATGTGTAAACTCGAATGTTTTTTCACTGCCCTGTAGCCCACTTTGTCTGAAGTAGAAAGCAATAAGCAGTTGAGTTACCCCTTCTTTGGCATCCTTTTCAAAAAATTCTAGGATAGATTTCAACTTTACATTTGTACAACGCTCTTCAATATTGCTAATCGGAGTAGTCCGACTATTCTCATGCCAACAGGCAACAGCAATTTCCTCAAGAATGCGGATAAAGTCTTTTTCAGCTACATTTCCTAAAGTTGGATGCTGATACCCGGCCCAATCCCTTTGATAAACCTGCTCTAGCAGATCATTATAGACAACATTAAGATTACTTTCTTCAGAAAAGTTGATATCACCCTGATCGTAGCTAAGGGCAACTAGATAATTGAGCAATGGTTGGGCCGTTATCTCAATTAGTTTTCCTTTATCAAGTTCTTTAGGTAATCCCTCGTAGGGCTTCCCTTTCAGAGTTCCGTAGGTTTTCCACCAGTCCTGCCGATAGTCTTTAGCTAGAAGCTTGGCCTCATCAGCATACTTACTTTTGTCGAGTAGATAGTAGGGAAGTACATGTAGAATTTGGCCTTCTTTAGGAAATTTAGGTTGATTTGCCTGAATTGCAACGTCACGTCCACTGATGAGAGCTCTGACCTTAGCTTCACTACCATTAAAACCTAACAGTTTATTTTGAACTTCTCTCACAAAATCCTGAGCGACTTGAGAGGCTACTTTCCCTTGCATCGATAATTCATCCAGACCATCAAAAATAATCAGGAGTTGACGTTCTGCATTATCTCGGGTTAGGGGATTCGGTGGTAAGATGTTATTTAGATCATTTTTCAGAAACTCATCCATTGAGTCTACGAGATCATCAGATAGCCTAAACTGATGTAGCGGCACAAACAAAACTGGGAAAGTTTTATTTTCAGATAATTCTGCTGCCAGCATCCGCCCAAACGATGACTTACCGCAACCAGGGCCGCCACAGATCACTCGGATGGCATCGGTGCGATCGCTCTTCTTGAGCCAGTTAGTAATAGCGTCTTGCAAGTCAACAACGACACGTTCTGTCTTGCTTACATACTGTGGGTTAGCATAACCAAGGCCGTCATCTTTGCCTTTAACCTCGCGCTCGTAATAAGCTCGCAGGGGCATATAGACCTGACGTAGGCTAAAGGCTTCTGCGAACATTTCTTCGTCTACCTTTTGCTGTAACGAGGCAGAGTAACGATGCCACGCGAATTCTTGTTCACTTGCCTTTCTAATTCTAAAATGTTCTAACGGAGTTGATTCTAGTGAAACATAATCGTCAGGATTGGTTTGCAATTGTTGACTCAAGGCAAGGACAAAATAGCCGGGCAATCGTTCTGCCAGAGAATTAGCTTGTAATTCTGATAGTCCCTGCATCCGTAACCAGCGGCGAAAGGGGACTTTCATATCCTGAACCACTTGTGAGCTTTTCGGGTGCCGAGAGAATTCTTGAGAGATCGAAAACTCGCTTCGTTCTAGAACCAAATCCAGTTGCTCACACAACCTCTTGAAATTTGGTTCTTTTGTGCTCAGTTTCCCTTTAACCCCAGCAGTTAATTCAGACATGGCCTGCAAGAGCGATCTCTGAATCCAAATCCAAACCGTAGCGCTCGGATTATTAGCTTTAAGGCCCAACGCGCTGACGATTTCAATCCCACTCCCGGCCACCCCAGGCCAATTGCCAAAAGCACCTGCGATCGTCCCTTTACCCAGTGCTTTAGCCAATGCACCAAACTTGACCTTGACAGGTCGCTTCCAGATGGATGTTGGCTGCTCAGGCTGGATATTCATGGGTTGGGAAGGGGATAGGGACGAGTGGGAACGACGAGATGTCGATTATTCTACTGGCATGAAGCCTCCAGGGTGATGAAACTTTGGGAAAATTACATGGGGGTGAGGACAGGGTAGTTATGAGACAGTGGCCAGGGTTCCCAGTGGTACCAATGGAGTGCTTAGGATGAGTAGCGTTAAGGGATCGGTAAGTGGGGTGGGATGGAGATGACTTTAAGGATTGAAAGATTGAGAAGAAAAAGTACCCTTGGGGGTACTGTGCTTGGAGAGGGGTTTGCGGTATTTGAGGTTGGATTTAGGGCTATAGAAACGGATTTTCGGTATATCGGTATAAGTTCTGTGACTGAGGGACCTATCATGTAAAAGTACTGGATAAGATACCGGAAGCGCGAGTCTTATCCAGCAAGTCTATCGTTGGATTATGGGTAAGACTTACACACTATGAGTGAGAGAGCTAGATGCTGTTATGGGGCTACTTGAGAAACTACTTGAATTATATGAAGACCAATCTAAAACGTTAGTCATTGTACTGTTGGGGATTGTGATAGCAGGTTCAATTGGTGGAGGGCTTTGGATCAACTCTCTGCAAAGTAGTCTGAATCAGCAGCAAGCACTCAGAGAAGGGCGTATTGAGTACATCAACGAAAGATATCGTACCTTAATAGTGAAAGCATCTGATGAACACAAAGAAGTTATTAAAGGCTATGAAATATTTAAGGCTAATATTCTAGCTAGTTTTGAGAAAACGAAGAGGGTGGCAAATCAACTAGACTCAGCAGTTTCATCGCTAAATCCACCTCAAAATATAGCAACACTTCAGAAAGAACTGCTTACAGAAGTTGACACACTAGAGTCTACAATAAAAGCTATCGAAGTGCCTTCAACGCCATTTCTAAATGGAATTAATGAGGCTTCATTAGAGTATAGATACCCTGACAGTTCTGATAGGAGTCCTGGTCAGTTTTTGATTCCAACGCTAGTAGTAACTCTCTTAATCTGTTTTGTAACTACATGGTTAGTGCTGCGAATTGTAAAATCTCGAAAAGTAAGACGATGAGATACAATTATTCAGCGTACGGCATGGAGTAAATGAACCAAGAAAGAAAATTGGATTTTGAAGTATTAATAGAAGAATACAGAGCCCTAAAATCGGAAATTAAGAAGACTGTACAGAATTTTGTCTAAGACACTACGCTTTTTCCCAGAGCTTGGCTACCATTTTATCTGGTTCTGGTTGTACATCAGGATGGGTTACTTTGTTTCGTTCTAAACTTATTACTCGTTGCCGTAGAGTTTCATAACGCCCAACCAATGTACGCATCTTTTCACTCCATTGAATCAAACCCGGATAATATGGAGTTTCATCTGTTGAGTAATAGCTCTTTTCAGTTCTTTTAACCCATTTCACATTAGGATTCGTGTAGCCAAATTCCTTCAGAATTGGGGCCAAGTGACCTGCTGCGTAGCGAAGGGCTATGTCGAGTTCATCTGGAGCACGATTACCGTAATAGGAATAGTTTTGGTCACCTCGCTCCTGATCCCACCATAATTCTTCCGCTCCAAAATGTTCGTTAATAATGCCTTTAGTTTCCTCTTGAAGCTCTTTGACAGTTTGCTTAAGCCTGGAAAGTTCTTTCTTTCCTAAACTCAGTGTGTGTTCGACTTGTCTTTTAACTCTTGAATCGACCTGGGACCAATACCAATTGGAAAGATACTCTTCAGAGGTTTCTATGAATGCCTCTCTTACTTTCACCATTTCCTGTAAGGCTAATTCAATTCGCTCATCATCTGTGTACCTCGCTCGCTCTCGCCTCAGACTCTCAGAGAGGTCTGTAAGAAATGAGCATTGCTTCAGTCCCTCTGTTTTGAGTATTTTATGCCCATGCCCATTCCCAACAGGCTCTATTCCCTGAAATGTCTGACCTTCAAAGGGATCTGTTGAATCGCGATAATCAACCAAGAGATGAGGAGGTTCATTACAGGCATCTCCTAGATCATCAATAGCTAGAATACGATCATAGGGTATTATGCCGAGTTCGTAGTACCATGCCTTGCAATGGGCTGGAAGTCCATGGTCCCATACCTCGTGATATTCTTGCTGTAGAGCTTTTCTCTCTGGTGGTTCTTCAGGTGCATCAAATAGCTGTGGGTATACAACGCCTAAATCGAGATCAAGTAACGCATCCCACTCATCAGTTTGCGGGTTGTAATAGGCATAGCACTTTCGCTTAACAAACATTACTTGATCCGGTGGACGATGCATAAAAAAGTCCCAATACCGCCAGGGGGGTGATTCCCAAAACTCTTTTTCATTATCGATCCTGGGATAATCAGAATGTCGAGGATCGCGAATGAGGACTTGTTTATACGAACGTTTTCTAAGCTCTCCTAAATGTCGCGTCAGTGCTCTTTTTAGAGTGAGTTTCGACCTCAACTGAGTTCGGCTTGTGCGCCTACGTATCTGTAGAGAAACGCCAAAATAGGCGAATAGTAAATGGTCATACCGGGGCTGAAAAAGTAAGTCCTCTAATTCAGCCTTGCCCCACAGATAAAATTCTTCAACTCCGAAGGATAAAGTGGCGTCTCGAAAACTGTCTCTTGACCTTTTGGAAAAATCGCACGGAGCAACGATCATATAGCCGTATGGAACTTCCTCTTGTTGAGAGAGGTCATTCTCGACAATTTGTTTAACTTTCTTAGGACCGATACTTTTTTCTCTTTTACACTGGATGACCCAAACACGAGCACTCCTGCTTTCGTCAGTGGCAAAAGATTCCTCTTCCTCGTTAATCTCCCTTTCTTCTTCCGCAAAACCTTTCCGTTCTACTGCTCGAATATCAATGCCTTCATCTGAACCAAGACGACCGACAGCCTCTATTGAATACCACTGTCTAAAATCATAAAGAAGTTGCCGGATCAAGTCCTCAAACCTGTGCGGCTCAAGATCCTCAAAATGTAGGGGGTTTATGGTGTTTGTAGCTTGTGCTTTCTTAGCCATCTCGAACGAGGCATAGGGATAGGGATAGGGATAGGGATAGGGGTGTTATTCCTCTAGCGGTAGAGTAGTCGATTAACTGGACATCTGTCCAGCCTAACATACCGATTTTGGGGTGGGTGAGAGACTTCCATCTAGTCCACGAGGAGCTTCTACATCTTGGCTTAACGTGGCGTAATTAAGTTGCTTGGAGGAGCAACCAGTTTAGAGCTTTTCGAGGCTTTTAGCAGTCTGATCAGAACTGTGGGTAGCATCAAGCTTTGAGAAAATTGTTATTACTGTAGGTCGAAGAAAGATCATTATTGAGGGTTGAAGCGATTATGTTTGTGGTCCATGACATTCTCCTGATCACAAAGATTTTAAGGATTGAAAAGAGAAAGTACCCCTGAGGGTACTACCCTTAGTGAGGATTTTATGCTGAGGGAGGTGGATTCAGGATGGAATGGGATGGAAAAGGAAAATTTAAGAAGAAATTTAAGGGTTGTGGAGGTCAAGGGGTGTAGAAGTTAAGGGTTATAAAAGCAAAATTATCGGTATAAGTTATGTGCATGGGGATGTTACTACGTGAAGTACTGGATAAACCTACAAGCGTGGATCTTATCTAGCAGAGCTGACGTTGAATTACAGGTTAGCTGGCGCTGCACACGACTCTCCCACTGAGTCCTTGGAAGCTTCCATAATGTTTGAAAGCGCTATTGGCTTAAAGAGTTGGCAAATCTAGAACAATAGAGCCAAAATTGAGTTGTAAAATTGCGCTTCTTAAAAAGCCATGACAGACCCGGCAACTACATTAACCGCTAGCGCGATAGCAACTCTGGCATTTCAGAAGTTCCTTGAGACCGGAGCGGGAGAACTGGCCAAGAAGTTTTCCACTGAGGCAATAGCCAAGATGGATACATTGCTGAAGCGCATCTGGGCCAAGCTAAGGGGCAAGCCTCGGGTAGAAGAGGTCAAAGCGGCCATTGACCAGACTCAGAAAATCGCTCCAGAGCAGGTCAATCAGATTGCCGCTTACTTGCAGGTTGCCATGGATGAAGACCCGCAGTTTGCCAGAGATATCCAAATGATGGCGCAGGAAATTAACGCGGGTAAGCTGGTTGACCAGAGCAGCATGACCCAGAATAACTATGATCAGGCCAAGGGTTGGCAGACCAAGGTGGAAGGTGGTACTGCCTACATTGGTGAGATTCACATTCAGGGCAAGCAAGATTAGGGATAGGTAAGGATGGACAACTTGATCTCCCAATTATGTCAACTTATCGTTGAGGTGCTGCAGGATAAACCAGAGCTAGACCACGCTGAGTTGGTGGTATTGGTGGAAAAGGAAATTGCTACAAATCCTGATTTACGAGCCGCATTGCAGACTTATCAGCAGATGCAGCAAGACAACCAGAATGGCGCAGTAGGTTTTCAAACTCTGGTAAAAGAAGGGGGTATTGCCTATGTTGGCCCTCAATATCATCTACCAGAAGGAAAATTAACCGCTATTTTAAACGATGTTCTCCGTAAAGAGCGGGTACCTGATTCTCATACTCATAATAATTTAAAGAATAGTGGAATTGCTAAATTTGTAGGACGAGAAACTGTTCTTAACCAAGTGCATAACAAGCTGAAAGAAGCTGAAAGAGTTGCTATCTCAACTTTGTCAGGAATGGGTGGAATTGGCAAAACTGAACTTGCTTTGCAATATGCTAAGCAGGAATGGAGAAAAGGGACTTATACAGGTGGAGTTTGTTGGGTCAATGTGGAAAGCAATGACTTCAGCTCTGATATTACAAGTTTTTTCGAGCATAAATTACAATTAGGCGAGCCTAGGGGTAATACTCCTGTTGAAAAAGTTCAATATTGTTGGAATAATTGGATTGAGGGGGACGTCCTAGTTATTTTTGACGACGTACGCAACTCCCAGCAGATTTTTGAACATTTACCCCCCTATGAATTAAAGAGATTTAAGGTATTAATCACAACTCGTTGTGAGCATCTGTCTGATGTTATAGAAAATATT
Organism: Cyanobacteria bacterium P01_H01_bin.105; assembly: GCA_039178155.1. GTDB lineage: Bacteria > Cyanobacteriota > Cyanobacteriia > Phormidesmidales > Phormidesmidaceae > Leptothoe. The sequence continues at coordinate 68,391 of JBCDFI010000001.1, forward strand.
CATTTAGAAGAATTATCGGAAGAAGCTTCTCTTGATTTACTTCGTTCTTATGTTGGTAACGATAGAATTAATTCACAGATTGAGCAAGCTAAACTACTTTGCCAGGATTTAGGCTATTTACCCCTCGCGTTAGAATTAATTGCTAGATTATTAAGGAAACGAGCATGGACCATCAAGGAAACAAGAGAGAAATTAAAGAAGCGAGGACTAAAAAGCGAAAATAGTTTGCTTAGTAAAAAGCACTCCGATGAAATGACTGCCAAAAAAGGTGTTAAGGCAGCATTTGGCTTAAGTTGGGATGAACTAAAGGATGAACCTAAGACTCAGAAGTTAGCTCTTTATCTAAGTTTATTTGCTGTTGCTCCAATTCAGCAAACATGGATTGAGGAACTGTTTCCTGAAGAAGATAGAGATGATATTGAAGAATGGCTAATTGATAATTTGGTTAACTTAAATTTAGTTAAGCTAACAGGTGACAGTCAATATGAGCTACATCGTTTAATTCATCTTTATTTAAGAGAAACACTAGAGGAATCTGAATTCTCAACAGCTGCAAAGCAAGACTATTGTAAGCTGTTTATTTCAAAGTGTGAGAAATTCACACAAATACTCTCACCTCCTCAAATTGAAAGGTTAACGCCTTTAATTCCTCATATAAAACAAGTCGTAAAGCATTATTATGATCATATTGTTGATGATTATGATGACTATATTCCTGGGAACTGGAACTTACCCATTAAAGCGATTAGTAGTTTCTACGTAAGTCAAGGTTTTTATCCTCAAGCAATCCAATATTTTCGAGAATATTTAGAAACTACTAAGAAAAAATTTGGTGAACTTGATATTCATCTAATGGTTCCTTCGAATGACTTTGCACTTGTTTTAAAGGATAGGGGGCAATACATCGAGGCGTTAAAATTATTAGATGAAGCTCGAAAAATTGCTATAAGCCATCTAGGTGAAAATCATCATGAAACTATGATGATAACCAATGCAATAGGCGATACTTATCGCCAAATGGGAGAATATGAAAAAGCTGAAAAAATACTAAGTAAATTATTTTCTAAAGTTCTACCGCAAAATCTGTTTAAGCAAGGCATGGAAGAGATTTATATCTCTGACCTTGTTTTTTGCGTCCCTAACAATTTAGGGTTAGTCTACAATGAGATGAAAAGATATGTAGACGCAGAAAACTGTTTTAAGTATGTCTTAATTTATTTTGAAAGTAAGAGTGAAAACAATTTTTATTTTACGCAAGCTGCTCAGAATCTAGGCAGTTTATATATCGAAATGGAGAGATACGAGGAGGCTGAAGCTTACTTGAAAAAAGCTTTAAAAATAAACAAGCTAATTCTTGATCGGAAAAATCTTAAATACCGCTTAAATTTAGCAAAATTGGCAAGCCTATATATTAATGAAAATAAATTAGACGATGCTGAAAAGCTATTTGTTGAATTATTCGAATTACAACTTAACTTAGATTACTTAGAACCTACAGCATTAAAACACTTAAAGTATGTTGCTTCTCAATATTTTGATAAAGGGCTATATGGAAAGGTGGAAGAAACATCCTTGAAAATTTACCAGCTCTATCACAAGTTTCAGTTAACTAACTCAATAGAATATTGTGAATCCTTAAATCTGCTAGCGAAATCTTATACTTATGTTGCTAATCCTCAAGAAGCAATTAAGTTGATGAGAGAAGCAATCGATATAGAAAAGAAACTACTTTCCCAATCCAACAAAACACAAAAGGAATCTGATTCTGGCCTTTCCCTTGAATTAACTACTACTACAAGCTTTGAAAATTTAGGAATGGCTTGGTGGAATTTAGCCCAAAAAATTAAACATCCTGCACAACGAAATCAACGTGTAAATGCCTTATTAGAGGCTGAGAGATATACTAAATACTCCTTAGAATTTTTTCAACAAGTCTCTGGACAAAGTGATAATAAAGAAACTCAATATACAATTTCAGCTGCACATAATAATCTTGGGCTAATTTTAGAAGATTTAAAGAAATACTCAGAGGCTGAAATAAGTTATAAAATTGCTTTAAGATTAAGACGGCAAGAATACGGGAATGAAAATTATCTTGTTGGGCAATCATTGCTAAATCTCGCTGCTTGTTACGATTGGCAAGAGAAGAACAATGGCGCAATTGAAAAAATGTTACTGGAATGCAAGGCGATTTGGGAGAGCCTGTTAGAGTCTAGTCACCCTGAGATGGTGCACTGTTATGCTCATCTAGCAGGATTTTATGACCGTGTAAGGCAATTTAAGAAAGCTATTCACTACTACCAAAAAGCAATCGAAAATTGTCGTGTAAGGCAAGATAGTAGCGTTGGTTTTTATGAACAAAAGTTAGAAAATTGTATTAAGCGAAGCCAAAAACTGAAACCTAGAAAATCCAAGCGCTCTTCTAAGAAGCCGAAAGGTTTCGGATAAATTATAATCAATACGATGCATACGACTCGAAGTCGGCCAAGGGTGTTGGAGAAAGTGCAGAATAAAAATGTACTTCAAGGACAATTGAAATCCTAATAGGAAAGGTTGATGGATCCCATTACTGTGGCGACGATTGCTCTGATGCTGATTGCGACCAAAGCAACGGAGAAGGTAGGCGAGAAACTTGGAGAAGGCGCGATCGCCTCTACTAAAAACCTGCTAGAAATCCTGCGGCAAAAGTCGCCGGACACAGTGAAGCGGTTAGAGTCTGGAGCCACAACTCCTGATGTCATCGATTGTGAAATCATTGAAGAAGTTCAGCGAGTTGCGGCAGCGGAACCAGAGGTGCAAGAAGCTTTGAATGCCACAGCACAAGCGATGCAGCAGCAGTTTGGCACCGTGATCAATCAGGGCAAGTTGGCGGAAAAAATTGGTTTTGTATTCCAGGGAGGATATAACCCTGTAAAGATTGAGAAGTTTGAGTTATGACTGGAGTCGTCGGGAGAGGCACCGACAAAGTCAAGTACCTTAAACTACGGACTTAATACCCTTGGCTCAGCGTTGTTTGTTGGACGACGTGCTGAACTAGATGCGCTGCATCACAAACTTACTCACTCAAAAGCTAAGACCGCTCATCAAGTTGTTATTGCAGCAGCAGCAGGAATGGGTGGTGTTGGCAAGACTGCTCTAGCACGGGCCTATGTGCGGGAAACAATAAAAACTAACATTTATCCTGGTGGAATCTGGTGGTTACAGGTCAGAGAGATAGGTCTGGTATCAGAAGTCATTACAGCAGCAGCATTCTTTGGTTGGAAAATACCAGATAATCTGCCAAGTGTGGAGAAGCAGGTAGCGTGGTGTTGGAGTCAATGGCAAACGTTATCTCCTGGAACTAGACTTTTAGTATTAGACGATGTGCTTGATTATGATCAGGTGCGTCATTTTTTGCCTGGAGATGAATCTTTTCGAGTGCTGCTGACCTCCCGAGTGCGATTTGGGACCCCTGTAAATCGATTAGATTTGGAGGTAATGAAAAAAGCTGAAGCATTTCGGACATTTCGACAATATGTAGGGGATGATGAGCGTATTCGAGCAGATGTAGACACAGCGAAAAAAATATTACATTGGTTGGGGTATTTACCTTTAGGGATTGAATTAGTTGGGAAATATCTAGAACATCGCCCTAGCGTTGACCTTGCTACCTTATGGGAAAGGCTTCAGGAAAGTCGATTGAATGCCCAAGCGCTAACAGAATTACCTGCTGAACGAGTTTATGAGCGCAATATTCGCGCTGCAATAGCTCTAAGTTGGCAGGATTTATCCGACCTAGCAAAGTGTTTATCAGGACTTTTGGCTATCTTTGCGTTAGCTCCTATTCAAAAAAATTGGATTATTGCAGCTCTATCTAATGCTAATGTTGAAGAAATAGAAGATGCCCTAGATGGAGAACTGGTATACAGCTCAATGGTTCAGTTGTTAGGACAGGGGCGCTATCAACTTCACCAATTGGTGAGAGAATTTTTTATTGAGCATTTATCTACTACTCTTGTATCTCATGCAGAAAATCTGCAAAGAGGTATGGCAATCGCAATTACTGATATTGCCAGGACTATTCCACAAACCTTTAATCTTAGCAATCTAGCTCAGTTACAAGATGCTATCCCTCATTTCTTTATCGTTACTGAGCATCTTACCCACTTATTGCCAGATAACGATGTTATGCGTCTGTTTACTTCCCTAGCTTGGCTGTCGGAAGGGCAGAGTCAATGGGCGGATGCTGAATACTGGCACACCAAACGTCTTACTCATGCTGAAACCAACTTTGGAACTAATCATCCTGATTTTGCTGTAAGTCTCAATAACCTTGCAGAATTCTACCAAAAAAGAGGAAAATACAATCAAGCACATCCACTCTATGAGCAAGCACTTATTATTCTGGAGCAACGGATTGGAGTTAACCAACCTAGTTTTTCAAATATCTTAAATAATTTGGCATCACTATACTATGCGACAGGTCGCTATGATGAAGCGGAACCTCTATTTCAACAATCGATTACTATCTTAGAGCAGCAGTTAGAGATCGATTATCCTACTCTCGCTAATAGGCTAAATAATCTAGCAACACTTTATCAGGCAACGGGAAAATTAATGAGAGCAGAAGCTCTTTATAAGCGATCGCTCAATTTTCGAAAGCAGTATCTCGGAGCTGAACATCCTCATTTTGCCCAGAGCTTGAATAGTCTCGCAAATTTGTATTTAGTGATAGGCCACTATGAGGAAGCAGAATCTCTATTAAAACAATCGATCATGATTCAAGAACAACAACTAGGAACTAATCATCCTGATATTTCTAGCAGTTTGAATAGTCTTGGAGAACTTTATCAAGTGATGGAGCGCTATGAAGAGGCAGAAGCTCTTTATAAGCGGTCACTTCTGATTCAAGAACAAAAATTAGGAGGCGATCATCCACATATTACTAATACCTTAAATAGCATGTCGATACTATTCGTCGTCATGGGACGCTACGACGAAGCAGAAAGCCTATTACTGAGAGCAATCAGAATCGATAAACAAGTATATGGAATTAATCACCCTAATTTTGCTATCGATCTTGGTAATTTAGGGAATTTATACCAAGAAATGGGGCAATACTATCAAGCGGAAGAACTAATGCGGCAGTCAATTGCTATTCAAGAGCAGCAGTTGGGAGCCAATCATTTTAAGGTTGCCACTGGTTTGAATAACTTAGCATTGTTATGTAGAGACATGGGACGTTATAATGAAGCAGAATCTCTCATGCGACAATCAATTGCTATTAGCATAGAGCAGTTAGGAGAGAATCACCCTGCTATTGCAAATAACCTCAATAGTTTAGCATCTATATATCAAGCGATCGGGCGCTATAGTCAAGCAGAAAAGCTCTTCAAGAGAGCGTTTATCATTCAAAGAAAACAGTTAGGATATAACTCTTCTGAGGCTGCCCGAAGCCTCAGTAATTTAGGGGATCTATACGGATTAATGGGGCGTTATAGTGAGGCAGAAAACCTCATGCAGCGAGCACTAACTATTCAAGAACAACAATTAGGGGCTAGCCATCCTAATGTTGCTCACAGCCTAAATAATCTAGCATCACTATATGAATCAATGGGACGTTATAGTGAGGCAGAACTTCTCTTCAAGAGATCAACTGTTATCCTGCAACAGCGCTTAGGAGCTGATCATCCAACTCTTGCCACTATATTACATAACCTAGGATCCCTTTACAAGCTGATGGGACGTTACGATGAGGCAGAATCCATATTACAGAAATCAATAACTATTCAGGAACAGCACTTGGGACCCGAGCACCCCAGTATTGCCATTGGTTTGAACGGTTTGGCAGAACTATATCGATCAGTAGGTAATTATGAAGAAGCAGAAGCTCTTTATAAGCGTGCTAATGCTATTTGGGAACAGCAGGGAAACAATCATCCCGAGATTGCCACTGTTCTAAATAATTTGGCCTTGTTGTATGAGGCAGTGGGGCGATATAGAGACGCAGAACCTCTTTATAAACGCGCAATTACGATTAATAAACAATACCTAGGTGATGGGCACCCTAAGTTCGCTCAATGCCTTAATAATCTTGCTTTGCTGTATGAGTCGATGAAACGTTATAACGACGCAAAACCACTTTTTGAGCAATCTCTACGAATTCGAGAATATAAATTGGGGCTTGAACATCCATACACACTCAATACCAAAAGGCACTTAGAGCGATTACGAGGGAAGATGGGTGAAAATTAAAGGATTGAAATTGAGTATAGGGTTAAAGTTGCAACTTGTTGTTCATTACTTGAAGTCAGGGAAAATCCAAAAGTAAAATCGCTGCCTAACCTAACGCAGAAGCAGGTGGGGTAGTTAGAGAGAAGAGAAGACCAAAAAGTGTACTTGAAGCGCAATCCAAACCCGAAAAATCTATAAAGCAAAAAATAACTAGACGAGTGAGCAATCCATCAACGGAAGCCCACCCACCCTAATCAAAAGGATACTACCAGTAGCTAACGAACCAGAGACACCCCAACGATCGCCAGAGCCAATTGACGCCACTTGAGCGGCAAACTATCCACCATAGGCGTACTGACATGGTGAGAGGGCATTTCATCAATCTCTCCAAACAAATGGTGAGTGACCGCCTTCTCAATTTCAAGCACAGAAATATCTGCCCACTGGCGACCGTTCAAGAGCTGGTCCCAATCCAGGCCGGTGCGATCAGCGACATCCGTAACCGTTTGCTTCCATCCCTGATGAGGGCTTCTCAGGTGTGCTACGTGGTGCCAGATATGTTCTGGTTGACTTGAGGGGGAATTTAGAAGTCTTGCTAATTCTGATAGCTGATTAGGATTGGCATATCGGATTGCTTCGTAAAAGCCATACATGCCGTACTGCGGGCGTCCGCCTAAGAACAGGTGAGCAACGGCCCAACCCGCTAGCCCCACAATACCGCCTAACGCAATAACGGGAGGTGCGCCGATGGCTATGGCTCCACCACCCACGGCAAGGCCCATTCCGCCGACCGTGTTGGCTACGATAACCCCGCCAGCTGCTCCTAGGCTGCAAGCAGCTCCGGCTTCTAGGATTTCAGGTGTTGGTGTTTTATCGTTTGGCACGGGGTTAGGGGTGTGATTGTTTACTACGCTTATATGCTGCAACACCCTTACAAACGCCATAGCCAACTAAGCCTGCTGCCGCAACAATACCACCGACAGGCAAAGCAACGGCAGTGGTAGTCGTAAATCCCAGAACTCCTAAAACCCCAGGAGCAGAAGAGGTGATCGTAGCCACTGTGACTGAGCCTGTACCCGTGGCAGCTGCTGAACTTGCGATCGCACCTACAACTTTCAAGTCATTCATGGTTGGTCCTTTCTTTAAGAGTTTTGAATACGTTATTAATTGCTGGAAGACTTATCAAAGGCCTTCTTGATACCATATATAGCCAAACCAGCTATAACACCAGCACTGACTACAGGAGTGGTACCAACAGCAATAGCCCCAAAACTGCCAGCTAATCCCATATTGCCAATTACGGCTGAGACGCCAGCCCCTACAACTCCACCACCAGCAGCAAATCCAGCTGCTTCAGCTTTTTTATTCATAATTTTTACCCTCTGTTATCCCCACAAGGTCTTTGAGCCAGGTACTCAATATGTTCTCCAACTCAGAGGGAAGCTCGAGAATTAAAACTGAGATTTCACACAAAAAATAAATAAAAGAGCTGTACTTACTGCAACCATCAAAATGTTTTGGTCGTCTCCAAAGACATTGTCGGTAATATCACTGAAAATTTTAGAAAGTAAAAAATAATGAGAGGGGGTAGGTAGTACATCGGCAGTTACGGATGGAGGCTTCCTTTGAAGGTAATTAGGAGTAGTCCATCGAGGGTTGCTTACCCCACCACCCTCACATCCCTCCTAGTGCTTTTTGAACAGAGGGGGTACGTAAGGGCTGGATGAAAAAGCTATGAGAATCGTAACTGTATGCGAGCGTCATCCCGTGCGATCGCACCGTTTATCATTGGTAGACTAATGTATCATTCGCATCGTATTCCAGATCATGATTAACACCTGTAACATCCCCTAAGTCAAATAAGCATCGTTCCCAATTTTTAGGACCCATATCGAACGGGTTAGATACACCATGCTTAGAACACCATTCTAAGACCCGTACATGCCTGCTATCTTTATACAGGACAAAACACCCCAGGATTCCAACAAGTCCTAGCGTATTCACTCCCACTGCAGCTATTCTGTCGCCTTGTGTAATTATGGGTGATTTATAGTTAGGAATCTCCGAATTAAGCCAATCCAACATAATCTGTGTTTCCGTTTGTTTTTGTTTCTTTTGATTCTTCTAGATGCACCCGTTTCGTTGTTAGCAGAGAGTTAAACTCTCTCTCTAAATATAACACTCTAAAATCTCTTTAAGTGCATATTTAGCTATACTTTATGAGCAGACTACCTCTCTCTTAAACAAGCTTAAATGAGCTAAAGATTCGAGATTCTCGGAGAAGTCGAGAACCTCGAATGTATGTTATGCAGCACTTTTCTATCAAGCTCAAGCCGCCACAGGGCTCTTGAAAAGCTCTAGCACCCGCTCAGACCATTTCAGATGCTGATACTGCGTAGGATTCTCGCCCTTATGCTCTTCCACCGTAAGAATCGAGTACTCCTTACCCTCTTCAGTAGGTAGCCATGCTGATTGGCCTGCCGAGTAGTCGCGGTTCTTCTTCTGGAGCCCATGAAGTTTCAAGCGACCATTCATTGTCTTGGCACTGATACCAAGACGCTTACCAAGAGCTGTGGGAGTGAGATAGATGTCTTGCTCTTTATCTTTACTACGATCAGGGTGCGCTGCTAAGTACAGTTCGGTTCTAAAGTGAGTTAAGTCGACAAGAACCAGTTTTAGTTATTCTAAATTAATTGTCTTTATCAACACTCTTAGAATCTTGAGAAAGTAGAATACCTTGCACTTTCGAAAGAAGTTCAATCCAGCCCCTACCTGGAAATGTAAATCCCAAAAACGCTAAAAAGACACTTAAAGAGCTTCCGAAAGCTTTTATAGAAAAGGGACGATGTTCAATCTCAAAAAAGAAATTCTTACCAAGATATATTATCTTACTTTCTAGTTTCTCCTTGCCGCCTAGTGACAAAACGTGAAAATTCAGCGTCTGGCTATACGTAGAACCTGGTTCTAGAGCAGATAAGTGCAGTGTGTTCGTCCCATCTTTTGAATACTTTATTTGTTCAGAATTAAAAGTGATTTTTAAGGAATCGATTTTAGACTGACTCGTATTTGTCACAAATATCTTAATTGATCCTTCTTCATTATCCTCCAATATCTTCGGATGGTCGATTTCTAGGGTGATATGGTCTGGGATAGAGAATCTCTTCTGAAAATTACCAGGATGTACATAGTGGTGAAGTAAGAATGCGCCTGTCAAAAAAATGGGCATAAGACTCCATTTTAATAACGAGGTCAATCTTTTCTCATATGTTTGCTCTTGAATCGGATTTGTATAGGTATCGCGACCACAGAGTTCTATAAAGCTACCGCAAATCTTATATTTTTTCTCAAGTACAGAAATAGTTCCAAAATCTACAAGGTTATAGAGCTTTGCTCTAATAAGAGACTGATCAATTTTCAACTTTCCAGTTAACCATTCCTCACTAACATCTTGATAATGTGAAAGGGTAGATAATAATAATTTTGATGTTTTGTCTAAAGCTTGCTCTTCGAAAATATTTTGCTTGACTTTCTGACGAAGAGATCGATTATCTAACAAGTCGTATTGTGTTGTCTCTTTACCCGACTTATATAGAATTTCACCAATATATTGAGCGTATAAAGGCTTGCAACCACTCATTTTCACAACAAAGTCTTTTTGTTCTTTCCTAGTTAGAGGTTGAAGCAGAAACCTTCTCATATCTCGCTCATCAATACTTGTTAGAAAGTATGGCTCAAGATGGTTAAAGAGTGACCCGTGCTCGTATACGTGTTCTCTCCAAGTATATGAGCCTGTGTGGATAAAAATTATCTCGGTATATTCAGTCGTCTTACAAAATTCTTCTGCGATAGCTACACCCTTCCGAAATTTACTGAGGGTTTCCATCTCATCCATTAATACAACGAGCTTCTCTTTCTTCTTGATGAGATAACTTTGCAATTGTTCCAGGAGACTTCTTAACCCATTAATAGTATTATCCTTAGTCAAAGGTGAAACTAAAGATTTTTCAGAGATATCAATGGGTATTTCTGCCAACTCATTCACTATACTTTCAAATAATTCTACCTCAGTTCGTTTCCCATGAAGCGATACAAGGATGGCGTTGTAGCTCAACAAAGAAACTCTCCAAATAGATATTGTTTGAAGTAAATTTTGATCAACCAATCTCAATTGTGACAATTGGGAAGAAATTATTTTTCCGTCATCAGTAATTTTATTGTTGATGATTTCCTTCATCATTTGGAGCGTCAAAGTTTTTCCACTACGACGCTCTCCGTATAATGCTACACAATTGCCAGAAGTAATTTCTTTAAGCAGAGTATCTATATCCTGAGAACGACCTGTAAATAAGAATTTTGAATATTCATTGTTATTAGGAGCAAAAGTCAGAGGCATAATATTTCAATTTTCCTTAACCTATATTTAGAGGTACTAAGAATAAAATTTTCCATCTATAATTTCTCGTATCCAACTTTCGAACAACTTTGAAGTAAAAACATAGTTACCATTGGATTTAACGATGATTGACTTTGATATTAGTTTTTCTATAACCTCTCTCGATGCATCCTGACGAATATTCTTCCTAACCATTTTCTGAAGTAATAAACATTCTTCCTCTGACAATCGATTCCAGTACCCGGCCTTAAACTTTTCTTTGTCAGCTTTTATAACTTCTTGATAAGCTAACTGAACATGAGAAGTAGATATCTTTTTTGAGTCTTTGCTTTTAGCTCGAATAAAGCTCTTGGCACAAATAAACTGGCAATAATATGGATGGCCACCAGCAATTTCGATAATTCTAGTTTGAGCTTCGTTATCGTACTCATAACCATATTTTCTTGCAGGTTCAGTTATGAGCTGATTTGAGGCTCTTTCTTCTAGGGGATTTAGGAATAAGTGCTCAAAAATGTTATGTAATGGGGAACCACTAGCATCTAACTCCTCAAAAAAGTCATAATAGCATGCCATCACTACGCGGATGTCTGAAGTGAACTTGCTAAAAGTCTCTCGTAAAACCTCTTGAAAGCCGACATCTATTCTATTCATAAGATGGGCCTCATCCAGTAATAAAACTAATTTTGCATCGGCAATTTTAGACTTTATGTTTTTCAAGATATTCTCAAACTCTTTGATGAACCTCATACCATACTGGAGTGAGGTGTTCACTCCGGCCATTTTAGGAATTCCTTGTTCTTCTAATGCATCTAAAATCTGCATGAGTAGTTTACTTAAAGCCGATTCACTCTTCTTATCCATATCTAGAAGTGGAATGTAAATCACAATATAAGGAGGTGATAGGTGATTTTTGAGCTGATAAAGTAAGCTGGTTTTTCCAGATCTTTGCTCACCAATCAACAGCGTATGCGCACCAATTGTTCCAACTACGTTGTTCCATAAAACTTGTATTTCCTGATCTCGCCCAAAGAAGTTTATGGCATCTTTAACTGGAGGGCCATAGAAATATGGGTTGTCGTAAGCTGAAATTATCTTTAAGGGTTTTTCATATACCTTCTTGTCAAGCTTAATCTGCAATAATATAGTGCCTAATGCTATCGTAAATATCTCGTAATCCAGAACAATAGATTTCCCTGGCTCTAAACCTATTGTTCTTGCTTCGTTTTTCCTGATTTCATAGCTAGCAGTGTTTTCAATTGAGAACAAAAAATTCAGTTTGTTTTTACCCGAGTTACGAGCTTCTAACAGCAGTGTTCCTTTTTCCCCTTTGAAGAAGCCACTTGTTCCTACTAACTCAATACTGATATGCTTAGTTAACTCCAAATTTTTTGCTTTAACTACTCTTTCTTCTAGCCCTTCTGCAATGATATTTTCTAGTTTCTGACGTACTGCTGGATCAACACTCCGAGCTTCCTGTAGACAATCCAGTGCCAACGACAAAGATTCTGTTGTTGAAGCCTGAATAGCAGCACGTATAATGCGGGAAGCATCACTTTGAGCTGCGTATAAGCGAATTGTTTCAGACCACCAAGAGGTGTCTTCGCGGTCTGCGAAGACATTTAGCAGAGATTCCTTAGAAGTCTCTGCAATCTCTGCTGCAGCTAAGTATTCTTGAAAACCCAAATGGGCAAACTGATAAACCCCTTCTTCTCTGATACTCAATATGCCACTTACTTTTCTCATTTGCTCCAAAAAGCCTTCTGAGGTTGGTGGCTTCCTGGTAACTAATGCCAGCCGGGATTGTAGCAGTTTATCCACATTCGATGAGAGTGTAAATGAACGAGTTTTCGCCTGCATCAGACCTAGAGCAAGCAATTGTAGGACAGATTGTTTTTGAGTGCCTGTGAGAACATCTTGGAGGCCTTTAGCTCGCTGTCGCGTATCCAGTAAGATATGGCAAATTTCCTTGTAGAGGTCACCCCGTCTACCGGGCAGAGGGCTACCTCGTCGATGTACTACCGCAATCATAGTTAGCAAAAGAGGATTAACTGCCATAGCAGTAAGAGGTACAGAGTCTTGAATACGTCTTACCAGGTCATCGGCTTGCTGTTTGGCCTCTTCCTGTACACCTGAATCATCATTATAATGACTTGTAATTTCAGTTTCCAGATACCAGTTATGGATAAATTGTGTTACTTGCTTGAGCGAAAATGGCTGCACTTCCAACACAGTCATATCCTGTCGCAGTTGGGCATCTTTATAGCCCAAGGGGCGTGATGTTAATATGAACGCTGTTTCTGGATATGCCTTCATTTGAAAATCAATCCATTGGCTGACTGCTTGCCGGTAAGATTCAGAGATTTCATCTAAACCATCCAATAGAATGAGACATCTTTTCCGGTTTAATTGCTTGGCAAACCAATCAGGAGGTGGTTTCAGTGAATCAATCGATTGCAAACGTTGCACCCAAATATTGAGAAAATCAACCAGAGATAATTGGGGGGTTGTAACAATAATTTCCACCACATCTCGCAAATAAATCAAAACTGGGACAAATCTCGGCATCTTGGGATGCAGGAATTTGCGTTCTTGGCGACTGGTATAAATGAGGGTCAGATGACGTAATAACGTTGTTTTCCCAGATCCAGGTGCGCCTAAAATTGCTAATCTTCGAAATGCAGGATCACTCCTCATCCTTATCAAAAACTGGCCAATGTCTTGACGCTTTGATAGATCTGTTGATGAATTTTGAATCAAATTTTGGGAAATCTTGTTTAGATTTTGGGTCGAAATCTTAAGAGGGATGAACACCTGGTGTAGCTTCAGGACTTGGTCTTTGTTTAACCCTTGAGTTTCATAGTCACGACATATATAGGTAAGTCGCTGATAATATTTGTCCTCAAAATCTGATGTTAGGTACTGCCAGCTATGGGCGACTCCTCTGGCAGTGTGAGCGCTAACCATATCGCTAACCATAAAAAGCCATTTAGCGAGGCCTCCACCTCGTTTTTCTGCTTCTTTTTCTGCTTCCTCCATGAATTTTCCACTAAAACTAGCCCAGAACAACGAGCTAGCGGCAACGAATGATGCTACAAACGCTTGCGTCCACTCCTGAGTTAAAACTGAATGGAGCATTACACCAATAGCAGCTCCAGATGGAGTCCACTTAACAATATTGATAAGAGAACTACGAATAAACTTTTCCATAGCTAGATAAAGGATTCCTTCAATCAGCAGAAGCAAAAGGACACACACTACTCTAGAGTTTACCTAGCTTTATAGCTACTAAAGCCTCAAGGTCTAGTTAAATTAAGCTTTGCTCAACATTAGTACTGGCTAGGACATAAAGATCGCATCCAATGTATAGATAGCAAAACATGTTCCGTATGTTTGAACGAGCTGAGTTTTGATAATAGTTACCACTCTAATTCTTTTACTAAAGAAAATCTGACTAATTTACTTTAATGCTGTGGACTTCTCAAAGCTTTAGGAAACAGCATTAATATGAATTTTCTAGATCTTTGAATTTTTTCTTAATTTTCAGAAGCTAAAAGTCTTTTTTCTTAGCTGAATATCATATTCAAACCCCACAACGTTATTTTAATCAATAATCTGCAAGAATTTTAGTAAAACACAACACTTGAGTAGTTTGCTCAGAACAATAGCTAGCCGATTTTGCTTTGTCATAGGTTCTGTTGCGTCTGTAATTGCTGCCTAACTGTCTGATTCATCAGAGATAAATAGAGGTGTCCTTTAAGGATTGAAAAGCAAACGCAAATTTATACTTGAAGTAAGATTCATATCCCTAAATTTTAGAGGGTCCAAAAAAAAAATAGTGGGTGTTACTTTGAGGATAAAAAGTAGGCAACATCTTGGGGAGCAATTATACTGACGTTGCTAAGTACGTCTAGTATCCTTTGAACAGAGGGGGTAGAGTATTATATGCAATCATGCCAGCCTTGCTTTCAAATAAGTCTTAATCCCACTCCATGTGACAAAAGCCAATGCATTTTTTCGTGTGATTTTGTTAATAGCTGAGATGCCTTCACCAGCCCTAAGCGACAGAGTTTCGCCTACCAAAATGATTTGTCGTGAGTAGAGGGTATAGTATTTAGTTGCTTGACACACATCGTCACCAGTGACTTTACCTCGCTTCAATTCCAAGAAGCATTCGCCAGGAATCCAGACATCCGTGCGTTTACCTCTGGAGGCTACCTGCTGTTCAGCTATAATACCTTGCTGATCTAGCCAATAGAGAAGTTCTGCCTCTAGGTCGCGCTCTAGTTTTTTAGACTCGGAGTTGTGTTTTGAAGTGACAGGTAGGCGAAGCTGGTTTTGAAGACTTATGACCTCAGATGCCAAAACTACATCACCTCGAATATATCGGGTAACGAGTTGCGCTGCTTCCTCACGATATTTTCTACCCATCGTGCCAGGAAGAAGCCCAAGAATATAGAGCCAACCTTTAAGATCAGTAACAGGTGTTTCCTGTTGCCCTCGACCGGGGAATTTGAAGCTGTCGATTTTTTCGAAAACTTCTGGATACACTGATGTCAGGCGCTTCCAGACGCTACGAGGACTTCCTTTTCCAGCTGCTCCAATCAAATCATAAATACTACAACGTCCATCTTCAGTACGTCGAATCTTCGCGTTAAGCTCAGGGATGACCATGAAGAGAGAGTTAGTCATTTTGATGCTTTCCTTTATTTTGGTTGGTTGTTATTTAATTCTGTTGCTCATTCGACGGCAAGTGGCAGAGGCAACATTAGAACCCTGGCAATTTCTCTATCCATAGCTTTGATTACAGCCTCAACATCACCGAGTCAGCAGCTCAAACAGCCCTGAAATTAAACGAGCAACGGTTTCGGTTCCTTGATATTTAGGTCGAGGGCATCTCTCTACTTCGCTCTCCTTGATGTACCCTTCCCGCTTAGCTTTAATCAAGATTGCACCCAGCTTTGATAACAGGGTCTGATCGTTGTTGATATCACCAGAAAGAAGCGCAGCAGTATCTAATAGCTCTTTAAGCGTGTACCAGCTAGTGGGAACTAATTCAACTAGTGGAACAAAGGCGTTGTTGCTGTTGTAGACGACCTCAATCACTTGCTCGAACAGAGTTGGGGGTTGTTTTTCCCTGTTTTCCCAACCCTTGATGGCCTCTATAATAATGGCTTGATCGTGAGAGCTATAAACAAAGCACCCATTACCACCGCGCTCCGGTGACTGGTGATGAATTAATCGATAAGCGTTAGAAATCGCACTCGAAAGACCCCCAGAAATCTTCCCACTCTCCACCAAACCAGGGCGTAGCTCTTCTACCCAATGCTTAGCAGGCCGCGTATTATTTAACACAGAAGGCAGACTGCCTGCTCGATTAACCGCTTCGTTCATGAGGCCAGTCAGGCCTGGCATCGAAGTATTGGCTGACTTGATGATGCACTTTAGTGGCACCAAGTGCTGTTTGAGCTGATGAATGTGCTCAGTCTGAACACGAATAGCCTGGTTCTTTTGATCCACTTCAGCAGTTAAGCGCTCGTTAGTTTCCTTTATCTCACTTAGTTGAGTGTCGATGTAGGAAACCATATCAGCACGCATTGAATCCAGCTGAGTGTTTGTTTGATATAGACTACTCGTGCTTAATTGGGTTTTGCCTGTAGCCATGCGCGTCATCCGCTCACGTGTCCAACGGCTAACTTGTAGTGCGAATTCTGGATTACATTTCTGAGCAAATTGAATGGCTATGTCGGGGTGTGCCCAGGTGCCACCGCCACCACGCTCTCCTTTGACACCACTGGTCATAGTAACCAAAGCAGGGAATTGCTTCCTCAGATCTAAGGAAGCAATCTCAGTGTCAAAAACCTCAATAAGCTCCTTGGTTGAATGTAAACGAAGCCAATTATCGACTCGTTTACCAGCCGCCTTAGCCATTTGGGTCAAATTGATGTATCCAATGCCGCCAACGTCAACTTGACTGATACTTACACCGTTGTACTGATGCACACTCAGCGTAGAAAAATCGAAACTAGCCGTGTTTGTATTTTTTGATTTTCTGTTAGTCGGATCAATCATTGCTATCTCCTGGTTCAATGTTCTTCTTTTCTTTGCGCTTAATCCAAGTTTGTTCCGCTTCTTGCAATTCACTAAAAGTGCAATTCAAGATTTCCATTACTTTTTGCATTTGCGAGGGGTAGAGCCGGGGAAAACTGTACATCTGGTCCCACTTGGCAATCGTGCCCATGGAGACATCTAGTTTTCGAGCAAATTTTTCCTGACTCAACCCTGCTCGCTCTCGAAGCTTTTTCATAGCAGGGTTGTTTGATTACGATAGTGACACTATAGCGCATCTATTAAAATTGGAGCATTAAGATCGCATTAGTGTAGTCCAAGCTTACATAAATGAAACTTATTGATTATAGTATTTATGGGTTATGGAAGGATTGGTGTGTTTACTAAGGCTTACACCTCTCCATTTCATCAACTACTCGTACCGATAGGGATAGAGGCATCACGGCCATAGTTCATTGATCCGGGTTTCGACGGGGTTGAGTTTTACTGGTAGCCCCCCTGAAACATCTTCTTCTCATTGAATTTCAAGCAGGTCACCGATTGTTTTGAGACCCAAAGAAACTACACAACGACATGCTTAAGAATTGAAAGAAAAATATATCGCTGAAAAATCTAGAAAGCAAAAAATAATTAAACGGTGGGGTAAGCCATCGAGGGGGGCTTACCCTGTCGTTTTTGCGTACACCTAGTGCTCTTTAATCAGAGGGGGTAGGCGTAGGACTAGGTTGAGATTTTCTTTCAATCCCTAGCCCTCATTTTTATTTAGTAGTGCATCAACCTCTTCCGAGAGATAAAACATTTCACCTAGCTCTACCCGAAAGTGCCGACAAATAATAGCTACTGTTTTATTGTCTAAGCGACTAAATCGATTATGAAACAAGTTTCCGATGATAGTTGGGCTTAAGCCTGTTTCCCCGGCTACTTGCATTTGTGTCAAACCTTTGGAATCTATGAATTCCTTCAAACGACATTTCACATACATTGCCTCAATCCTTACTAGCCTCACTCTAACAAGATACTAGAAACGTGTCAACAGCTATCTAGATAGCAATTATTAACTATCTATTGACAGCTATCTAGGTAGTGGCTATTCTTGGGTCATAGCAAAGCCCGATGTCTCGCCGTGGAAAGTTCGACATCAGGCTCGCTAGCCCTAACCACTACGCAATTAGAGCCAATGCAAACTTTAACACTCCTCCTCAGCGATCGCACTCCTCCCGCTCCCGCCGCTATCCAACCACACCCCTATAGCTACGCAAACGCTACGCTTCCATCCCTTCCACCGCGTTTCTATATCGAACATCACTCTGTATTAGGGCATAAAGCATATTTCACCCCGCTCACCCCTAGCGCTAATGGGGATGATAAACCCGTGGCTTACAGCGACTATCACCCCACAGCCGATCTAGCCCTTGCTGCCCATCTACCTAACTATATAGAGGACTTGATTGCCTACGAAGCCTTTCAAACGCTTCTAGCCCTCTCCCAACGCTTCGACGGGCAAGCGGTGATAGATGCCTTCGAACTGCTGAAGGATCTTAATCCTGATGATGACTACTATCTGGATGCGGCAGCCGGTCGAGTACCCCCGATTTCTGAGCTTTGATCTCCTCGCCTCACCTATTCGCTTCACCTATTCGCCTCATTCCTTAGCCCTTTATTTCGCTTCAATATTATGGCTTCCTCTACACCTGCTAACCCTACTCCCACATCATCCCCTTCTCCTGACCCTACACCCACGTCTCCCTCCCTCACCATCCCAATCACCCTAGAAGAACCGGAGATCCAGCTTCAGCTCATCCTTATGACCCTGGTCCACACCTATGGCCTCACTATGGTGCTCGAAGCCCTCAACGATGGGATGTTTAAGTACTTTGAAGGTATCCGAGAAGATAACAGCGAAGTCCTAACGCCGATTCTTGAAGCCCTCGGCACCGCTCACACGGTCTCAAAGTACGTCTGGCATAAGAACAGCTAGCCAGGGGTACTTGTAAGCTTGATTTACATATAAGCACGTGAGCATATAAGTGAGTTAAGTAACTTTACCCGCTCTTCACTCATCAGGGTTGCGATTGACGAATCAAGCGAGTACGATAATAGATGTAAGCTAAGATTACATTAAGACTTACTTTACTTCAACCGAAATCAAGCCTGCCCTGGGGAATCTGCCACCCTCAATTCGCTTCACCTCCCCATTTCTCGCCCTTTCCCCCCTCTCTCTTCACCTATCATGGCAAAAATCACTATTACTCTCGATGACACTCTTCAAGACTGCGTAGACGGTGCGATCGCAGATACCAAACAGACTCTTTTAGACTACTTAGAAGAAAACCCAGATCTCGACGACGCGCCATGCCTATCAAACGATCTAGATTATGACGGACGTATTCATGAAATCGTTGACAGTGCTGTCCCTATCTATACGCAAGAGATCAAAACAGCTTGGTACCTGCACGGGGATGAGCTAGAAGAAGCTTATGAGAATGCCGGTATAGGTGAGAACCCTCGCGATAACAACGGTATGGCAGCGATTTATTTCTATATCAGCGATAAGGTTGCTGAATGGTACTACGACTATGCTGAAGAGATCTTCTCAGAGTGGTACGAAGAGCGTCGAGCCAATGCTGCTGCTGATGATGATGATGATTAACAGATGATCTTCTAGGTGCATCTGCCAGAAAAATTTTCTCTCTACCCACCTAAAGAACCTCGTCATGACGTCTATATGTCCCGCTCCAGAAAAATACGTCCCGCTCCATACCCATCAGGTACTCGACCAGATCATGGAGCTGATCGCCCCCGATATCCCTAAGAGAGTGATCGTTTCCATTTCCAATCGTCCCCTTCTCACGAGAACGCTAGAAAAACCAATTGCGATCGCAGTCCGTTATACGAATCTTAATGACACTGAACGGACAGAACTCAAAACCAGTTTTCAAGTTCACATCGTCGATAACCACACAGAGGATGAAATTAATTTCCCCCAATTTCACCCGGCAACAGGTCATGCAGCTGTTCAGATTCTGGCCTGGGCAGACATTAACAAATACGTGAAATTCAAAGAAGAACTCTGGAAAGACCTCGGAACAGGTCTAGTTGACTGGCGAGAAACCTGACCCGAACCTATCAAACCAGAAAAATTTTTCCTGAAATTCTGACTCGTCGTCACCGCCACCCCTATGTACCTAACCTCCGCCATTATCAAGGGTGAACCGCTAGATTCTGCCATATCTCAAGCTCAATCTGCAGAAGAAAAACGGCAAGAGATCGGTTGTCACACAGATTTTCCAGGGTTCCTGTTAGCACTAGCTTCGCCGACACCCGAGATCCCTGGCACTGAGATGGATATCAAATCCTCATCCCTTGGTTCATCCCTTGACATCAAAACCGTTGATATCAAAACCGTTGACGTTACTAGTGAGGCCCTAGAAGACTAAGCTTCATCTAACCTTTTAAGCTCATTAACCCTTAGGAGATTGCCTAAAATGTTTCCCTTCAACAGATTAAAGTCTGAAGCAGAAAAGTTAGAAGACCGCGACTGTGATAGCTCAGATATTCAAAAGTTTGTACGCGAATACGAAGAGACTAGCAATAAGGCCGAACAACAGCTGAGGCAGAAACAGGCTCAAGAGCAAAAGGAAGGCAAATAGGCCAAGCAACGGTGTTGGCGTCCCAAAGCATATGAGCGTTATCTCCCCCGCCGACCATTCATGAGCCGTCTTCTCCGCTGGGACCTACTCCCTCCAGCCATTCCACCTCTAGGCCGATATCCCTCTAATCCTGCTGGCCCATTCCCTACCCTCATCACCGTGGCCAACCCACCTGGAACATAGCCACCATTCCCACCTTCCCCGGCACTACCACCTTCACCGCCCTGGCTTAACCACACATACAGGGCAGCCTCAGCAAACATATGAGCATAGTAAAGGCCGTTCGCATTAGCATCGGCCTTTTCCCATTTCCCGCTTTCAGGGTCACATTTAACCCCCATGTAATGGCGAAGGGGACTCCTCTCAGTGGGACTCGCGATCCAACGAGTCCAATCATCTGGCAATCTCACCAGCGGCGCTCCATCCTCGGCCACCAGAAAAAATCCAGTCATCACCTGCCGGAGAAATTTTTCATTCCGGATGAGAATACAAGGGACCTTACCGCTGTCCTCGACGAATGACTTTTTATACGCATCCCCCAGTCCTGCCCGCTGGTCCATCATGGATAGGGTCGTGGTTCGTTGGATGTCTCCAGCGAACGTCCGGTCGGGCTCGTTATCAATGCCACCATATTGGACCTGGTACTCCCTCATTTTGGGAGCCAGAGAATTTTTTAAGACCTCCCCAGAAAAAAGGATGGTTCGAACCGCCCGCTCCATGACCACTGAGACGGGCATCGATTCCCAACCCAATGGCAAAGAAACATCCATGATGGTAGTCCAATGACCATTCCTGCCCTGATCGATTCCCGCGAGCCTAACTTCTGGCAGTCTGGGTGCAGGAGGAGCTGCGATCGCACGTTCGAGGAGTGGCAACGTTAAAGCGGATGCTCCAGGAGCTGTAGCGTGGCCCAGACCCTGTTGAACCCAGTCAGCAGCATTGGCCATTTCGAGGCCGTTACGGATGAGATCCGCCGCCAGGTTGATTTTGCTGGCACGCAGGAGTGGCCCATAGTGAAGAGCGACCCGATAGCGGTGAGATGGAATGTCCTTGGGGAGCCCATCCAGGAAATCACGAAGCCAGACACCCGTATTTAGGCACTTGAATCGGGCCTGGGTGCGAGAGCGCTCCGTGAGTTCTGCCTCACAATGGGGACAAGCGAAATAAGCACTGCCCACGGGATTCTCAGGGTCATGATGGAACCACTCAACAGGGCGGTTCGACTCGCTCACATAGGCTACGGTGGTCTGGCCATAGGCATCGGTGCGCTCAAATGCCTTCAGGAGCGAGCCAAAGGCATCCACCGGGTAGACCTCTCCACATTCTTCGCACTGGCCATGGGGGTAGAAATGATACTCGGCTGCCCTGACCTCTTTCTCCACGCCCAGACCAGCCCCCGGTGTTCCCCATGAGCGGACTGGCTTGGTTGCGATCGCAGAATTGTCGAGACGTCGGTAGGCCACATCCACGGCACCCAGGGGCCATTGCGATCGCTCTTCTTCCAGGAGCCAATCACCTGACCAACCCGCAAGCTCACTGGATACCGCTGACTTGCCCTCGCGAAGGGAAGCATCAGCCGTGGAAGCAAATGAAAAGATGGAGTTCACGCCTCCCAGCTGTTTACGGGAGGCGTTCACCGTGTCCTTGGAGCGATCAAACTCGATTTGGTCCGCTGCTTTCATCCCCTCTAGCCAGTGGTCCATGATGGGCCGAAACTGAGTAGCGGCGAACTTGGTGCGAGCCTCCTTCTTGTCATACACCATGCCGAAGACGAGTCGGCCCGTGGTCTGGATGTCACAAGCGAGGAGGATGTGGCTCATCGTCTTGGCTATCTGGCTTGCTGCCATAGTGGCGACATCAGAAATCCTGGCGTCCCCAATGGTTTCTAGGAATTCTTCGAGCCATGGTGACCAAATGATGGGATCACCCTCTTCGGTCTTGCCATAGCGCTTGACCCGCTGGACGAATGGCTTGCCCCCCTGGGTCCACTTTTCCTCAAGAAACTGTTTGCGCTTTGCCTGATCTGAAGTGGAGAGATCGTTGGCAGCACCCAAGATGGCAGCGGCCAGGCCAATGGATTGGGAGCCGAGGAGGTTGGAGCGATGTTCGGAGGGATCGGATGAAGAGGGGGAGGTGGGCATCAGCTCACAGCCTCTACCTTGCTCATCTTCTCTCTAACCAAAACCGCTAAATCATCCATAATCTCATCCGCAATCTCATTAAAGTATTCATGCGTCATTAAACCTAGTCCATGCCAATGAACGACCAGCTCTTTATCTACTAAGTACTTTGACAACACCCTAACCTGATGTGTGCTGAGATGAAGATGCCTAATAAAAAATGATGGACCACAGGCAAGGTCTTCCTCCTCATTTATCTGTTTAACTAGAGCACAAGCACGTTCTATAAGATTTTCGGTTAGCCATGATCGTCTATTCATGAGTCTTCTCCTGGAGGTGCGATCGCAATTGTTGTAGTCTTATCTTCGTCTAGCACCCTGTATCCTGGTACCACTCCTGATTCCTCGGACTGAGCCTTCTCCCGCACAAGCCCCATACCCTTCGCCAAGCACTGAGCTACCTCTTGAAAGGTTTCATCGGAAAGGCCCTGACGAAGAATGCCCAGGATACTCTGAACCTCATCCTCCAAGCGTTGGGTCACAATCACCTCGGTCGGAGCATTGGAACCGGTGAGCTTGGAGATCTCGGCTACGGTCTGGCGGATCTCCTTAGCGAGATTGATCGCCATAAAGATTTGACCTGGGGCAGGTAGCTCATGGGCTCCTTCCTCGGGAGTAACTGCGTCAACAAACCGGTTAAGCAGTTCCATGTTGGTTTCCAAACGCATCAGCTGGAGTGTACCTACATGCTCATATGTCTCCCGATGAAAAATAGTGAGATGTTTTACATAGCGCTGATAATCTTGGTAAAGCGTAACCGTGTCCAGTGGGAGACCATGAGTCGTGCCGAATCCCTGTTTAGCCAACTCTGTCGCGAATTTACGATTAATCTGACCCCCTTTGCGCCGATGCTCGAAAACAAGCTCGGCTCGGCGGTCCATGTGGTCAAGGTGTGATCTGTTAGGCAGAGTAGGCACGGAAATCCTTTATCGTATCGAACGGCACAAGTGAATGTAACAATTTGCGTGGGATTTGTAGCGATTTATCTAGATTAAGTTTATTTGTGCTAGCGAAAATGATGGGTAGATGAAAGATAGAGAAGTGAGGCAAAAAGGTTGAGTTGCGATCGCACTCAATCGAAGAAGTAAACTATTGAGTAAGCTTATCGGTAATCCAAGTCTACACTCCTTATGGCCTATCCTGCCATCCCTGTCGAAGGATTCTACGATAATCAGATCGCCTATACGCCTCAGTTCACCCGAATTGAAATGGGAAGAGGTGGAGTCATCCATCGAAGTCGCTCCCAGATAATTAACGCCGTGCGATCGAGCTGGAGCTTCCAAGGAGTACTGAAGGATCGAGAGACGGTAGATGAGTTTCTGAGGGATAGGAATGGTCTGCCCTTCCAGTACCAGGGAGCCGCTTATACGTGTCTGGAATGGACCTGGACCTGGCTGGTGTTTGTAAGCGATGGGATAACGAGTAAGGGAGCCTGGAAGCTGTCTGGAACCTTTGTAGAGGACTTTAATCCTGAAACCTGAAACTCCCGAGCCTGCTTAGAAAATTCCATCACGCGGCTGGCTCCACATAAAGAGTCACCTCTGAAATAACCGCATAGGGGTCTTCAGGGTCTTCTACCCAACAACCGTGAACGACGCCTTTAACGCACCAAGGAACATCATCGTACGTGATGTGAGTATTGACCTGGGGACAAACTGGCCACCTGCGCACCCCCACCTCCTTGTCAGTCTGGTTGTCGACAAAGATGAGTAAAAGCATAAACTAACTCCTAACTTGCTTGCTCTTGCAACTGCCTAGCGGCCAAAGACTGATGCACTGGGGTAACCTTCTGGAAATAAAAGTCCTGGTCTGCAGGTGGGCGATTGCCCTTGATGGAATTCCTAACAGTATGAACATGGAGGTAGGACGCTCGTGCTGCAGCCTCCAGAGACTCATAACGGGCAAGGACCCGGTTATCCCGAGCGGAACGTTTGAGAATCACAGAAGGCCGAGTGAGGTTGGGGCGATTAATGACACTCTCCAAGAAGGTGTCCAGTTCCGAGTCGTCTGTGAAATGGTCCTGAAAAATCCAACGAAGGCCCTCTACGGAAGCGTCATTAACCAAGTGGAGCCTATCAGGGCAATCAATCGAACTATTGGCTGGGGGTTGCAAAAGAAATTCACGGATGTGCTGAGCGGTGGTGACCACTTGTCTAGAGCCAGTTTGTGCGTACTGCACCTGAGTGACCAAGGGCGGGTTAGATTTAGCCCAATTCCATACACGGCCACGAGACACCCCTAAAATCCTGGCTGCCTGCTGGAGATGAATGTAATCAGTGGCTGAGGGGGACGGGGCGTACTTAAAACCAAGAATGTTCTGGGCTAGTTCCTCGTTACCCTCGCATAGCCAGTCGATGGCGAAGTCGTCTACGCCCTCTAGAAGGTGAAAACGGTGAGGTAAACGATAAGACCTGGAGCCCTCTATTTTGTGAGGCCAAAGGAAATCCTGAACCCAGACTTTGCGGGTGAGTACTCGTGAACCCGCTGATATGACTCTCAACGAGGGGGTAAAGGGGCTGTTTCGATACCAGCGCCTAACCTTGGCATCCGTCAGTCCCAGTTCACGAGCAAGCTGAGTGGCCGTGAACGTGTCTTCACGAGTGAGCTTGCCCATACCAAGGGTGTAAGCTCTCTTTCGAATGGCCTGATCAGCTCGCTTGGGCCATTCTTTCTTGCGGCGCTGTTGAAATTTGGCAATCGCCAGGTCCGTAGGATATTTAGAAAAAACTGAAAGAAGAAGCGCCTCTTCCTCAGGGGACCATTTTTTACCGGTGGGCATGGGAATTAAGCGTTTTTGAGTAAATGGGCAAAGAGATTATCTTTCACCATCCCTTGTCGGATCAGCTCTAGCGCTAAATCACGGGCCTGGTTCGGAGTCATTAGAGCGATCTGCCGAGAAAGGGCCTGAAGCTTAAACTGCTGCTCTAGTGAAAGTGCACCGGGTAAATCGTCTGAGCCGGGTGATGAGGGCGATGGGAGTGAAGGTGACGGCATGGTGAAAGCAATCGAGATGGGCAGAAGATTGAAAAATGTGAAATGAGATCAGGTGGCGGCAATTAAAAACCCGTTCAACCGTCATACTGCGCTACTAGACTTTCTTCGATAGACATATCGATGGTATAGCCGTCCGCTAAGTCAGCTATCGCCTCCTCAGAGGCTTGCACAGGATCTACAGAGTCCAAAAATTCCTGAACGGCGTCAGTGGGAATACGAAAGCATTGATCAGCCGTTTCAAGGTAGAGCTGACCGTGCGTTGGATTTTGCGTGACTTCGAAATTAACGCGCATAGAAATAGGGCGTGTAAGTTTGTCTGTATGTTTAGTTTACATCAGATAAGCTGGAGATGTCTAGAGGTGGTAGCGAGTCTAAGGAAGAAGAGGAAAGAGAGGGTGGCAGAGGGCTTGTGCCGCGCTGCGTTCTTTTCTCCTAATGAGCCAATAGATAAGGTGCGTAGCTCAGAGGGGTGAGGTGCGATTGTGGGGCGAGCCTGGGACGGGTGGTGAGAAGGGAAGGAGGGTGAGGGAGGTTTGAATCGAAATGAGAGGGAGTGTGCCAATCAAGCCAATCTCGCTCTGAGACGTGAACGATCTGCGTAAGATTGGCCAAACCGATCTATTTCTATTTTATTTTTCCATTTTTGAGACTTCTCTTGGCTCCTTTCTTTTCTCTTTTCTATCTTTTTTTATTAATATGTTTTTTTATATTTGAAAATAAGAACACAAAAACTCCAAAACCTAAGATGGATAAGGGTTTAAGCCCCGTGAACAATTTATTTTGAAACTGCTACCGGTAGCAGTTTTCTGGTAGCAGTTTCAAAACCTGCTTTTTCCTTTCTCCTCTTAAAAGCCTCTAATGTTTACACATCAATGCTTTTAACGGCATGACGGAGTACCCCTATAAAAACGACTGGTAGCAGAAAACCGGTAGCAGTTAGCCCAACTGCTACCGGTTTTCTGCTACCAGTTTATTGTTTGTCTTAAACTATGACGTGTACTTAGTTTTAATTAATGCCTTAGAGGTGTCCGTGAAAAGTGCAGGAAAATTTTGAGTTTCTAAACTGCTACCAGTATCGGCTCTTTTTCACCACCAACCGGTAGCAGTCGGGCTCTTTTTCACCACCAACCGGTAGCAGTTGGGCTCTTTTTCACCCCCAACTGCTACCGGTTGGGCCTAAAATCGTGAAAACTGCTACCGATATTTGAAAACTGCTACCAGCAGTTATGTGCCAGTTTTACGTTAATAAGCAAAATTACCCTCCTCAATAGGTTTTGGGGAGGGTAATTTTGCTTATTAACGTTTTAAGTGTACTTAGAGGTAATACTTACATTTCTTCCTCCTCACTTGCCTCTACCAATTTGATCTCGACATCCCCCCTGAAACATGCGGTTACAAATTTACCGTAAGCGGGTTTATCCCCTCCGTAAACGAACCCCATCTCCATAACTTCGTTCTTGAACCAATCCAGCACATCCTTGTCTACATGAGCACTGAACTGACACTTGGGCTGTTTCTTTCTACTGTATTTATCTCGATTCATCGTTAGTCTACTCTCAGAAATTTTGAATTTTAGAACGACCCCCAATTCAGGTCTGGCCTTTTAATCAATCTCACTCTGGCTGGTCTTTTCCGCTTCAGGTAGCTTGATCCGTTGCCCCTGCATTAGACAGGTCAAGCTTCAAGTCTCTTTCAGGGTGGTCAAAATTCCGATTGCAAGTGAGCTAACGTCCGTGACGATTCCACCAGCATCGAGCAGTTCTTTCTCCATATTTTTCATAAGCTCTAACAGGTTTTTCTTGTCGGATAGTTGCTCATAGACTCCGGCTTTCATTACGTGGTTCACCAGAGGGGTCATGTCTTCTTCTTCAATCAAGGACTCATTAAAAGCGTACACCTCCAACAGGTACTGACATAAGCCTGCCGCCAGGGCCATTCGTGAATAACCAGAAAGGTTTTCTAAGGCGGGACCATACGTTAGAGCTAGGTCATTCACACACTCACTGTCTAGGAACGAGGTAATGAGTTGAGAGTTAAAAGAGGATTCAACGCCATGTGAAACGTTATTTTTTGGACGCAGACCGTCAACGGACCTCACCGTTTTAGAAATGCCTCTTTTTTCAGGATTGGCCGGTCGAAGTTTATATACACCCCGGTGGAGGTCTTTGAAAAATTGAGAGAAGCCTGGGCCACCTCCGTAAGCGTACCCATAGTCTTCTTTCACTAATTTTGCAAACCAGTCGTAGATATCTTTAGGAAGACTGACATTTAGTTGAGTCCGTTTACCGTCTTTGCTGTTGGCCATGAAAGTACTCCTAAATTAAAGTGCTTTGAAACTACTTTCATACCCTAACACTCTCAATCCTAAAATGTCATCCCACCCGTAAGCTAAACTTACAATTTACCCATCACCACGATCGCACCCCAAATGAAACTCATATTCTGCCCCGTCTGCCAAGACATTCTCAAGCTCCTTTACCCGCTCCGCCGATGCTCTTGTCAATCTTCATGGGGCTACTATCGCGACGATGGCCTAAACGCAGTTATCGGTGGCCAGGCCATTCCCTTGGGTATCGCTAACAAAAGCCTTCAATCCGCACTAGCAAGCCGACCGGAAGAAGGCCAAGGAAGCAGGTTCGAGGCGTTTGTGATTCCTGAAAAGTGCCCGACTATAAAGGACGAAGGGGACGGGAGTGAGGTGAGGCATCTGCTATGAGTAAGTAGAACGAGCGCCCTTCCTTAGGATTCTTCGATATGTACCTAGCCAGAATCTAGAGGGAGCAGAGAATTAGTCCCGAATGTCCTCTTCATCACGCCCTAGCGTAAGCCAAATCGTATGTTAGGCTTACGATAATCAGCCATTTATCACCACTCCTTGCCAGCCTAGAAGTAAACTGCCCCGCCTTGCAACAGCGCGGGCCGAGAATCAGGTTACGCAAAAAAATCATTAAGGACTGAAGTAAAATGAACGAGCAAAATACTGAGCTACAACCAACTACTAAGAGCCCTTTTAATCAAATAGTGCAGACTGGCGAGTCAGGAAATGAGTACTGGAGTGCTCGTGATTTAATGACGCTTCTCGGATATACCCAGTGGCGTAATTTCCAAACAGCTATCGAGCGAGCTAAACATGCTTGTAAAAACGCTGGAACCCTTGAAAATTCCTAATTTGTTGGCGTCAACAAATTAGGAAAAACAGGGCTAGGCCTAGACAGAGAAATTTCTGATTACCATCTTGCTCGATTTGCTTGCTACCTTGTTGCAATGAACGGAGACCCGCGTAAACCTGAAATTGCTGCGGCACAGGCTTATTTTGCTGTTAAAACCCGCCAAGCTGAACTAACGATGCTCCCAGAAGCCGCGATCGAAGCCCAAAGACAGGCGGCCCCAGTTCCATCGCTCAACCAAATCAAGCAAGATCGTCGCGAGATAGGCGCAACTTACGGCAAAGACGCAGCAGAATTATTCTATGTAGGAGTCTTGGAGCACTATTACCCTGAGTACGCAAGCTACCTTAAACTTTCCACGTCGTTTCCTGAACGCACGGAACGAGACCAATTCATCGCCAAACATCGCAAACGTCCGAAACCGACTCCGTCAGAGATACGGGACTACCGCGAATATATACTCAATATGGATGGACTGGAAGCAGCAGATGCTGCTGAGATGGAATTTTTGAGGGAGTTTTATCCTAAAATTGTTGAGGCCAGGCTGAAAGCGAGAAACCAGGCCCAGCTACCTGAGAACTAGCTACCTGCACTTGGTCTGTTTACTATCGTTCAATAGCCCTACTAACACCCTCCTACCTAGCCTCTAGCCACAAGAACCTGTACAACTCGCCTTCTTCGTTTCTTATATTCAGGAGTCGCGAGACTCCTCCTCTGACACCTCCCTAAACAATTCTTCAAACCGGCAGTCCACCACTTCACATAGAGCCAGTGCCGTGGGTACTGCGATTCTTTCGTGCCTGAACTCAATGTTCAGATATTTGGTGATCGTAGTACTACTGAGGCCCGAACTCTCTGCAAGGTCTTTAGCTTTTAACCCCTTTTCCGCTGCCAGCACCGACAGTCGGGACACAACATATTTACTCATTGATAACCTTGATTACCTTTGGTGACGCTGGATAAAAGCAGCGTAGCATTAAAATAATACAGTTTCACGCTTGACAGTCTTCTTTAGATCTCATATAAATAAATCAAGGCGCACCGCTACAGCGCTATTCGACACATTCGCTTTTAAGGATTTAACCAATGATCTTTACTACTTTTTCCGTTCCTACGCTTCAGACTCCGGCAATTCGCGCTCGCCGTTGGTGGGCTAATGGTGGTCAAGAAATCACACTACGCGCCATTGAGCACAGAGCGGAGATGTTCTCCAATTTCCTAACCCAGCTTATGTTGGACGCCATCGATTCGGGCATTATTGTTCGTCGTTGGTGGGAGAACCGTGGCAAAGACCAGGCAGTGGAATTGGCCTGGTTTGCTGCTCGCGCGATCGCACTAGCCACTATGCTCTTGGCTTGCCTGGTCTGCGTAGCTATCTATTGGGTTGTTCGCTCGTTCCGTTCTGCATCTGTTGTCCTATGCTGGGTTGCCAGTGAGGGGGTACCTGCAGGGGTGAATATATTAGATAGGACTGTTGCTTTCGTGCTTTGTTACGAAGCGAACCCGCACCAACAGGGACGATTGACTACCACCTCTGCGATCGCACCTTCACCCGCTTCGGTTTACTTCGATTCCACCGACCGGGAGGTGCAGGAAATGGTTGAGTGGGCCAAAGCTAAGTGGCCCCAGCTGAACAGCTAACCCTGTTGTCAGGAGGGAGAGCTACTCGGTAGGCCTCCCTCCTCCTTCTTTTAGGGCTCTAGCGTTTCACTTTCAGCTCCATCGATCTGCCACTGATATCCACCTTTAGCGTCCCAGTATTCCCAAAAGTGCCATATTACGATTCGGCTGGTCAGCTGTATTAGTGTCAGGTCATCAATCTCTAGCGCTAACCTGATCAGCGCTGCATTATACTCACTTACTCTTATCTGCTTTAACCGATGCTGGTTCTTCCGGGCCTCTTTAGCATCGACTATTTGTCTTAGGGGGGAGTCTTCGAATCTGGGTCGTAGTCCATTAGCCCAGGGCTCCAGATTATCCTCCAACAAATCCTGGTAATAGTCCCCCTCAAAGCCCTGGTAGCCTCGGGCTTCTGCGTCGAGCTTGCCTGCTTCCAGGTAGTAATCAATATTCACCCGAAAGAAATCTGCGATCGCCCAGTTGACGAACCCGGTTTGTGTCCAGCCCTTAGCCAAGTTCTTAGGTGGGCAAACCACTTGAAATTGCTTTTCGAATAGTTCTGGAGGCAATACCA
The DNA here is from genome assembly GCA_039178155.1 of Cyanobacteria bacterium P01_H01_bin.105. Classification (GTDB taxonomy): domain Bacteria; phylum Cyanobacteriota; class Cyanobacteriia; order Phormidesmidales; family Phormidesmidaceae; genus Leptothoe. The sequence goes on from JBCDFI010000001.1 coordinate 99,247, forward strand.
GGTAGCTGGTGGCGATTTCCCTGTAGCGCATGTGTGTGTGCGGGCCTTAGCGGACGATCAGTACAGTCTAGGCGATGCCAAGGGGTAGGGCAAAGGGTTCATTTGAAATATGGTAAGTCAATAAATGCCACATGTAAGGCAAAAAGTGCTAGTCTCTTAAGAGGTGGTCCACAAATGGGCCATTTTTGTCCCACTCATATTCGTTAGACGTTTATGCCAAAGGCAGCTACCACTATTCGAGTGCGGATAGAAAAACCGGTTTTGGACCGGTTAAAGCAGCATTTTCCGAATGCTTCGGTCAGTGTTGCGATCGCACTTCTTTTGCCAACTTCGAAATCACATTCACAGGGGAATGGGCTATGCCCAGAAAATTCACCACATTAGGCTTGAGCTTCGGGGCTGCCAGTTTGCTTGTCCCCGCTTTTGCTGTGTACCACCATTCAGCACTATCTCAGCAGGCCTACACGGCTAGTAATCAGGAGCAAGCGCATTTGTCTTGGGCTATGGCCGAGTCGGCTCCTGTAGATAGCGAAGAGGCTATAGCGCGGGCTCAACAGTGCATCATTGCTCGTAATAGGGATATGACTCCCTCTTCGACAATTTTCAATCGCAAATTTGCCTTCGACAGCCCTGAAGATGCGCAATCACAGGAAGGCAGGTTTTACTGCGCCTTGGATGGCTCGACGATCCAAATTATCAACGGTAGAGCGGACCTTCCTGTGAAGGTTGCCCCTGAGGATATGGACCAGTATTACTCTCTTCTAATTGACCATCACAATGTTGATGCCCAACAGATACTCGACTTCAAAGCTGAATTTTCAGGTAGGGAAAACAGGGAGCAAGTTAAATGACAGCAGGAAGATACTCAGGCAGACGCAATCGGCCTATTAATAGAGGGAGACCTGACCCCAGATCTCCTCATCGTACGGATCGCCGCCAGTTCTACGCCAGTTCTACTCAGGGTCGAGGGCCTCATTCCCCTCGGCGCACCACTAGTCGCACTTCGTCACGAACGTCACGAACGTCTCGACATACTTCTAGCAGTAAATACGACCCTGTTATTAACGGGGCTCCAGGCCGGGTTTTTGCACTAGTTCTGGGCCTTTGGTCCATTGCTATAAACGTGATCAACGTCTACAACCATTTTGCGCCCGAAGCGACGTCCAGATTCGTGGCAACCGGGATTCTGAATTTCATTGCGGCGTTGCCCGTATTCAGTTTCCTGGCTTTCGTGTTCCGCTTAGGTGCAGGCATTCTCGCTTTCATGACTTTTATGACCATGCGGGATAAAAAGATTCTGGTTAACCCAATCTGGCTAATCCTCCTCTTTACCTGCGTTTATGCGGCGGTTGTTGGCATAACGGAGGTCATTCTCACATTCCCCATCATCCTCGCGGCTTATATAGTGGCCGCGTTGCAGTACGCCGAGATTATTTTCTGGAATGCTCGGAGACGTACGACCTGGTTATGGTTGCTCGTTATAGCTGCCTATTCCATGGAGGTCTGGCTTCAGTACCAGATGATGCCGTTCCATGTAGATTACCAGACGAGTTTAGGGTTTCTCGCCGGTTTGATGAGTCTGGGCGAATTTAATTGGATGGGGTTTGAGCCTCTTCAGTGCTTCTTTGCCCTCATAGGTATTTTCGGCATCGAGATATCTGAGCGGTTGCTTAAAATCGTGGAGAAATATGCATAATGCTACCTTCATCAGGAGAAAGACAGCAACAAAAGCATTTACCTGTAGATGGCATGGACGGCTTAACTAAAGTTGGCCAAGGTGCGATCGCGCGTATTGAAGACATTGAGGTGGCTGATCTTGATTTCATAGGACAGAAGTGCCCTCAGATGAAGTCTGGCCATAAAGCAATTCTCTACATATTGCTCGCCGTTGGCTCTTTGATTAATCCATCCCAGGCGGCCTGGGCCAGCATGAATCTGGTCATCGTACCCATCGTTATGGGCGTACTCAATGGTGCTATGGGCATCTTGATGGTCGGTCGGGCTGCCGAGGAGGATGAGCGGATTGACGGGGAGGAAGAAGAAGAGGGCGATTCCGTCGTTGATGTAGACGCGGTAGAGGTTGGCGAGGCTGATGAAGACGGAGGTGGCAACGATCAGTCTAATCAACCTCACGAGTCGGTTGGCTTAAACTCTCGACGTTCTACCACTCGTACTGCCGATTCTCCACCTACTAGCCCTCGCTCCACCCGTAGAAGCTACCAAACCGGTGTCGGTTCACCCCCTCGTCAAAATCAGACCCAGGGGCCTAACCCTTCTGACACTGCCAGTCGTTCCGACTCCCTCTTCGAACCCAGTCCTTGGACGGAACCTCTAGGCCGACCTGTTCGTGGGGAACTTCCCAATGCCCATGGCGATCAGCCTCTTACTGAACAAGAAGCGCAGCGAGCCATGGCTGAGTTTTTGGGTGAAACTCCCACTCCTGTTGAGCAGGACCCTCCTGTAGAGCCAGTAGAGTTAAGAGCTGACACACCTCATTTACTGCTTTGGGGTCGCACCCAGTCCGGTAAGACCACAACAGCTGCCCGGCTTTTTAAGGGGTCCGTTTGGTATGTGACTGTGAAGGTGCGAGATTCAGTCCCCCAGGGTTGGAAATCTTTTAGAATCAATCCCCAGTTCGCTGACGCACAAGTGAACTGGGTTCTTGACCAGTGGGAACCTGTTTTCTACCAACATCTGGATGACATGGCCCAGGGCTCCAGTTGGTTTGTAGTAGACGAGATTATCTCAATCTGCGAGTTAGTGGAGGGTTCCACAGCTAAGCGCCTGGTCAGCTTCATCAAACAAATCATCACAGCCGGTGCTTCGGCTGGGGCTTTCGTCTGTCTAATGACCCAGGCAACCAACGCGGGGGCCTTAGGGTTCTCTGCAGACTTGCTTCGCAATTGTGCGGTGGTGGCTTGCAGTGGACAGCGAAAAACCAATTTGCAGATGGCCAAGGCATTCTCCAAGTACACCGGTTACACCTTCACAGACGAGCAGTTATCTCGTATTGGGGAGCTAAATGGCTATTGGCAGATTTGGGACAACGATGGTCCCTGTCTCTCGCAGTTTGACCCGTCTCAGATCGCGATGAAGGCTCCAGAAAAGTGTCCGGAAGAGTTGGGTAAAAAACCTGAGTATAAAAATATACCTAAAAACCTAAGTGGGGACTCCTCCGATGAGGACGCCTATCACGCCGTAGAGCGACGTCGCAAAGCCCCTAAAAAACGGCTTAAGTTGTCTGATAAGGTCCCCACTCTGACCAAAACCTATGCGGACGTGATTACACAGATCATTCGTTGGTTCGAAGGGACCGATCTTAGTGGTGAAGAGTTTTACGTTGAACTTTCTGAAAAGGACCTCTACAGGAAATTCAGGTCCGATGAGAGGGCTGCCATACAACCTTATATAAAACCCCTTCTAAAACACATTGCAAAATCGAATTCTGACTTTGAACAAGGGGAAACTGAAGACGGTATGTTGACATTAGTTTTTCTAAAAGAAGAAGCATTAATGTCAATAGAGTTTGAATAAGTCCACAAGATAAGAAAAATATTTTTAGTGTTTGTCCACAAAAATACAGAATTAAAAAAAAACATTTTTCTGCCCATTTTCCCTATTTTTTCTCAGCTGGCTTGTGGACGTGGACGTGTGGATAATCTGTCCAACCCTTATCCCATATGAGTGGACGCGAATCCACAGTTGTGGACAATTTGTCCACAAATCCACAAGAAATGGACGCTCTGTGGACAAGAAAACCGCTTTTTGTGGACACCGGCAAGAGAGCGATCGCTATAACCCTTATAGGGCAGTTGTGGACGCGATTTTATCTTTGTCCACAGAGCGTCCATTTTTGTCCACACTCGCACTACTTATGGCCTACTATGTCGACCAAAACCCTTATGGGACAGATGTGGACGTTATTTAATGTTCGTTGGACAGTACAATTTCAGGGGTGAATCAGAATGGCACATTTCAAAGCATCAGTAACTAGCCACGAAAACGCCGTAATTATTAATAAGAAATCGGTCTTTTATTTGTGTTGTTTCAGAGTTCCTGAAAAGTTGAGAGACCGGGTTAGCGTCTCTGTGCTGGACCGGCTAGAGCGTGACCAGATCATGGGCTTCTACGATAAGCCTTCTCTGGGGAGCCATCTTCTTGTGGATGACCTCACATGGTTATTTACGAGGGAGGTTCACTATCCCATTTCTAAGGGGGCCAGGCAGGGTCGCAAGGTCCCCTCACTTCTTTTGGAACTGACAGACCAGCCCGATTTAATACCGCTGCTAGATAGCCGCATCAAACGGATAGAGGACTGATTAGGAATGATTTAGGGATGAGTTTATTTTTATACTTACTTTTTATTTTTAACTACGTATTTACCGCAGAATTTATGGCGAAAGTTTGGGTGAGGGCTGGCAATGTAAGGCAAAAAGTGTAATATAGGATTTGTAAGTGCGGTGCCCGCATGTACCTCGCAAGGGCACCGCATGTGCCCCGCAAAACACTAAAAACTCTCATCATGACCAAGACTCAAACTAAAATAGATGCGTCTAAGGCTAAGACTTCATTCAACCTCGCTGTGATTGACGCGGGTAATTCTGAAATCAAAGCCTTAATTAATGGCGAGCTTCTATGTCTGCCCACTAAATACACTTTTCAGGTTGGCACTGACCGTAGAGCTATGATGCAGCACCGTGCTCCTTTTGAAGGGTTCTCTGTAACCATCGAACAGGAGTACGCAAGCCGTTGTAGTCAAGCAGGGCAGTATCAATTCTCTCCTCATAAACCTAGTGGGGATATGCCCGCCGAAACTGACAAAGTGCTGTTTTACCTCCCGATTGTATTAGGCTGTTGTTCTGCTGGAAATCAGGACAAACCGTGGTACGTAGTTATCTCTCACTGGGACCAGTATCGTGACAATGAAATCTGTAACCGCCTAAAAGGAACTTTCGACACTCGGGTAAACGGTCGAGAGTTGAATATAGAAATTCGGCACGTAGAGTTTGTTCCGGAAGGCGAAGGTGCGGACTGGTTTGCTCGATTAGACGGGGGTATTAAAGGAACTATCGCTACTATCGATATCGGATTCAATACCGTTGGATTTAATCTTTACTCGGGGGGTGGAAATATAGTTCAGCGCAAGTATCTAGAGAACACAGGTGTTCGTAAAGTCGTTCAAAATATCATGGATGACCCTGCTCTACAGGCCACATTAGGCAGAAGACCCACGCCCAAAGCTGTAATCGATGCCATAAAAAATGGCGGACAGATTGCCAACAACGGTGTTATGGGCGGCAACACGGATATCAGTGAATTCATCAATGCTTACGCATCTGCCTGGTTAAAACAAACTCTTGGAGGAATTTCTCGTCGATATGGAGAAGACCTTCTTGAAGTGCGCAACTATCTGTTAGTTGGAGGAGGGGCGCACTTATTAAAAGCAGCTGTAGAAGGTACAAATATTATCGTGCCGGATAACCCCGAACTGTCAAATGTCCAAGGGATGGCTTTAAGAGCTGCACAGTTATTTGCGGTCAATTAGAGCAATGGTGGAGCAAAAAAAGAAACGAGAGTACCCCAAGACTAAACGCATTAACCTGCCACCCGAACTAGTTGACGATGCTCTAACAGCTCTTGAGCAAACAGGATTAGGGTCTCTAAGGCAGTTTGTAAGAAACTGCCTTGAAGCTCTCAAAAAAGACCCTGTGGCGACGCATCACGCAATCATGGCCATCGTAAATCCAGCGGATTACCCGCTCAAGTCAAATACTGGTAGTACGCAAGCACAAAAAATTAAGCCAAACCCTGGCAGCAACCCTATAGACCAGTTGAGGCAAAAAATCGATTCTGGATTCACCCCTACGGCAAAATCAACTGAGGATTGGTAAAAATGAAGTTTATTTCTAGCGAACTAGCACGCCAACTGAAAGAACAAGAATGTTGTCAAAAAGTCTATGCAACTTCCCCTGAGCATCTAAATGGAACTTTCTTTGCTTTGGATATCTTGGGACATCCATTAAACTGGCAAATGTTTCCCACAGGTAGGCAAGAAAAGTTCACTAACGGCATAGTCGAGAAACTTGCTAATCATCCTGCCGTATACGCCATAGTTGACGATGATGAAGTACTTTACATAGGGCAAACCAAAAACATTTATCAAAGATGGCGTAGCCACGAAAAGTTTGGCCAAGTTTACTTACTCAAGGACCCCATCCTTTGTTGGTTTTACTGGAGTAAACATAACCACGGGGATTTATTGGATGCAGAAACTGCGCTGATTCTTACATACTCTCCGCCCTGGAATGATAAGAAAAAGCTCTCTGTACAAGGTAAGGAAAATTACGAGTTCTACAGCTTGTTTAATTCTTGGAACCCTATGGCGCAAGCTTTGTACTGTATCGATAAGTATGGTTTAGGTGCTCTTGATAGCTACTGTCGCAGCAATGCCAGCCGATGGGATGGAAGATACTTTATGGACAGCTACAGATTTTATAGTAAAGCCCACCTCAACTGACTCTCTCATTCGGCATTCTAGAAAATTAACTCCTGTTTTCCAAAAAAAAAGTTCCCCCACCATGATCACCCTAACCGTAGAAGATACCGACGACCTAGAACGGATTCTTGAAGCGCTTGAAACCCAGGCTTGCCACCACGAGATGGAAGCGGCCTGGGCAAGTGCCAATATTTGTCGAATGCTTGCACAGGAATTGTACGCACAGAGTCCTGTGCAAGAAGTGGTAGATCAACTCGCTCAACCACTGATTGAATACGAAATCCAAACGAATGATGGAGAATTTCTACAAAATGTAGACGCCAAATCTCCTGAAAACGCCTACGACATTTATGCGAGAGAAAACTTTGCTGACGGCAATTGCGACTATTCCGTGGATATTGTAGAGATCTCTACAGGTATTGTGGTCGAATTTTGACCTTCGCTCTACCTTATCAATCGCCTCTCATTTATTACCCTCTATTCAACTGCCCGTCTTTTCTTTAACCTCTTCAAAACCATGGCATTCCAAAAAGACACTATCCGCCTCGGTGCAGCCCAACGCATCTTCCCTCAATTTGATATCAAAGAGCAAGTAACCGCTAGTGGTAGTCCAACCGGAATCTATTCCGCGACCTTGTGTGATACGAATGGCGGGATAGAACAGATCGTAGAAAAAGGTCTGACCCATCTCTGCATATTCCTAGTCGAAAAAATCGCTGCAAGAGCTAAGTTAAATCAGCTACCCGACGCAATCTCCGCTGAATCTGGAAGTATCCCTGGCCTAGGCCCTAAATAGTCGTTGAACACGTATGCGACCCCAAGAACTTAAACCCATCTGGAGGTGGAAGCATCTCTCTTTCCGCCTCCGCTCCAAACTTCCAGATGCTCCCGGCCTGTACGTCATTTGCGTTTTTAATCAGGTCTACTATATCGGTCTGGCCAGCAGTCTACGAAACCGCTGGAAAGGCAAAAAACACCATCGGTTCCATGTGGCTCGTCTGGTTCCCTTCTCATGCCTTCGCTATATCGAAGTGCCTGAGCCAGACCTTCGGGATTGCGAGAACTATCTTATCAAGAAGATAGACCCGCCCTGGAATTACACCCCTGACCCGATTGACGGCTACCTGGGAGCCCTCCTTTGGCACCTTCGAGGACATAATCACTCCGAAAGACCACCTATCGATTGGGTAGAAGTGGGATTATGGGTAGCGATCGCAGGAATGGGATTGTTCGCTGTTAAGAGGCTGCTTGGTGGCTAAAGATCCGGGACACACTTCCCTGTTCCCATGCCCTCTTTATCAATTCCCCATTAGTTTTATCACTACTACCGCGATGGCTACTACGGTGACTATAAATGCTGCCAGCTTAGGATGTTCCCTGGCCCATTTTATCGCCCCCTTTGCTGCCTCACTTTGCCAGCTTCCCTTTGACACCATTTCTCCACTATCTGGCTTAGCCTTTGGACCGATCTGTTCAGGGCTGAGCCATCCCAGCAGCGCGTACTGATTATTGATCAACCGGTTTTCCAGTCGTAGTTTCACTGGCCCGGCCCCGAAGTCGTAAAACCCGTACGTTGCTTGTCCCGGATAAATAATTGCATCTTCAATATGTTCGCCTAATTGCTCTTTCTTTTTTCCGGCGGGCAGTAAGTTATTCAAGAGGCAGTTTTCTTGGACTTCTTTCAGTTCACCACTTTCAGCTCCTAACAGTCTTTCAGCGTTGGAATCTAGGCGGATTATTATAGCCACTCCATCGTTCCCAGGTGCTGACAGGAGCATCGTTCCTGTTCCTCGGGAGGTCTGGCTGATGGCACTCCAAGCTCTAACACTGTCTAGTCGCACTGTGTCTAGACCATGGGTGTTATCTGTATCATCCCAAACGAGATGCACACTGTACCCAGCTGTTGAAGGCTTCTCTGGATGAAATCGTAGAATAGCTCCAACGGGGAAAGCAACCCATTCGTTGTGAGATAGCTTCCTTCCATCCAGATAGGTTTGTTTCGATTCCTGAGACCATTGACCATCGGGCTCCTTTCCACCGTCCCTCACCACCAGCTTGTTTTCATTTCCGTTCAAGGCCATTACGGTGGTTTGACGTCGGCTTATGAAACCCGTAGGTTTGCGAAATGAGATGTGGTTAGGCCCCATGTCTCCCCGAGCCACTCCGATGACAACAGTGTGGTCTGGCCCCCAACGCCCAGCCAAATCTATCTTAGTGGCGAATACGCCAGGTTCGTTAATCTGAAGGGTTGCCATAGGGGCGTTCGGCCTGAAGCCGGAGTATACTGAAGTAGACTGCTTAGTATACATAATAGTTTACATAGATGTCTCCATGGTAGCCTCCGGATCTCAAAAGGTGTCAACTGAGCCGAGTCCTTACCAGAAGGTGGTCGCTTTGGTCGATGGCAGGCTTGATGCTAAGCTCGCTGCCACTAACCAGGAACTGGGTAAGCAGTTTGGGTCGACCGGGCGACAGATTGCTGAATTATCTGGTCAGCTTCAGACTTTGCGCAACGAAAACAAAGAGCTGCGAGAGCAAATAGCTCGTTTGCGCGTTGAGTTTTCTGGCATCAAGCGTTTGGCCGATGCGGCAGGAGACTCAGCAGCGGCTGCTAAAGCTGACACCCGTGTTATGGAGCGTACAATTGAACGGGTCAACGTATTAGCAGAGATTGTTGATTCTTTTCTTAAACTGTTTGAGCCCCTTTATGGCTGGCTCTCTACCCTTATGGAAGGCCGTGCGCGTCTGGATAGACGTGCTTACAGCCGGAGTCGTGTTTATGGCGATAAGTTGCCTGGCGAGTTTCCAGATTCAAATAAAGATGGTGAGTGATGGCTGAGATCCCTACACTTGTTCTGTCCCCGAGCTGGGATGTCCAAGATGTCACAAATATCCCGTTTGATGAAGGGGAATTAGGCGATGGTTATCGCTCACGGATCAACCTCACCACTACGATCACTTCGATTTGGGAGGTCAATCGAGTGGGGCTGACTACAGTTGAGAAAGACCAGCTTGTTGCTGAGTTTTCCCTTTATACAGGGGTGGATGCTTTTCGCTGGAGCCCTCACCCGGACCTCCCCAAAAGAGTCTATTTTTGTGAGGCTTGGACAACGGTTCCTATTGGCCCAGATGCGTGGACGATCCAAGCCACCTTTATAGAGGACTCCACCGGGGAAAACCTGGCTTTTGCTGCGCTCATTGATTTGGGCAAGGTGGACACCTGGTTGGCCAGATCACTTCAATGGCTTCAGACTTATACGCGGGATACTCTACCATTAGCTGCGAACTCCAATTACGTCACGGTTAACGCTTTTCATAACGTGCTAGGCCGGGGCGGGTATTTCCCTGGCAGTGCGGGGACTACCGAGGGGCAAGCCGCCCTTGGTCGCGCCTGCATGGAAGCATTCTTTGTGAGTGGGGTTCTAGCTTGGAAGAATTATGCGATCGCACTGGGAGAGGCCCTGGTTCAGTACTACTACAATGATCCGATCCCAGGAGCGGGGAATGAGTTCGACACAGTTTGGTTGAGTCATTGGTTGATTAATTCAAAAGAAAGTTTCGTTAGCCGGGGTCCAACTGACGCAGTCGATCCCTTAAACTATGGCGACTTCGGAAGGACGATCACTTTTACCAATGGCGTGGGGGTGATTCCAAGTGGTAACCCTGCCGATGGAGAGCTGCTAGCCGTTGTCTACAAGGTGTACTCCGAAGATGGCATCCTACTTTGGCTAAACGTAAACAGTCCTCTGGTGCAAGGAACCGAGCACGCGATTGAATATTTTGTGAGTGACTTCCAGCTTAAAGGGCAGAATTTTAGGATATTTCCTGACACAGAAGCGTCTGGGGGAACGCCACCTATCGCAACGGGAGAGATAGCTGGATTGATTAAGTTGACGAATGCCTATAGTGGCCCGGCAAAACTTGTTTACTCGACGTACGTAGGTCCAATCATCCAAATTGGTCAGCTTTTTGAACCATGGCCACTTTGGCGATCGCTGCTTGCAGGAGAACTACAGTTCGCACTGGATGTGGGCATTTGGTCATGGCAGTTCTACCAATACCTCTACCAGGAAACTGGCACCGATAAATGGAGACGCGCTGCCGAAGCAACCCGTTATTCCGTTATTGAGTCTGCAGTCGTAGAAAACCTCTCCTTCTACTACCAGACCTCCGACGACACTACCAATCTCTACACCTACCCTGGTGCTCAATCGATTCTCATCGACAACGCCAACGGCTATTCTGATTCTCGTCAGGTCGGAGGCGATAAAGACGGGTGGTTACGCCTCGAAATCAATACCGCTCCTCCCCTCCAGCTCAATCCCAATGGCAGCTTAGTTCTCGATGGTAATGGTGACCCAGTTGGCCCTTTTCCCAGTGTCGAGGTACAGAACTTTGCGATCGTAACCGGAGTGGATTCGGCCACCACTATCCAGGCTGAAGCCGCCCATAGTCAGGGTGGAATCGTTGAGGTCGGACTGTCGGTTGATGATGACCCATTCACCTTTGACCATATCTATAAACAGTTTTGGCAACTTAATGCATCCGGGGTTGCAACTTCACGCACATTCAATCCAAGAGAATTCATCCGGTGGTCAGGAGACTATCTCACCTGGTTTTATGAGATTGCGGAGGACCCAATCTACACCTACTCCGGTGGGGATGGTAGTGCAGTAGCTAGCCAAGCTTTCGAAACCTTTACCTTTAATGGGGTGAGTGCCCCCTGGCTGGTAGGTGTGCTTGCCCTCAATGGCAATGGTGGTTTTGCTGGGGGCGGCTTGGTATTTGATGGCCTGGGCATGCGGGTCACTAGTCCGCCACGATTTTTCATCCGCCATGCCGGAGCCCCCATCAGATTTAAGGTCATTGATGGCGATGGCGACGACTATTTTTTCACCATCAATGACACGGGCGGTGCTTATGCTGACATCCAGCCAGCTTGGGAGCAGATGGACCAGCCCGATGGAAAGATCCCAAATCGAGTAGATGCGATCACTTCAATTGAGTTTGTGGCCAATGGCATCGATGGCGAGTCTACTACCTATATCTGGTTTGTTTCCCCCGGTACGGCTCCCGAGCAGCTCGATATCCCTATCTTCACGTATAAGGCTGTAATCACTAGTAGGCAACGATCCGCGCATACTCTTTGGGTTGGGGACTTTCGCCCGGTGGGTAACACGCTTGATGAACTCCAATATAATCCTGGAGTGGTTCCGTTCACTGTTAACCTCATCGATGGGGTAATCAGTGATTGGCGAGGTATCCCTTATGCTGGATACCAGTCCCCTTACATGTGGCAGCAGTGGGGCTATCCCGACCGTCAGCGCCAGGTAGAAGATTTCTTACTTGCAGCGCAGGCGGCGTACTCCACGAAGAATCCGAGTAACCAGTTTGGTCCGCCTGCTCCCGTATTCAGCTGGGCATATTGGGATAATGGGGATTTTACCGCCAACGGCATTAATGATTTTGGGTGGAATGGCCCGGACCCTAATACGGCCTGGGCACCCTATGCATTTCGAGTGTTAGAGGCCAGTGCCCACGCTTGGTTTCGCGACAGACTAAACACCCGGCTTAAGCAGATAACGATGCAATTTTTACGGTATCTGGATGATGATTATCTGGCTCGTCAGAGTAAAGCTCCCATAACTGATTTGCCTGAGTCCGGGCCGGGCCAGGCTAATTACGCAGAACCTCACGCAGCGGCCCTCATTGGAAGGGCTGCACTTTATGCGAACTTGGCTGGGGGTGACCCGGTGGTGACGTTCCGGGTGTTAAAAATCTGTTTTGATTATGTGGAGAGCCAGTACGTAGCGGCAGGGACCATGGCAGGGAGTTTCTCAGCTGGGCAGCCTGCTTATACTGAGGGCGGTGTAGGCTATCGAGAATACTTTGTATTCTGGCACGGGGAGATTATTGAATTCCTGGCTTTGTTGAAGAAATACAAGCAGGATCTCACGTATCCAGGTCCTGACACGTTTTTGTTGTGACTGATTGTAGACCACAATTTTCGAATAGACTGCCGAAGAATGAACCACACATCTCCCCACACCGCTTCACCATTTTGCTTAGAGAGCGCTGGTAGTGTTAACTCTTTTGTCTGCCAGTTAGGAATCGCCAGTATCCATAGAATTCCTGACGAGATTGCCAGAATAGGTATGCCTAGTAGACTTTTGATACCGTTTTTCATTGTTTTTACCGCTATTAAATCTGTTTAGCGAAGAATTGCATTCGTGAAGCTTTGGCCATTTTGATTCAAATTGACTTTAACAAACACCTCTTCGGTGGCTAAGCCGATGTCAGCTCCAGCAAAAGTGTTAAGCACAACCCAATTGTCTCCAGCATCTCGACTGTATTCTGCGAAAATATCTGTACCAGTTCTGCGCATTCTCAGTAGATCCCCGCTTTGATAGGCCACTCCGGAATCTATTGAACTTGTGTTGAATGTTCGGGTGTAAAAGTTTCCGTTTAACACCCACACATAGGCGTTATAGCCGTCTCCATCGTTGAAATCTTCATTAGTGTTGTCATCATCAAATCCTAGGACAGACTGAGTTCCTGCCAGATCGACTTCGACGCTGCCATCGGTATTAGCCGGAATAGTTGTGTCAGCTACAGCAATCCATCGGTAATTTCCACCCCCGGTGGCTGCTGTATAAACTACTGGATCTCCAGTGGCAGTCATGTTGGCACTCGTTGTGAATGTGAGGACAGTACCACTGCTTACAGGTGTCACAAGATTGTTTGCTACTGCTTGGTCTGTAAATGCAGTGACCGTTTCAGCTCCAGTAGTAATCGGATTCACCCCTGGTGTGTGCCCGAGTGTGATTGTGTCCCCAATATTAAAGGGTGTATCGATATCTAGCTGAACTGTCTGTCCAGAGATTTCAACATTGGTCACAGTGCGACCTTCACTTAAAGCAAAGTCACCTACGGCTGGCAAAGGAGTGACCTGTAATGTTTTATTGAAGGTCAACGTGATTACCTGCCCCGGCTCTCCCCCGGTTCCTATTAACGTTGCGGAAAGCAGTGTCAGACTGGCGCTGTAAACGCTCAGTCCTTGTTGTAGACCCTGCAATATATGATCGATGGCCAGTTGTCGAGTTCCAATGCTTCCTAGGTGCAACCCGTCATCCCCATCTGCGTAATTATCTGCGTCGAGAGGGAACGTGTTTTCCTCCTGGAGCATCAATTCTATTTGAGCATCGATCGTAGGAAACTCTCCTGTTCGAGCTGCCCAATTGTCCCTAAGTCTGAATATTCCAACCGGTAGATTTGGGATATTGAATTCGGTTTTAATTTCTTCAACTAGGGAATTGGAGTCTAATAATAGGCGGTTTGCGTACTGCTGAGCATCCGCCAGCACTTCTGCATCAGCATGGCCAAAAGCAGTCATCAGTGGTAAGACTCTCACTGGTAGCCCTAAGGTAGCCAAACTGGTGAGTGCTGGACGCAGCATAAACTCAATATAGAGTCGGCGCAGCGTGCCGCCTACGGCCCATTCAGCAGCTTCGTTCAATCCGGTGCCGCCCAGACCATAAAAGACGAATCGGATATCGTTACCAGGGTAAGCACTTTCGAGCAGTGATGCCATTTGGATTATCACGGGCCGTATCTGGCTTCCCCCAAATCCAGGTGGGTTTGCATTGTTGGGCGTTTCATTGATGAATTCCCAATCGCCATTATCAGTAAGTGTCTGATCAGGTTTGACCCACGTCCGGGCCGACACAAACTGATTGTTCTGTTCGTAGGTCGCTAAATCCCAGGTGCCTCCTTCCACTCGAGCCACCCAAGACTGTCCGACCACTGGCACCAGGATAATGCCGTCTTCTGGTACAGCGGGCGTTGCATTTATCTCCGGTGGTGCGATCGGGTTCAGCACCACAACGGGCCTTAGCCGCCTAAAGAGTCCTACTGCCATTGGGTTCCTCCAGCCAAGCGTACTTGGGCGTCTGTGGTTCCTGTCGCTACTGAGGCTCTGAATCTGATTCGGTTCCAAGAGCTTACTTTCGTAAGTTGAAACATTGCTGGTGGCGACCCGCCCACCAGAGTGAAAGGATTAATTCCATTTGTCCAAGCTATGCGCCCGCCTTCTTCTGAGGTGGGTAAGGGGTCTGCCCAATCCTCAAGAGCATTTTCAATAGCTTGCCAAGTTCCGCTTGGATGGGTTTGGTGTTCTATTTGGAAACTGTTAAAAGCATTGGCACCAGAGTTCAGCACTTCCACTGAAAACACCCCATCTCTGGGCGTCAGTGTGTGCTCTAATAGCACAGTTAAACTTGTTCCCACGCTAACTACGTCTGATTCAATAGACGTTTTTTGGGGGAGTGCAGTTGCCACTGTGTTGGTTAACGTGCTGAGTGCCCCTAATAAGGCAGTTTGGAGCCCATTAATCCCTGTTATCACGGTTGTTTGGAAGTTGCCCAATACAGTGGACATCTCGCTTTGGAAACCACCAACTCTGGTGTCAAGCTCCCCTACGGCGACGGTATTGGCTTCAACAGCGGTTTCTACGGATTCTACAGATGCGGCTGGATCTGCATCTGTATTGGCAGCAGTAGATTCGAAAAAAATTGGAGACCCTGACCCGTCTCTTCCTTCAATGTTAGGCATTCTCTAGATCATCCTCATTACTAATGAACTTGTACTTGAAAGATCAAAGTCTATGCTTGTTGAAGAATTTAAGTTATTTGTCACCATTAAGTTAGTAAAGGGGGTCGCAAAAAAACCATTTATATCTAGCAAAGGAGCATCTCCAGGGTCATAGGAAATAGTCACTATATCGTCGTTGTCGAAAACTTCTGTACTTAGTCGAATTATGATAGTTTGTGCTAGTACTCTAACTGAAGCAACTGTTGCCTCATTGCTAACAGAATAGTGAGATACTAAAGGTGTTGTTAAAGGGTCTAAAGTTACCCCGTAATCCAGCACAATTTCTTGAAATGAACTCACGCTAGCACCCTCCTTATAATTGCTTTTTTAATCGATAGCGCTGACACGGATCTGGTCGTGGCGCTTTTTATAGAGAGGGTAGGTGTAGGCCGTAATCGCGCATTTGGAAGCCCTAAGCTTTCTACTTTTCTTAGTTCAGTCCGAGGAATACCGAGTCCTGAAACCCGTCTTATTTCTGTACTCCCTAACACTAGAGCTGGTACAGTGTTAACTGTATTTATAGCAATTAAATCTGTACCATTTTCTGAATAGATTAATGTTTTTGTAATTGCTACCTTCAGTAGATTATTAATAGCAATAATGCTCGTTAATAGTCCGTTGCGATAACTGAATATTTTAGTAATTAACTTTAAGTCTTTATCTGTTGTTTTCCAGATGTCTATTCTTGATAGGTCACCATTGGAGTAGTGCAATTCTTTATAGGAATTTGGATAATCTCTCAAGACTCCCACGTTTAAATCGTATTCTGGAGGTAGACTATTAAATTCGTCTCTTATCACACCTCCGTCAAAAACCCGAACTGATACCGAGGGAGCCGGTTCAATCTTTGCGATAACAACCGGGTCGGGTTCGATACCTATTTTTAAGTTGGTATCGTCAATAATCGTTACAGCCATTAGGTAGTCACCTCCGCTGTAACTGCGACAAGTCCGTTTAATCGTCGTTTAACCTGAGGGGTGGCCTGGGTGGTGAACGTCTCAAGATCCCAAACGTAGGGTCGAAACCCAGGCAAAAACAACTTACGCTCGTCTCGTGACAAGTCAGATTTTGTTGGCCAGTCCATAAGTTGGTAGAAGTCCAACGGCTCTATGTTCGCAGGAATATCTGTGGTCACAGCGGCATCTGCACCAATCTGTATAATCCCGTTTAAGGGGTCTGTGATAATCGCTGATAGGACTGCCAGTGAACTGGTATCAGCATAGTTTTGTTTTACTTTTGACCTGGCCTGCTGGCTTGTCAGATTGATGGGATTACCGTCTGCGGTTGATCCACTGGGAATTCTGACTGTTAGAGGAGCCACAGACATTGTGCGATCACCCTGGTTCAGCTCGGCAGCCAGTGTCACACTAAGTCCATTAAAGTCAAAAGTATGTCCAGCTAGATAGCTAGACGCCACTGGGGCGATTTTGAGAATCGTTGATTGTACAGGTGCCGGATCAATCACGGCTATTGTGTGAACAAGCTGTATAGAGATAGGCCCAAACGTTGCACCCTGGTTCACACACAGATTGTAAATCCCTGTCTTTGCCATCTGTTATAACCCTCCTGCAGCAAAGTTTTTCGCCGCTTTTGCATCCGCTGCCACTCGTGCGATCGCACTCTGGATTTCTCCCAATAGGGCGGTTATTTCGTCAAGATCAATTTCACCTGAGGAGGAACCGTCGCTCGTGAGCGCCGAACTATTCTCCATGTCAGAAAGCAGGGGTAACTGATTCGTGCGATCGAGAATGGTCTGAGCTGTCGCTTCCTGGGCCACTGTAGATAGATCTAAGGTCACCAGATCTGCAGGAGATTGGCCGCTGGCATACTCTCCAATAGTGACATTTGGAAGTCCCAGAAACGATGTGAGGGCATTATCAGTCCCTCGCATGTTCGAGGCAATTACGGCATTAGTACTCGGGTCGAAGTACCCAGCAGCTGGTAAAGTCCTAGCTTCCAATTGTTCTAGCGATGGAAACCCGCTAGCTGTGACCCAGGCTGTATCCCCGCGCGCTATCACTAAGCCTATATCAGCACTCAGTTCAGTTCGTGTAGGAGCGCCATAGCTTGTTAGGGCACTATTAATAACGCCTGATACTCCTTCTAACGCTTTGGTTGTGAAACGGTCTCCGCCTGAATCTTCAATAAGCCCATTTAGTCTGTCTGTAGCCGTCCTAATTGTGATTAAAGATTGTGCTTGCTCTGTTGTTAACGCTCCAGACCCACTCACCTCAACGAGTGCCGCCACGGAATCAGTCTGAAATCGTATCGTACGGCCACCGGCTTGAGTGAAGTCGAATATGTCAAATAGTGGAGCGCTCGCCCCTTTTAAGATAATTACGAAGTCCAGTAGCGTCGGATCCGATATATTCGCGGGGTCAGGTTTAATTCTGGTGGGGTTCACCTGGTCCAAATCGTCATCATAGGGAAAGAACAGATAGTTTCTAGTGCTACCTGCACCCAAATCAACAATTACGGGCTGGGGCGGGTAGGGCAAAAGAATACCTAACTGAGTGCTCAGATAGTTCTCCAAAGTACGGAAAACGTCCGCAAAATTTAAGTCGGAGTCATCCCTTACGACCACTTCGTAAGTGGCCATATCAAAAGCGATCTGCGATGATCGGTCTACCCCTGAATCATAAAGATCCCTAAAATTTTCCAGTGAGAACTCAAACGAGGGCGTGGATCCAGAAAGAGTCACAAAAGAAGAGGCTAAGTAACCTGGCGCTTTAGCTCTAACTCGATAGTTTCTAGCTGGATCCACTGTGATAGTAGCTTCTCCGTTTGTGAGCGTCGGGTAGGAGATTGAACTATCAGCCAGGTCCTCTACCATCAGGACCGCATTGGGCACATCGGGAATCCCAAACAACCTGATGGTTGATTGAGTGGCGACTATATTGAGTGTTCCAGCAATTATCTCTACGTCATCAGCCGTGACACCACTTGTTCCTACGAATAAGTTGAGTATTTTTCCCGGTGCATCTAGGCGAAATAGCGTTAATCCTGCGTGACGGGTAAAAGCAATATTTGATGCGTCAAACGTTGCACCATCCGCAAAATTGTCACCCAGATCGATATAGTGATCGGCGTCTGGACAGTCGAAGGAACTGCCGGAAAGGTCAGGGTGGGCATACAGGCCGGGATTACCAATGGGGTCTAGCTCTACCCCCCACTGATAGGTGGTTGGAGCGGCGCAGTTTTCCCATGCGATCGCGACGTTATCTTTACCTCCGGTGGTTAAACCAGTGGCACCTTTTATGGACGAGTTAATGTAGTCACTGTCGCCCAGTTCAACGGTCGTTGACCCTTCAATACCGAGTCGATTGTGAGTATTTCCGCCACCCCGATCCACATACTTAAACCCTAGCCCAAAATTCACAAACGCCCAGCCGGGGGTGGCTAGGTTAGAGAATCCAATAATTAAGGCGGCAGATAAGACATTACTCTGTGGAGTTCTCCCAAAATCGGGAGTAATCGCAGCGGTTCTAAAGTAAACGAGGTTAATACCTTCAGAAACAGCTTCTGTAGTGGCATCTCCAAGCACCACGTTCACAGGACTCTGGAACGCAAGTCCTACGCCACCAAAAAACGTGACGCTGGCCGCCCCTGCAGGGTAATTGATATAACCTTCTGTTAAGTCTGCTATTGAGAGTGGTAACCCACTCTCACCTCCTCCTACGAGCGCCCCACCTGTGTCAGCGTTGTACCGATAGGGAACCCCATCACATTGGAAAAACCCATTGTTGAAGTTTCCGTTGAACCGGGCTGTAAAGTTGTAGCGAATTGCTACAACTTGAGATATATCAAATGTCCCTGGACCGGTATCTACGTAGTTAGTATTGCGAGTATCCCAAAGAATATCTACGGTTCTAAAATTTGTTTCGTACCCTAAGTCCCAGGTACGAATATTATCGGAAGCATCTCGAAGGCTTATTTTTCCTTCGTGAACATTGGCTCGTATTTCAAACCAGGTGTGCCATATCGTGTTTGTGGCATCCACCTGAGGAAAGGCAATATCAATGAAATAGAGGCCATCCTGGGTAGTGCTGCCACCAAGCCTGAGTCGTCTATCTTCACTTTGTGACGACACAGGACCAAAATTTTCCAAGTTTCCAGTAACCTCTGTAGTGGTGTATCCACTCCAGTCAGAAACAACAGGTATACCAGGGACGAAACTTGGGGCTGGCATTAAAGGAGAATTGGCACTATAAGCTAAACTGTAATCTTAGACTACAGTTTAGCAAATGTATGCTCTAGATCAATGCCCGCTGTTCAACATCTTCAGGAACTAGCTCAAGATACCTTCATTGATCTGTTTGAGGTGTCGGGGTACAACCCCGATTCGCCTTTTGATAAATTTCGTTTTACTAATCACGTCGGCATTCAGTTTGGTAACAAAGGTTATCAGCCGATACCGGCTCAGGTTGATTCGATCGAATTCACCAGTGACGGCACTCAACCTGAGCCGACGCTAAGTGTTGGAGACCCGAATGGCATTATCACAGGACTCATCTTGCTCTACGACAATATGGAGGGGGCCTCAGTTCGAATCACTCGAACTCAGAAGCGATACCTTGATGGGCAACCTGAAGCTGATCCCACTGCGATCATTGCCCACGCTGACTTTTTGATTGCTCGCCGGGAGCAACATATTCCTAGGGAAGTGGTGGTGTTTGTGCTGGCGAACCCTATCGATATTGATGGGGCGAAAACTCCGGCTCGAATTTGCCTGAGAAATTGTGTTTGGCGATACCGTGACCCTGACACCTGTGGCTACTCAGGCGAGGCGAGGTACACTCTAGGGAATCAGCGAACCTTGGATCCCAAGCAAGACAAGTGCTCTAAGAGTATCGCAGCTTGCAAGTTGCGCTTTGGTGAAAATGCTGTGTTGCGCTATGGGGGGTTTCCAGGTCTGCAACGGCGTTCTTGATCTGCTAGGCTGCAGTGGATTTGAAGGGCCAGATGTCTTTAGATCCACTGTAGTAGCATGAGCGCATTCTCTACGTTTTCTTCCCCAACGATCTCACTCAGATCATCTATGCGTTCGTCCTCGTCCAGCCAAGATTGGAACTCCTTCAATGTCCATTTTTGTACTTGGTAGTAGAACTTGAAGAGCTGGAATACTTCCTCGTCAGTGAAGATCTCATTTTCCTCGTTCCACGCGATACCTTCTTCTATGAAATCTATGTCAGAAGGATAGGCTGATACACCTGCAGGCATAGTGGCGATGATTGCTTCTATCATGACTATTTCAACTATAAAGAGCTACGGAAATGGGCGGTAAAATTTTTCATTAGTTGTCCCAGCCGCCTGCTTCATAGAGAGCTGCGGCCCATTCTTCCCAAACCATTCTGCTCATGGTGGAGTAGGCAGTCTGTTCTTCATCATCGCTCAGTTTTTCTAGGGGAACTTCTTCTTCTAAGTCTCCTAAAAAATCTTTAATGGAGTTTGGAGGCACTAAAAATCCGTAGCTTTTATCACCTTCCAATTCGGCACAGAGCCAGCCCTCATACTCTTGGGAGAACCAGATAATGACGCTGACACTTTCGTCATTTCTCCGAAGAGTTCCAGTTTCTAAGGCTCTTTCAACCAGCAATTCTGCAGCATCTAAAACTCCGCCACCCGTGAACCAGCTCACGTATTCAGCATTTTCATTTACCCACCGACATGTTTCTTCGTAGCTCTCGCCTTCATCGTCGATTTCAGTGAAAGCGGTTAATCCTAGCCAGGGGGCCAGGTCTTTTGGTGGGACCAGTCCTACTAGACGTTGAATAGCGTAACGAAGAGGCTCTGGACAGTGTCTTCCTTCCGGATAAGTGAAAAATATTGGTCTTGAATTTTGATTCACAGCTTTTATTTACTTTTTAAGTACGTTGCGTTGAGCGTATTTGCACCGTTTACTTGGCAATCTGCTCTTCATGTACAAAAACACAGTAGTCTTCGTCATAGGAGAATCCTTCAAAGAATTCGTTGTCTTCTATAGGAGGTTCATCTATAACTTGTACTTTGTACGCGAAGTAGACAGGAGACCCCTCTTCGGTTTCTAGCCCATCGTTATAGCAGCTGATCTCGATTACCAGCCCCGGTGTTTCAGATGGGTAAGGGTCTCCTTCTTCCGGGTTTATGAAAACGATGTCTCCAATGCTGAAAGTAGGATTGGGTATGGCCCTGGCGAGTTCTCTCAAGCGATTTTCGTTTAAACCCAGAAATACCATATTCCTAGGTTTAACCGCATTAGTCCACCAGCTGTACTCCTGTTCAGAAACCGAGTAGTCTCTCAATTCTGCGTGAGCATTTGCGCAGTTTCTAGCTAAAGTTTCCCCAGCTTCGGTTCCTTCAATACTTCTAGTGTTGGCTAGTGTGTAGACTTCTTCACAGTGCTCACACCCGTTATCGTCCACCCAACTGATTTCCAGCTGTATGTAATGCATAGCAGGTTTTTAATTTATTGTTGTGTACCGGCTCCTTTTGCATTTCAAATGTAGCATACTTGTAAGCTAGTATGTCAACTGAATTTACATTTATGCTAGATTTGAAATCGTATACAGGTAAGACACTCTTACTAGTAAGAGGAATTCATAAATGAGCATTGCAAACTACACCACTAAAGTTGACCCATTTAAAACATTGGGCGACATTCAGAAATTACTTGTGAGAAACGGAGCGCTTAATGTTTCGATTGACTTCGATAGTGGGGAGGCCTCGGCCTTATCGTTTGTGGTCGAAATTAATCAGGTGTTCGTGCCTTTCCGTTTGACCAGTAATTGGCAAGGGGTACTTAAGGCTATGGAGAAGGACAGGGAAGTTCGACCAGGCCTTTGCACGGAGGCGCAGGCACGTAGAGTATCCTGGCGAATTGAGTACGACTGGGTGCGTGCTCAGATGGCCAAGATAGAGGCTGGGAAAGCTGAGCTGGCTGAGGTCTTTTTGCCCTATGCGGTTACCGAGACCGGGGAAACGTTTTATCAGAGGTTCCAAAAGATAGGGGTGGCCGGGCTGCTTAAAGCGGGATCGGATTAGAGTGGTGGTGGAAAGACCGCATTCCAGCAGCTGCTGAAGCGTAATGCTCCGTTCAACGAATCTTCATTGAAAAGGCAAACAGGGACTACTAGAAGCAGGGACAGCGTAATTTTTGTGGCGACGCTCACACCCTTCTCTATAGCCAGAGCAACTTTTTTACGGGTCTTTAGATAAGTAAAATCGGTCCAAAGAGTGGACTAATTTTGGACTAGATTTTCCAGTAATTGTGTCACTTATGTTAGGTATATCTGCTTTGTCAGGAACGCTCAAAGTCGCCTAAAAGCCTTGAAATCGTTGAAACCTAGGAAGCCAACGACGGGATTTGAACCCGTGACCGCTCGATTACGAATCGAGTGCTCTACCACTGAGCCACGTTGGCATAACGGTCAATGATTATAGCAGTAGAGGCTATCTAGATGGACCATAGTTTGAAAAAATAAGACCCAC
>JBCDFI010000002.1:0-70501 GCA_039178155.1 Cyanobacteria bacterium P01_H01_bin.105
AGCCACTGGTCAAACTCAGCTTGAACAGTCTTAGCATGGGCCAACCAATCTTGTGCTGAACTCTCTAACAATGCCAAACTCGCTTGCTGAATATCGAGCAATGCTTTGATGAATAAGGCATAGTCTTCGGACTGGGCGAATACGGATGGAGTACCGTCGTAATTCAGTCTATGTAAACGTCCGTTTATCCATTGATTATTCAAGATAAATTGAGCTGATTGGACGGCTAATTCTAAGTAATCTGTGTGGCCAAAAACAGCTGCAGCTCGGGCTAGGCCGGAAATCATCAGACTATTCCAAGCGACAATCATTTTGGTATCGGTTACGGGTGGAATACGCCCTGGCCAAGCTGTATTTTTAGCGGCCTCAGCATCTATGGCCGGAGCAAAAGTATTTAGCTCAGACTGACCGTAGCGAATAGTAAAAAGCTTTTTCAGGGCTGCTTCTGTTTCAGGGGTAAGCTGACCTGGTCGCTGGCGCTGGAGAACAATATTGCCTTCAAAATTTCCCTCGGCAGAGATGTGAAAGTCTGAAGACAGACCGGCAAATTCTGCATCGGTTAATGTGTTTCGTAAATCCGTCTCTCGCCACACATAAAATGCGCCTTCTTCTGGTTCGGCATCGTCAGGAGTGACAAAGTTATCGGCATCTTGAGCGGCGTAGAAATAACCTGCCCACATTTCTCGTTTAAGCCATTGCACCGTACCAGCAACTGCTCTCTCAAAAGCCGGTTCGTGGTGCCCCTGACTCCATAGCTCGGCCAGGTACTCCATGATCAGTCCGTTGTCATAGAGCATTTTCTCGAAGTGAGGCACGGTCCAGGTGGGGTCTACGGTATAGCGATGAAAGCCTCCGGCTGCGTGATCGTAGATGCCGCCTAGGGCTAGATCTAAGCCTCGACGTAGACAGATTTGCTCAGGGTTTAGCTCGGCTGTGGGCTCTACCAAACTCACCGAGCGTAGAGCGCTGAGCGCATAGGGAATCATGGGAAAGCTCGTGCCTTGCCCTGATGGAATCAGAATTTTGGCACTGGCGGTTAGCCCACGCATTAGTAGCTCAGCACTGAGGTTATCGTCTGCAGGCAACAGTGTGGACTGCTGTAGGGCTTCTAAAATTTGGGATTTGACGGCACCGACTTTAGGTTTATCTGTGTCGTAAAGGTTGCGTAGAATCTCAAGCAGCTTTAAAAAGCCAGGACGACCGTAGCGGGGCTCTATCGGAAAATAGGTACCGCCATAGAAGGGAACTAGGTCGTCAGGAGATAGAAAAATGTTGAGAGGCCAGCCCCCTTGGCCCACTAGCATCTGCAGGGCCTGCATATAGATACTGTCGAGGTCAGGGCGTTCTTCGCGGTCGACCTTAATGGGGAGATAGTTAGCATTCAGATAGGCTGCGATCGCACCATCTGAAAAAGCCTCTCCTTCCATGACTGTGCACCAGTGGCAGCTAGAATACCCCACTGATAGAAAAATCGGCTTATCCTGACGACGGGCCATTTCTAGTGCCTCATTACACCAAGGCCACCAATCAATAGGATTGTCGGCATGTTTACGCAAATAAAGACTTTGACTTTGGGCGAGCCGATTCACCATGGAGCAGACAGCAGCGGATGACCCCATGAGTCTATCAAGGTTAGACCGATGACATTAGGGATCAATAACGTTTTAACGTTTTTACGAACAACCCTCAGCCCAGGTTACCGCCGGAAACTGTCCCGTCCGAAACTGTGTCACCTTGCCATCCCTATCGGTCTCAAATACTAGAGTATAGAGATTGCTGTTCGCCGCATCAGGGGTCAACGTCAGATAACTGCCATCAGTGTATGGATGGGGAGTCACGTCTACCTGCGTATCGTACACAGTCTCAACGTCCTCAATAGTAGCCCCAATACCCACACCACTACGGGTTTTAACTGGACTACCCGGCCAAATATCAATTCGAATCACCTGGTCATTAACCACCATCAGGCCAATACCATCAATTGAGGCTGTCCGGGCTTCCTTCTCAGGATCATAGACTTCGGGCAAATAATACTGACACACCTCAGACTTAGTTCGCGGAGCAATCACAAAACTAACCTGGGCTGCATTTGCAGCTTCTTGAATCGTCATTCCCAGCCTAACGGGACCCAAACCACCTATGGATATTTCTTCTTTTTCCAGAGGATGGGTAACATCTAAACGCTGCTCTAATCGACTGATTAAAGCATCAACTGCCACTGCTCTGGCCATGATGTGGGTCACCAAAGCAGACACTGGTTGTAGTGTAGGGAGCTGTCCCGTCGTCATTGCACAGCCACCCAAACCTAAGAGAGGGAACGATGCGATGAGCATATGCTGAGCATAACGAGCTAGCACAGGAGGAAGTAGCTTGGGCTTTCTAAGTCGCGCGATCATCGGTCAAAAAAAGCAATGGCCCACAAGTGGCCCACTGTCAGAAAACAAACACTTACGTAAGAGCCTAATAGAAAGAATAATTTAGAAATGTAAGTAATAACGCTTAAATCCATCCTTTTCTGTCTTATCTTTATATGGGAAATATATTATTTTGATCAGACCTATATAGGTATTGGGAGTCAACTGTGTCACAAATTCCATCTGACCCAGATATTAATAATAGCCGTCGCCGGTCGGTTGATTATGATGAGCTGATCGCTGTCTTCGTAGCATTTTTAACCTTGGGTAGCGTGCTCTTTTGGGGGCTGACACGGTCAGGGGTCAATTTATTTGGCAATGTTGGTCTTTTCAATCCAGATAGTGCGCCTTCGTTGATAGGCGATCTAGACGGCGCTGCGCGGTTGGAATCAGCGAATGATGACAGTGACATAGCGGCAGCTGAGCAGGATGGTTTTGGCACAGGGAATGCTCTTGGTGCAGCGGGTGCTAGTAATATTCTTGGAGATGTTGGCGAATCTTTAAAGGAAGCCACCGAGATTGTACCCACCAGCCCGTCAGTGCCCAGTCAAGTAACATCGATACCAGCACAGCCCGTACCGGTCCCACCTCAACAATCAGCTCAGCCTGCACAGCAGCCAGAGTCAGGAGACAATGTCGCCGCTACCCCTGCAACAATCGAGGCACCGTTAGAGGCAAGTCGTGAAGCACTTAGGTTTCAGGATGTTCCAGACGATTATTGGGCTAAACCCTACATTGATGCCTTAAGTGAGCGGTTGGTGATTGATGGATTGTCTGAAGATACGTTTGCGCCTGATCAACCTGTGACCCGAGCACAGTTAGCAAGTGCCATTGCCCAAGCCTTTCCTTCAGATGAGCAAGAAGATGCGATCGCATTCTCTGATGTTGACGCTGATTATTGGGCCATAGAAGCAATCGATAAGGCCGTTCAGAGAGGTTTTATGAATGGCTTCCCTGACGAAACTTTCCAACCAGGATTGCCCATACCTAGAGCACAGGTGTTGACCGCACTGGTCACAGGCATAAATTCGGCGACTCCAGAGGATGCTCAAGGGATTGTGGCGCGTTATGCCGACGCAGCTGAGATACCCAGCTGGGCCATTGGTAAAATGGCAGCGGCTACCCAGGCAACGATTGTTGTCAATCACCCCAGTCTGGATTCCCTCGCTCCAAATGAACCCGCTACTCGTGCCGAGGTTGCTGCAATGATTTATCAAGCATTGGCTGCTCAAGGGAGAGTTGATGCGATTGATGGAGAGTACGTAGTAAAGCCGTAGGTAGAGATAGTAGGCAGGTACATATAGCAGCAGGCATGACATGATGGACGGGCTCATTACTGGACCGGATGGGAAAAGACGCTGCTGGTGGCCTGGTGATGATGCTGAATATTTGGCTTACCACGACCATGAATGGGGCTATCCAGTTAGAGACGATAATCAGCTATTTGAAAAAATCTGTTTGGAAGGATTTCAAGCTGGGTTAAGCTGGCTCACTATTCTACGTAAGCGAAATAATTTTCGAGCAGCCTTTGACAATTTTCGATTCGAAGTCGTCGCTCGTTACACAGCAGCAGACGTAGAACGCCTATTGCAGAATGCTGGCATCGTTCGCCATCGTCGTAAAATTGAATCCACCATCAACAATGCTCAACAAGCCTGTGACTTAGTAGAAGAATGGGGCTCCCTCGCCGCCTACTTTTGGCAATATAAGCCCACTAAACGTCCAAGCCGTTTTGACTATGCAACCCTCTCTCAATTGAGTAAAACACCTGAATCTATAGCCCTCAGTAAGGACTTAAAAAAGCGGGGCTGGTCTTTTGTTGGTCCCACCACAGCCTATGCCTTTATGCAAGCAATGGGACTCGTGAACGATCATCTAGAAGGTTGTTTTAGTCGTCAGGGCGTTGAAGCCAAGCAAGCTTTATTTGAGCACCCGTAAAGATAGATAATTTTAAGGTGTAATTCTTGAAATAATGCTCAGATAGTACACAGTTGTCGACAGTAATAAGTCAAACTAAACTCGTTTGAGAAAGTGTCTTTGAACACGCGGAGGTTCCCCTTGTCAGATGCGATCGCAATTTACCTAGTCAATGCAGAGGAACTCCAGAACGACCATTCTGACAGCGTTGCCTGGTGCCAAACCTCCGGGTTTTCTGGTCAGTCTGGCACCTTTTGTCTAGTACCCGATACAACAGGCAAAATCAGCAAAGTGATGGTGGGTCGCCCCGACAAACTAGATATATGGACCCTAGCCGATTTACCCAAAGCCCTACCAACAGGCACTTACGCCTTAGCCGATACATTTTCCATAAATACCGCCACCCAACTCTATCTAGGTTGGCAACTGGGTAGCTACCGCTTTGACCGATATAAACTTAATAAAGTTGGTCCGCTTGCAACCCTACGAATACCCGAAAACTCAGACGTAACCTACGCTAAAGCAGCAACAGTAGCAACCTATTTAGTCCGTGACCTCGTCACTACCCCATCCAATAACATGGGGCCCGAGCAGCTGGAAGAAACAACACGCAGTTTGGCAGAGCGTTACGAAGCAAAGTTAAACGTTATTGCTGGCGGCGACTTGGTCATCGAAAACTATCCCATGATCTACGCTGTAGGCAAGGCTAGCACGCGCGCGCCCCGGCTCATGGATTTGCATTGGGGAAATCCAGACGCGCCCAAAATCACCCTAGTCGGCAAAGGCGTTTGCTTTGACAGTGGCGGACTTGACGTCAAATCAGCCACAGGCATGCGTCTCATGAAAAAAGACATGGGAGGCGCAGCCCAGGTCTTAGGCCTAGCGCAGATGATCATGGAAATCGGGTTACCCGTTAAATTAAGAGTCCTCGTAGCAGCTGTGGAAAACAGCATTGCTGGCAATGCGCTCCGCCCTTTAGACATTTTGACCTCGCGCAAAGGCACGACCATCGAAGTCGGCAATACCGATGCTGAAGGACGTCTCGTACTCGCTGACGCTCTATGGGAAGCCAGTAGTGAGGATCCAGATTTACTCATTGACTGTGCCACCCTAACGGGAGCTGCCCGCGTTGCCCTAGGCACAGAGCTACCCGCCTTTTTCTGCAACGATGACCAAATTACTTCAACACTCCTGAAGGCAGGAACAACCGTAGACGACCCCCTATGGAATTTACCCCTACACAGTGCCTATCGCTCCATGCTAGATAGCCCAGTCGCTGATATGAATAATATCGCTAGTGGTTCCTACGGTGGTGCCATTACCGCAGCTTTGTTTTTACAAGAATTTGTCCAGCCAGATATTCCTTGGATTCATGTAGATCTAATGGCCTATAACCTCCGCAGCTTACCTGGCCGCCCCGAAGGAGGAGAAGCGATGGGTATGAGAGCATTATTTGAACTCATCAAACAACACATAGCCCCAAACAAATAGCCAAACTATAACAACCCTCGATAACGAATAAACGTCAAAATAGCTGCCCACGAGCCTAATGCCACTTTGATTGCAACTAGAACATTGAGCAACGGAATCCAACCTCCACTGACTAATGTTCCGACTTGGCCGTAGGGTAAAGCAATACCGATTAGTGAGAGCACCGCTAATACAATAAATACAAGCACTGCCACCTTTTCCCAGATAGCTGCCCCCCAACGTTTGTAAATAGCTTCCATCCATTTTGGCGAAGAGGTAATCGCAATGAGTCCAATAGCTGTTCCTCCTGCGACACCTGCCGCAAATCCTCCACCTGGGCTAAGATGTCCCCGAATTGCTAACTCAATACCCACTAAGGCTGCAATTGTTGCCCCTAACCGCGCCAATACAACTGATGGGTGATCGGTAAACTGGTAGATGGTACATGATGGTTGTTCATCTGCTAGCAGAAAACGCGCACCCATAATTGCTAGAGTGAAAACAACAACTTCAAAAATCGTATCGTAAAGACGATTTCTAAAAATGATGCCTGACACAGCATTGGAGACACCGGTATCCTGCACAATCAGCTCAACGGCAGATAGCTCAACTGTATCAGTAGCTGGATTTGGAAAAACCAGCATCTTAATATATAGAGCAATTCCAGCAACAATATAAATCCACTTCATAGCTATTTTCTTATTGGTGAATCAATGTCGTCTACGTCCGTAAATCGCAGGTCCACAGAGTCGTTGGATAGACTACCTAATAAAATTTCATAGAGGCGACGAACGCGAACTTTCAAACAACCAGAAGAGTGCGCAAAGTTCGCAGGAACTGTAGAAAGCTGTGTTTCTGGATCAGTAAAGGTGGCATGAATTTCTTTGTTTGCCAGTGCTGTTTGCAGAGCAGCCTCCTGAGGAAAGGGGACAATTTCCAAACGTAAGTGACTGTTTTTCAGCTGACTACGGAGAGAGGCAAAAAATGTTTCATAGGTAGAAACAGGATTATTATCTGTCTCAACAATTCCCAATCGCATACTCATAGAAGAGCGCACAGCAACAGCATACAGGGTGATGGACAACATCGTACCTACCAACGCCTCAGTTAGGGCCACATCAGCAGCCCCAAAAAGAGCATAAACCAAAGCAGCAACGGCACCTAAGATGCCGCGAATAACAAGTGCATGGTAGGGGTTGACCTGTGAGACCAACATACCGGCCGTCAGAGGAAGCAAAGCTAAAATTGCAATCGTATAGATATCTTCAGTCATAACTATCTCCGCTTGAGCAGTAGGCCAAGACGTAACCCAAGACGGTATTCCAAATAGAGAGCGAAATCAGCGCTAATATCAGCAGCGGCCACTCCCGAGGAATTTTGAGCAACAAGCCCATAATAATACTCATAGAACCGAGAGTATCAGAAACAGATAAGCTATGTAGCTTATAGAGTACTGAGCGGTGACCTAAGAGCGGCAGTGTACCCCAAAACCAGAAAACTAAGCCAACTCCAATACAGCCATAGCTTATGGCATTTACAAAGGCATCTATCATAGTTCATTCATCCTTTTGAGCACATGGGCCAACAACATTAAAGCGGCATTACCAACACTCAAAATTAGTACTCCTACCACCCCAATCATCCAATCATCACGCAAGACAGAAATCACTAAAATCATGATGGATGTCTTAGTGGCGATACTGGCAAACGCCAACATTGTTTGCCAAATGTCATCGTCTTGCCAAGCCTCATAGATTGGAATGAGTAAAGCACCAATCATTGCTAATAAAATTCCATTCATTGCCCCTCTCTCCGTTCAATCTGATGTACCGCATACCAACCTTCTTCACGATATTTGAGCACAATCGTTTTAGGTGTAAAGGTAATCAAAAAGATATCTAAAAAGATTAAACCAGGGGTGCGATGAGAGCCTACCCGTTCTAATGTGATAGTTTCTCGCTTATGGGGCCGCACCATGATTTCAAATGCTTCAAAATAAGCCTGGGGAATAGCTAAAACTATTTTCCATAAAACCCACAGCCACTCCTTTAGCCATTGTTTCCAAGCTCTAGGCACGGTATAACGACGAGGTATCAACAAGGATACACAGATACCAATCGCTATATTTGCTGGGCTGAGATCAGCCGTGAGCAAAAACCAAATTGTCAGGCGTAGCAGTAAATCTGGAATACTCATTACACCAGCCCCATCCCAAATAACAACACCAACATTAGGCTCATCGCACCAATAAGGTGCTCAAATTGCTCGGCGACACGAGGCAACTCAAGCTTGAGATGCCTTACAAAAACACCATAGATCAAGCATCCTATAGTTAGTACAAGCAATGCTTTAAGAATGTTGCCAGATGTATAGGTTTCAAGAGAGAAACTGTTAGCAACCATCAGACCACCGATCAACAGGAGGACAGCTGGCCAAAAACCAGAGGATGTTTCTTTACCTGAGTCTGACAATCTGGCAACCGGTAGAAAAATAAACTTAGAAAATGCAATGACGGTACCCACAGCTGCTATGGTCAATGTAGCTGATTGCCAGGGAACAGCGGTCTTTAGCGTCAGCGTCTTAGCCCCAAATCCAGACAACAAAGGTATCCCAGCAATAGACAGACTTGCCGCTGTTAGAATCCCCCAAACATATGGTCGAATCGGTGTTTGGCGTAATACTTGAAAACTCCGACTAGGTAAGTTTCCGGCTGTTAAAAACAGAGCTGCTTTAGCTAAGCCATGGCTCAAAGCATAGAGTCCAGCTACTGCAGGCGCTGCCAAGACAAATCCCAATTGAGAAATTGTGCTTGCTGCCAACATGCGCTTGGTATCTTTTTCAAAAATGGCATACCCTACCCCCAGCGATGCTGTCGCTACGCTAAATAATCGGAGGATGGGATTAATATCGTCTACCAACAGCGCGCAGCGTACCAGTGGAAATACACCTGTATTGACAACAACCCCTGACAGCATTGCTGAGACAGGTGTTTCTGATTCAGAGTGGGTGAGGGGAAGCCATAGGCCTGATACAAAAATGCCGCCCTTGGTGAGCAGTCCTAAAAGGATCAGCGCGATCGCATCGTTGGGAGCCTGCTGTAGCCCCACGTAGGCAAACGAGCCAGCCGACTGATACACCAGCACCGCTCCAATCAGATAAAACAGCATGGCTGTATTGCTGACAAACAAGTAGCGCAGCGCAACCCAGATCGCCCGATCTGTGCGTGGATAGGCAATCAGCAAAAAAGCCGCAATCCCAATCACCTCAAGTGCTACATATAGACTAATAAAGTCAGCACAGATAAAGACGGCGTTGACACTGCCGTGTAGCACCGTCAACTGAGTAAAAAAGAAAGCCGATTTTTCTTGCCTCCAGCAGTAGAGCACTACAGCAGCGGTCACCAGAGCATTACCTAAAATAAAATAACCACTCAGCGAATCGGCAACGAGCGTGACGCCAAAGTTATCTAATAGCTGGAGTTCCCAAACCTCTGACTTCAGGATTAAAGTTAGGCCATAGATGGTTGATGCAAGGGTAATTGCGATCGCAAGATAGCGATCAAACTTAGGTAATAGATAGATGCTGAACCCCAGAAACAGTGGTAGAGCAATCCACACAATCGTGAGCAGATTCATGGCGTATTGCTCCTTTCAATCTCAGAGACTTCTAAAGTTGGATTATCCCGAGATAGCTTCATCACCCCTACCAGCATCAGCGCTTGAATCGAGAATCCAATCACAATTGCCGTCAGAATCACAGCCTGAGGCACCGGATCGGCATAGGCCACAGACCTTGTTCCCTCATTGGTTTCCAGCCCAGCTTCTAAAATGGGTGTAAACAAACCACTATGGGATGCCACTAATACATAGCAGGCAATGACCCCAGTACTCATTACGTCCATGGAGAGAATCTTCATCATTAGGTTTTTTTTCAGGATAATGCCAAAAAAACCACCCATGACTGTTGCAAAAACACAGGCTTCAAGAACAGCAATCATTGATTTAGATATCGAACAAACTCACAGACTAAACTTTTAACTCAATTAGGACTGTTGAAATCCCATCGCTTTCGTATAAACAACCAGGCGACGGGATTTGCTTTCCGTTAGAGTTCCTAATCTTAAGGGTGATTGAAGCTGAACAGTTTTGTCAAATAGTACTTATCACAGCTCAATACTTTATCTCTTTGATAAGAAAAACTACTCCACAACAGGCAATGGCTCGTTCGCATCAACCTCCACAGCGGAGTCTTTGAGGACTACCTGTAATAGTGGAGGAGCCAGAAATGTAGTCAAAATCACCATCACAATAATAGCTGCCTCTAAAGGACGATCCAAAACACCACTAGCAGACCCAATACCGGCAAAGACTAAGCCTACTTCACCGCGAGGAATCATACCTACCCCGATAGCCAAACGGTTTACTTCCGTCTTACCAAAGACAGCCCAACCAGTAACCACCTTGCCTACAATAGCTACCAATATCAGGAAAGTAGCGATAATTAACCCCTCGCGGTTTTCAGCAACCATGGGATTTAAGACACTTAAATCAGCTTTAGCACCCACTGTGACAAAAAAGATAGGCACTAAAATATCAGCGATGGGTATCACCTGCTGATCTAGCTCATTGCGTTTATCAGTCTCATCTAAGACCAGACCGGCAGCAAAAGCTCCTAGGATAGCCTCTAAATGGATGACGCTTGCCAAACAAGCCATTACTAACGCAAACGTAAAAGCAGGGATCAGTAATGCGCCACGAGTTTGCAACTTATCAGCAATGGAAATAAAGCCTGTGTTGAAAAACTTACCCAGTAAGATGGCACCGATCAAAAAGGCACTGGCACTGATGATTAGATAGACGACATTCAGCAAATCCACCTCACCAGTTTTAGCCAAGCTTGCCACAACGGCCAACACAATGATGCCCAACACATCATCAATAACAGCAGCTCCAACAATAATTTGCCCTTCGGTAGACTTTAGATGTCCCAGCTCAGATAAGACTTTAGAGGTAATGCCAATACTAGTTGCAGTTAGAGCAGCCCCTGCAAAAATCGCAGGAATAATGGGTGAATGAAAAATAGTAACCAAACCAACGGTACCCAACAAAAAGGGAGCCGCTACACCCACGACAGCGACTATCGCTGCCTGGGCACCCACCTTACTCAACTCACGCAAATCAGACTCTAGACCAATCTCAAACAGCAGAACAATAACACCCAATTCAGCCAGTACTGAAATTACTTCACTCTGACTTTCAAAAACATGCTTTGCTGACTCTGCATCCAGGTTGCCCATCCACTGTATTACTTGGGCAATTAGAGAGTCGGCAACAACAGCTCCAGTTTCAGGAAACATCAGGAGATGAAAGGCTGAAACACCGACAACAACACCACCGACCAACTCACCCAATACGGGTGGTAAATCAAGCCGCTTGGAGACTTCACCACCTAGTTTACTCGTTACGTAGACCGTAATCAGGCTAAGGAGTACACCAATCAGAATAAAGGGGCTACATTCAGCTGGTGATATTTCTGCAATAGCCCACGGAGAGCTAGGCCAGACATCAATCATATGTTCAAGAGTGAGATTCGACATGCTATTGAAAAACATGAATAAATTTCTCTTAACTTCAGAATTTCAAAGGGTCTTTAAGGGGGGCTTTTAAAGCGCTCTATTTCTGGAGACTTCCAATCTGTAACCAACCAATGGCAAGAGCGCCAATAGTTAGTTGGACCGTACTAGGCACCAGGGAGAATCCCCAGATACCGCTCAACAAACCGACGCTATAGAGAGCCATCGCATGCACTTCATCTAAATGATGTAGCCGATAGCCTAGAACGGTCACGATGAAAGCAAGGAAGAGCAAGAGATAAGATTGCATAATCCTCACAGAAACTGTCACATTAGCCGGAGATTTTAGACGAGGCATCGACAGATGATGCAGACTCCAGGGCAGTAGCTGTTGGATAGATTTTCAAGACAGCTTGTCTCAAAGCTTCAGATCGATCCATCAACAAATGATTGGACGGAATTAAATCGAAGACATTAAGCGACGAGAGGCGACGCTTGGTTTGACCGGCCGCACCAACAATGTAGACATCACGCTCTTTCTCTATAGCCTCTTTTATCGCACTTTCCAACGCTAGAGAAGCGGTGACGCCCAGATGGGGTACATCACCCAGGTCAAAGACAATCGCATCACACTCACCGACAGCATTATGCTCACGAGAAATTGCTTTAGCAACTCCGAAAATCATAGGGCCGCCCAGCTGGAACAACAGCACTCGACCGTTACCTTCATCAAGCCAGCGCTTTTCATCCACATCCAATCGAATCGCATCATCTGCATCAGTGATGGCTCTAACCGACTCAGAACGAAGCTCACTCATCCGCTCAATCGTCAGGATGTTAGCAACAAAGACACCGATACCAACAGCTGCAATTAGGTCTACTAAAACCGTCAGGGCAATAACGCCATACATAATTAGCGCGCCTTTGATGGAAATCTGATGGGCTCGCTTTAGAAAATCCCAGTCGATAATGTCGATACCTACTTTAAGGGCAATACCGGCAAGAACCGCAAGGGGAATAGTGGCAGCCAGGTTAGCCGCGCCAAGAATGACAATCAGCAGAATAAAAGCACGAGTTAAACCAGAAAGAGCTGTACGACCGCCAGTTTGAATGTTGACAACGGTACCCATGGTGGCACCTGCCCCAGCGATACCGCCGAATAGACCGGACATCAAGTTACCAAGACCTTGACCAATCAGCTCTTTATTAGAGTTATGCTCAGTCCGAGTCAGACTATCAGCAACTAAAGACGTCAACAGCGCGTCAATACAACCCAGCATACCGAGAACCGCTGCATCTACGAGCATCAGCTGCATTTGATCAGCGCTGAATGTAGGAACCTGCATCTGTGGGAAACCCATAGGAATCTCACCGATACGACGAATGTCTAAATCAGGGAACAAAATCAAGGAGATGATTGTGCCGCCGATTAGCGCAACTAGTTGAGGTGGAACCAACCGCTTGATTTTAGCGGGCATAAACCAAATGATGGCAACGGAAAGCACTGCTAGGAATGTCTCCGCTGGTTGCACATTGGCTAGCAGTGTAGGAATAGACTGCAGTGTACCAACTACGCCACCCTTAGGACTCGCCTGTCCTAGAAATGGGGCTAGCTGCAAAATCACCAGAATGATACCGATACCGGACATAAAGCCGGATATCACGGTGTAGGGCATCATTGTGACGTACTTGCCCAGCCGTAAGGCACCAAAAATAATTTGGAATACACCGGCCATCATCACCACGGTAAAAGCCATGGCCATACCGGTTTCCGGGTTTGCTGCCGTTAGGTTGGCAATGACAGCTGTCATCACAACTGTCATTGGACCTGTGGGCTCGGAAATCAGTGTGGGTGTACCACCAAACAGGGCGGCAAAAAAGCCAACGAGTACGGCTCCCCATAAACCAGAGGCTGCACCTGCACCAGAGGCAACACCGAAGGCCAGGGCCATAGGTAGGGCAATAACGGCAGCGGTGACGCCTCCGAAGAGGTCACCGCGTAAATTTCGAAAATGAACTTTGTTTGTAATCTGCACTTTGAAGCACCTCACCTAGTCAAGCTAAGACTTTTACCGGCATACCTCCCTAACCCAAAGACATTAGGCAGAAACAGTATCCAGCATCTCCCAACAAGAGTCAGAGTCTGACCTAATCAGAAATTTGATCTGGATTGAATGTCAGACAAGAATTGACTTTAATAAATGCAATTCTTTTTTATCATTGATTAAAGTCTACCAATAAATAGGGTTAGAACTCCTATATTTTTGATTTATAAATCTCAATTAAAAGCAAAAGAAAAACTTATGGCAGCAGCAATCTGATTCAAGGTTGCTTATCTTGAATCAGCTCTGTTTATAGGGGGTCCAGCTATCTACGGTGTAGTTTCTGCCGAACAGTCATATCTAAGCCAAGTTAATTGCGACTAATCTTCGCGCTCAACAACCAGCACATGCTCAGTTACTTTCTCAAATGTGTCGTCATGGCTAATCACAAAAAGTTGTTTGAATGTTTTAAGACGAGAAATCGATTCGGCTAGACTCTCTCGACGCGGGCGATCCATATTTGTGGTGGGTTCGTCAAAAAAAGCAATGTCAATATCAGCCAAGACCTTGAGCAGGGCTAGGCGTACAGATAAGGCTGCACACATTTGTTCGCCTCCTGAAAGGTTTATAAATCGACGAGTATTACCACCTTCTTGCACCAGAATTTCATAGTCACGGGTCCACTCTAGTGCCACATTGGGTCGATTTAGAAGTTCTCGAAACAGCCGATCGGCCTCTTGCGAAATTCCTCGTACATAGCGTTCGGTAATCCGGGGGCCGGCTTCTTTATAAGCCTTACGAGCAAAATTAATAAAGCGTTTGACTCGTTCTTTTTGTTTGAGGTCAGCTTGAGTTTGATCTCGTTTTTCGGCTACCTGCTGTAGGGCTTCAAGCTGACTCGTTAGTTCTGCTTGTAGCTTTCGCTGTTGAGGCAGACTTCCGGTGATGCGATCGCACTCTGATTTAACCTCCTCGTAGCGTTTTTCTACCCCCTGCAGCATATGAGGATCAAAATTAATTGAAAGCTGCTTTAGCTCTATCGTCAGCACCTGACTGTGCTGAGTCAGCTTGGCCACTATCTGGGCAGCTGCCACGAGATCTGCACTGAGCTGCTCGAATTTTTGAGCATCTTTTTCATTTTGAACATAGGCCAAATAGCCCTGCTGATGGTCCTGGCGTAATTGTTGTTGTTGAGAAATTTCTGTATCGACGTCCGTAAAGCTGGTCAGTTGACTGGTCAAATCAGCAAGGGTAGCTTCTAGGGTTTGGCGGCTAGTCTGTAAAAGCTCGTACTCAGTTTCCACATTCGCTACCGTCTTGAGCTGTTCTTGCAGCACCCGGCGACGTCCTCTGGGATCACCTAACTCAGTGATGGCTTGTTCTAATGCAGTCAAGCGCTGGTCCAGTTTTTTTCTGTGTGCGAGCTGTTCGTCCAGCTTCGTAATATCGAGTTGGTATTGTTGCTGCTGAGCTGTCAGTTTTGTAGCTGTTTTTTGCAATCGTTCTCGAGTATTTAGCTGAGCCTGGTAACCGTAAACTTTAGTCAACTCAGTCTGACCAATTTTCAAATTGCGTTTCAGTTGGGCGGTGTCTACCTGTGCAGACAGATCGCTCAGAATACTTTCTAACGCTACCAGTGTGCTTTGACTTAAGCTCTGTCCGGTTGCGATCGCACCTTGTAACTGCACAATAAAATCCCTAGATAGTAGGGGTAAGCTGCCTTGCAAATCGCTGAGGGCCCTGAGGGCCGACTGTACTTGCCGATCATGATCTACAGATTGGGTGCGATAGCTAGTGACCAGTTGCCGTAGTTCCGCATCAAATTGTTGAGCCGCTTCAACCCGGCTCAGCTGTTGTTGCCAACGCTGCTGCTGCTGCTCCAGCAGGGGAATTTGATCAACGTCGTTTTGCAGAGCATCTAGTGCCTGGAGATCGTGCTCTGCTTGTTTAAGCTCTTGCCGTAGTCTTGTTAAGTTATCCTGTAAGCCCTGACGACGGGTTTGTAACTGAATGAGTAACTGCTGTTGCTGCACCAGCTCGCTCCGTTCTGACTCTAAGCGCTCTTGATGAGCACATTGAGATGCTAACTCCAAAACACGGTCTCTAAATTGATCCCGCTGCTCTAGCTGCACCTGCAAACGAACTACAGTCTCTGCTTGCTGCTCAAGTCTCTGCTGCTGAATTTGCTGTTGCCTTAAGAGTTGCTGACGTTGCTGATTCTGCTGAGTTAGCGCTTTGAGCTTTTCCTCTACATCTAAGTAGCAACGATAGGCACCAGCATGGGTCTGACATAGCTCTTTGGCTTGCTGAGAGCGTAACCGCGTCTGTTCGACCACAGCGTAAGCTTGCTGCTTAGCCTCTAACTGCAACCTTTGCTGTTGCTGCTGCTGTTGTAGCGTTTGGATTTTTTGTGTCTGAATGATGAGAGATTCCTTTTGAGTCTGCAGCTGAGCCAGATTTTGTTGCAGCTTTTCCAACTGCTGTTCTCCGATCCCAATATCCTGGGTGATAGTTGCATATTTAGTCTGTAGAGCATCCCACGATAACAGCTGCTCCTCGTACTGCTGCAGTTGAGTTTTACGCAGGTCTACTTGAGCCTCAGCGTATCGGCGCAACCCGTTAGAATCCTTATGAACTCGGCGGTATTCTTCCACCTTGAGCACACTGTCAAATATAGGCTTTCGCTTTTCAGGGCTCAACAAAAAATCGGCAGTAAACGTGCCTTGGGGCACTCCAATTGTGTTCGCAAATAGCTGACCTAAGTCTGTGCCCAGCGGTACACCCAAATGCTGCCGGAGCCAGGGCTCGACCTCATCTTTAATACGACTGTAGTTTAAGCGGGCCTCCAACTGAGGATCGAAAATAGTGTAGCCTTTGCTGGTACAGCGTTCTACTTCATAGGTACGACTGTCATAGCTAGAAACAAAGGCAACCCTTACCTGAGCACTACCGCTGCCATTACGAATCAAGTCTTCTTGCCTATAGCTGCCCCGATAATTAAAGAGTGTCCAGGCAATTGCTTCTAGAATGCTAGTTTTACCGGCACCATTGGCACCACAAATAGCATTCGTCCCCAGTTGAAACTCAAAGTTGCGATCGCGATGAGTCTTAAAATTAGTAAGGGCAACCGATAGCAGATACATGGCACCCCCTGACGACTAAGGCCTTCAACAATTCCAACACACGCTAACCTAGTTTAGCTGCTTAGACCTGGATTAAAACAATAGACTCCAGTCTGCCATAGCCACGATGGAACTATTCAAGCAAAGTTGTCAAATAAGGTTCCCAAATTCTCTCAACCCCTTAGAACATATTCAAACGATCACGAACAGCTGGCTGACGTAGAACCGGCAATGCCTGCTGAGCCCAGTTTTTAACTCTAGGATGGGAACTCGTTGCCAACTGACGACATAATTTAATTGCTGCAGGCAATTGTCCACTCTCTTTATAAGCCCGCACCAACCAAATATTAGCTGAGTAATAAAGCTTATCTGGTGGACGGACTTGAGACGCAACATATTTCAATCCACTAATTCCCTCATGGAACTGCCCAATCCTGACCGCGTCTATAGCAGATTCCAACATCTCTTGTGACATATAAGCTTACCTAAATAATTCTGTGTTCTGTACGCCCGAAAGCCTTGCACAATCAATGGCCTCAAACAATTCAACAATTCATTTGAAGCCATCTTGCACTAGAGGCAAAGCTTCAGCCCATCCAGCTGAATACTCTCTACATCGCAATCATCTTTCTCCAACATCTCGCCCCATGAACCAAGTTACTTCTTTAGAAAACTTGTTATGTAAGTTTGTTCCTCACAGTCATAAATTTAATTGATATATCCTACCTACAGCACAGAGACGATGAATACGACACTCGCTAACCAGAAAACGATTTATCCCCCAAACCTTAAGAGTTACTGCTGTGGACTCAAAGAATGAACCGATCTATACAACTAGTCAATATTTTTAGATGAAGCTACACCAAAGTTTTCCAGCACTTTTAGGAATATGCTCTCACATAAACAACCTAGGTTATCTAAAAAAAGATTTCAATGTTCTTACAAAATCATCTAAACGTCTTTAAACCTTATAGAGGCTCTGACTTTTCAAGCAAAGAGCTTTCCAAAGCAATTAAATTATCTATAGCAATCTATATGATATTTGAGCAGGTCTTCTAGAGTCATAGTAATCCAGTAAAATTACAGTCTCACAATTTTATATATGATAGTCTGCCAGAAATCCAAGAAGTATAAATATCACTTGGGTTTCTAACTATTTTCATAATTTCAAGGGTAAGCATAACTACAGTTTTGCGTGTCTAAATTCAAATCACCAGAGTATCTAAACAGTCTCCCTAACTAGTTTTGCTGAAAATCGCTGATCGAGAATACGCCAATATGCTGATGTGCATCAACAAAAATTAATTAGCTGCATTTTTCTTACTTATCTCAAAAAAGTCAACCTTAAAATTTCTAGCATTTAACAATAAGTATTTTTTGTCTTTTAAGTAAAGATACGGCTTTTCAAAAGTATTGAATCAATTTTTTTTGTTGGTTCAACAAAATCTCTACGGGTTTTTATGGAGGCCTATAAAGGGCGACGTATCTATTCTCTTTGATATTACCTAGGGGAGGGTTTGCCCCCTCTAGCCCATCCGCAAAAACTTCTAGTATGTTGAAGATGAAACAACCCGAGCTGAAGATTACGGCAGCTGTTTATAAATAGCTCAGTATGGAATTTTTCGGGTGCTCTCTAATAATGTTTCTTTGATTGCAAAATACATCAGTCACTGCTGATGTTGTCATTTTTAGCCTTCAAATTCATGCGTTTATAGTCTTCTCTCATCAGATATCTACAATCTAGCTGGCGACTACATAATTCTGTATTTCAGAACCGTGATGACGCCTTCTCAATGCTCACTCAAATATATCGGTTATGTCACGGGATGCGCTTATTGTTGGAATCAATCAATATCAAGCCCTGCCCAGGCTAAAAGCCGCCGCTAAAGACGCTGAGGGCATCGCGAATTTATTAGAAACTTATGGAGATTTTCGGGTACGGAGGTTGCCTGAAATCATTCAAGACCAACGACCTCAGATAGGGCAACAGACATTAGTATCCGCCCAACAACTTGAGGCGAGTTTAGTACGGCTTCTACTACCAAAAGGAGATCACATTCCTGAGGCTGTTTTCTTCTATTTTTCAGGCCATGGTCTTCAGCGTGAGATAGGTATACGAGAGGGATATTTAGCAGCCAGTGATACTCAACCCAATATCTCCAACAGTGGAATATCGTTATCCTGGCTACGACGTTTGATCAAGCATAGTCCTGTACGTCAAATTATCATTATTTTAGACTGTTGCCATAGTGGTGAGTTTCTGTCTCTAAAAGATGAAGCAGGACAGGGTAGGGATGGACAAAGCTACTTATTTATAGCAGCATCCCGTGAGTATGAGGAAGCCTATGAATCGCTCAATAGCGACTACAGTGTTCTTACCCAAGCTGTTATTTCTGGTTTACTCCCTCAACAGAGCGATAGTGATCGTGTTACCAGTACTGATTTAGTAGCCTCTATTACTAATCGACTCAGAAATGAGATTCAACAACCACTCTTTGAACAAGGAGGTAGCGAAATTGTTATCACCCAACCATCAAAGCGTTCACATCCTAAATCAGAATGTATCTCCGTTATCTCACGATTAAAACAATATAGTTTTAATTTTTGTCCCTATCGTGGCCCTCATCCCTTTGAGGAAAAGCATGCTGATTATTACTTTGGTCGAGAGACTCTGATACAGAATGTATTCCAGTCATTGCAGCAATCAAATGTCTGTGCCGTTGTAGGAGCATCGGGTAGTGGAAAGACATCGTTGCTACGAGCTGGCGTAATACCACGATTATCTACAGGTAAAGATATTGTAGACAGTAAGCATTGGTTAATACGCTATGTGGCTCTTGGGGCACAGCCCTTAAAGAACTTGGCAACCGCGTTTACTATCGCTCAGCAAGAGGTAGATATCGCTAACCAGCTATCCCAGGCGGAAGAACTCCTGCAACATGAATCCACAGGGCTAGTCAACCTAGCAACTGCAGCATTACTCAAACAACCAACTGCCACAAAACTATGGCTTGTTATTGATCAGTTCGAGGAGCTGTTAATTCCAACGACGGATCTTAAAGCTCAACAAGATCGATACCAAATTATCAATGTCTTAATCACAGCACTACGATGTTCTTCTCTCGCTCTAGGTATCATTATCAGTCTCCGTTCAGATGCCCTTGACAACTTGATGTCATATCCTGAGCTATTTGCTCTAGTTGAGCATAGTCAAGTTGTCATCCCCCCGATGAATTATCAAGCGATTCGAGACGTCATTGAAAAACCGGCAGAGAAATTGGGCCTTAAAATAGATCCACACCTAGTCCATAACCTGACTTTAGATCTGACGGGCGCACCCGGTGAATTAGCTTTACTACAAAGTACGCTACACGAGCTTTGGCAACATCGAACTCCCACCTACAGTAAAGGAGGGCCTTGTATTCTGTTAGATAGCTATATGAAGTTAGGACGTCTCTCTACGATGTTAACTAGCAAAGCAACCGCTTTTTATCAAGCATTATCGTTAGAAGAACAAGCCGTAGCGAAGCGAATACTGATGTCTCTATGCAATTTGGGTGATGGCTGTCTCGATCAGTGTCGTCGGGCTCGTAAATCTGAATTAGTTAACCAAGACTTTCCCAATGATACGATTGAACGAGTTTTGCATAAACTACTTGCCGCGAGACTCATCGTGTCAGATAAACCAGATTTTTCGACGCAAAGAGAAGGTCGTATAAGAGCTACGGCAGTCTGGAAAACCCATACTCCTCAAAGCTCGAATACCAGTCTGATCACTCATCGCCCTGAAACGTCTATCCCCTCTGAAGAAACGATAGAACTAGCCCATAAATCCTTAGTATCGGATTGGCCTATATTGCGTCAGTGGTTAAATACTGACCGTAATATGCTCAGACAGCGACGCGATATCGAAGAACGCGCCTGGATCTGGCATTCTCGTGGAGAATCTAAATGCCCAGATTATTTATTAGGGCAACAGTACTTAAAGGATATTAATCCGTTCTTGTCAGCATACTCACCAGAACTTTCAACATTGGCCCAAAGGTTCGTGCAGCTGAGTCAACGTACGGCTATTTATCAACAGTGGCGGACCCGAGGAATAGCCGTTCTGTTACCATTAGCCGCAATCGCTGGCATGACAGCATCACTGATATATCATCAGGTAACGCTAACTTTACGGACGCGCACTGGTTATACAGATACAAGTTATATAGACACCACCAACAGCACCCAACCACGATTAGCCGAAAGCCAGTCGTCTAGAGGTTCAGACGTATTACTAAGTCCTCAGCTCCCTCACCGATGGGGAATGGTAGGTACTGAACGATTAGCAACAACCTCCCAAATTCTAGAATTTAGACGAAAGCATCCCAATGCTGAACTCAGCCAAATATCTGTTGCCCAGTTATCTAATTTAATGACCTCTGGCATTCTCATGGCAAGCTCAGCAGCATTACCGGATAATTTCAACTCTCTGATGAATGATAGGGAAGTTAGTGCACCCTAAAATCTGTAATTGTAAGATCTCGCCAACCTGAGACAATCGAGGTCAGCAGAATAGAGGATATTAGAATTACCCATGATCGGCCATCAAATCAAACTTATGATCAGACGATATGTTGACTATTGGCTACTAGCAGCTCTGTCCTTTATGCTGGGAGCCGTTGTCATTCCAAGCTTGTAATGTAGTGCAAGACGGCATTTTACTATGATTAGCATGTTCAAAACATGGCAGCTCAAGCGGTTACTTCAGCGAATACTCCTCACTGTGCTCATAGGCGGCCTATGGTGTCTGGGAACACCTAACGCTATGGCAGACACTGCTATGGCAACTTTTGCAGGGGGGTGTTTCTGGTGTATGGAACACCCGTTTGATGAGCTAGAGGGAGTAGCAGCGACTACCTCAGGTTATATGGGAGGAACCGTTGAAGCTCCCAGCTATCGTCAAGTATCGTCAGGAACTACAGGCCATGCAGAAGTTGTACAGGTTGAGTACGATCCTGAGTCTGTGAGCTATGAAACGCTTTTGGAAATCTTTTGGCGCAATGTAGACCCCCTCGATGCC
The DNA here is from genome assembly GCA_039178155.1 of Cyanobacteria bacterium P01_H01_bin.105. Taxonomy (GTDB): domain Bacteria; phylum Cyanobacteriota; class Cyanobacteriia; order Phormidesmidales; family Phormidesmidaceae; genus Leptothoe. The sequence goes on from JBCDFI010000002.1 coordinate 21,603, forward strand.
CAGGGGCAGTTTTGTGACAAAGGTAGTCAGTATCGTTCGATTGTTTTTTACCACAACGATGCACAGCTTCAGTTTGCCGAACATTCAAAACAGGCTGTAAGTTCTCTGTTTAATCAACCCGTTGCCACTGAAATTCTTCCAGCAGGTACGTTTTATCCCGCAGAAGATTACCACCAGAACTATTATCAAACCCATCCGGCTCGCTATCGACTTTACCGATTTGGCTGTGGTCGCGATCAGCGGTTGGCAGAACTATGGGGAGACTCATTAGAATAGCGGGTTGATCCGCTAGCAACTGATATCCATCTGCTCAAGGGATAAAAAACTGACTAAAGTAAAGGGTAGATGTAATCCAACAAAAGCCTATGACTGCTGTAAAGCTTTCTGCACGCGATATTATGCGCGCTGCCTACGAAAACCGCTACACCTGGGATAGTGATTTTCCTGGTTACACTACAGATGTCGAATTTAAACAGGGTGAGCAAACCTATGTTGGGAAGGCTCGCGTTAACCCCGATCTTTCAGCTGAGGTTTTTGATATCGAGGATGAAGCCGCGCTAAAGCTAGTGAAGGGGCAGCTTTGGGAAGTGGCTATTCACCGAGTGCGTCGCGATTTTGAAGTTACCCATGGCAAAAATACCTTTGCCCTAGGCGAGACGGACGATCGCGGGGCGGTAGAAATCCTAGTGGAAGGAAAATCTACTGGCGATAAGTATAAGGTCCTCAATCATGAGGTGGTGCTCGTGCATCGTCATATCCATGGTGTGGTTGTAACGATCAATACCTTTAGCACCCACGATACTGGAGCGGGGTATCTCTCCCATACTTATGATTCGGTCTACCATGATCCAAAAACTGGGGAGCAGAAGCAAGGTCGTAGCGAGTTTACCGATGAGTATGACAAAGTTGGCGATTACTTTGTATTAACTCGGCGTGCGATCGCATCAGCCGACGAGGGCAACATGGAGTTTCTATTCTCCAATATTCAACTGCTTGAAGCAGGGGCTGATTAATTCTACCCATCGCTTACTCAAACTGCCTGCCTGCTCTACTATCGGAGTGGGCAGTGTTTGCGTAGGTCTTCTGTCACTATGCCAACACGTGCTTCAGAGTCTAGCTGTAGCTTACGAATATCAGACTTAATTGGATCGGCGAGTTCGGGGTCACTAGCTATCAACTCTGCAGCCTGATACCGGAAATCTGAGGCTAGCTGATAGGCTTCGACTAATTGGAATTGAACCGTTTGCAACCGTTGATTTGAGATTGCCAGACCGTCAATAATCTGAGACACATCATAATAAGTACGGCCAACCTGACGCTCAATACCCTGGTTATAGCCAGATCCTCCAAGATTGCCTTCGTTAATTTCTTGAATACGTAAGTTGCCCTCAGCTAACGCTCCGTTGATCAAAGAACAGTCTTCCCGGGGCGTGCAACTCGTTAATATCAGGCCCACTAATATACTCAAAGATAAAACTTGGCGACTCAGGACACGAGAACAATAAAAATTAGCCATATAGAATTTCACGTACACAGTGTGCAGCTAGCAACAGCACTATCGCTTCTTAGTTTTACAGAGTATTAGGGTTACCCCAGGACAGCTGTAATTCGAACATACTCACCAGAGAGGTCATTAAAGTGGACATTAGTTTTTTAGGTACAGGGCTAATGGGCGCACCCATGGCACGACGCTTACAGTTGGCTGGACACCAAGTATATGGCTGGAATCGCAGCACCCATAAATTAGATACGCTACTGGCAGACGGTATCAAGCGCGCAGAGACCCCAGCAAGTGCGATCGCAGCGTCCCAGCTAATAGTCCTCATGCTGACAGATGCCACGGCCATTCACACAGCCTTACTCAGTCCAGACGCGGCCGCAAACTTAGCCGGTCGCACCGTTCTACAAATGGGAACTATTTCCCCTCAAGAAAGCAAAGCCTTTGCCCAAGCCGTTCAAGCAGCCGGTGGTGATTATCTCGAAGCCCCCGTTCTCGGCAGCATTCCTGAAGCCAAGGCAGGTACTCTGATTGTGATGGTAGGGGCTACCTTAGAACAGTTTGATCAATGGCAGTCAGTTTTGGCATGTTTTGGCCCTGACCCTCAACTAATAGGCCCCGTTGGCGCAGGTAGCGGTGTAAAACTAGCCATGAATCAGCTAATTGGCACCTTAACCACCGCCTTTTCCATGAGTTTAGGTCTGGTACAGCAAGAGAGCATCGACATTGAGAAATTTATGACGATTGTGCGCCAAAGTGCGCTCTATGCTCCCACATTTGACAAAAAATTAGGGCGTATGTGCGATCTCAACTTTGCCAATCCAAATTTTCCAGCTAAACATTTGCTCAAAGATATGAACCTGTTTGTACAGACCGCTGAAACTTTTAACGCTGACGTTGCCCAAAGTGTTGCTCAGATGGTGCAACGGGCCGTTGAGCAAGGGTTAGGCAATGAAGATTATTCTGCTGTGTTTGAAGCCGTTAAAGAAAACTGATCCCTCAAGGTGATAGCTAGTCGAGCAAAGCAGAGAGCTAACTCCTCAATCCCTCTCCCTTAGTGGAGAAGGGTTGAGAAGATAATTAATTTGCTTTACGCCGTTAGAGCTTGTGCCTTCACCGGCTCTGACAGCGCGCCAAAGCGGCGGTCACGTTTTTGAAATGCTAGCAGTGCCTGATGAAACTGATGACGATCAAATTGTGGCCAAAATACATTAGTAAAGTACATTTCAGCATAGGCCATTTGCCAGAGCAAAAAATTGCTTAACCGCTGCTCTCCGCTAGTGCGAACCAACAGGTCTGGATCACTGCTGCCAGATGTATAGAGATGACGTTCTAATAGTTCTTCAGTAATCGCATCGGCAGAAAGCTCGCCTCGTTCAACCCGCTCAGCGACAGAGCGACAGGCTTGAGTAATTTCATGGCGGCTGCCATAGTTAATAGCCACATTAAATTCTACAGCATCATTATGCTGGGTTTGTTCCATGGAGCGCTCCATTTCACGACGGAGGGAGGTGTGAAGGCCGTCTAAATCTCCAATAAAACGAATCCGTACTCCCTCACGATGCATTTCTGATAGCTCTTTGCGCAGTAGTCGCTCAAACAAGACCATCAGAAAATCCACTTCTTCATGGGGACGCCGCCAATTCTCGGTGGAAAAGGCATAGGCTGTTAACGCGCCTATGCCCCAATCTTTACAGCAACGAAGTAAATCTTTAAGTACATTTGCACCTCGACGATGGCCTTCAATCCGAGGTAGACCCTGACTCTGAGCCCAGCGACCATTGCCATCCATAATTACAGCAATATGGTTAGGTAGCCCACGAGGATCAAGGTCAGACGGTAAAGTTTTCAGAGTTTGAGTCGTCATAATTGTAGATATGTATTGCTTCAAATATGCATTAAACGTGAATGACCTGTCTGTGCTGTCACGCAACCGGTATAGTCAAGTTGAATGAAAAATTAAAATATTGGCCTCTATTAAGACCATCACCTTAACGGTGATTATCCATATAATGCTCCTGAAGTATGAACCGTGGCATGATTCTAAGGATGCCCTAAACCATCAGAATTGAGACCTCACCACTGTCAGCCTCAGATGGACCATAGAATTGATATCAAACTCCTTTGATTGAAAGACAGGTCAAACCAGTGTACCCCCTTGTCTGTTTACACCCTATAGGGTTCTTTGTCTGAGATTGTAGGGAAACGTGCGAATTTAAAGGTCTGAAAAAGTCGGGAGATTCTGTGCGCAATGGCCTAAAAGATAGCGGTAGTCTATCAGTGGAGAACCATTAACCATGGCTGATGGGTGTGGATACTGCTATCGAATATACGGATTCTCTGCTCTATGAGAAAACAGGGCAGCATCTCAGTGATCTGCAATGTTGTATCTTGCAGCAGGTGTGGGGAGGTAAAACCTACCGTGCGATCGCAACCATTGCTGGATACAGCGAAGGGCATGTCAAAGATGTCGCCTCCCAGCTATGGCGTTTGCTGTCCGACATTTTAGGAGAGCGCATCACCAAAGGTAACTACCGTTCACGATTGGTGTACTGGCTTAAACGAGCTAAACGCAAGATGGTCCACGTAGCAGAAGAAGCATGGCCACGAGCTATCACCATCAAAGCATCTCAGCTCGATCAGCACATTAACCCTGCCCCCCAAATCAGACCTCAGGCTATCGATCCTCACTTTATAGGTCGAGATCAGGCAATTGAGATACTGAATGCCCTCAATACTCAAGGACATAAAATTATTGTAATTCAGGGCGAAGGAGGCCTCGGCAAAACTACTCTCGCCCAGCATTATCTACGTCAAGCCATATTTGATGTGGTGCTAGAATGGCGTATTGCTCAAGAGACCTCTAGCCTAACTGCTGTTGAAAACATTCTTGACGAATGGCTACGCCAAGATCTCAATGACGAACCGGGGCAAGATTTGAGTGTTAGCCTCAGTCGATTAAAACGTCATCTCAAACAGCATCGAATTGGTATTCTCATCGACAACCTTGAACCAGCCCTGGATGGCAATGGACAGTTTGTTGTTGAGGCTCGAAACTATCCAGAACTTTTAACATTACTGGCCGACTTTTCGATCAATTCAACAACAATTATCACTAGCCGAGATCGTCTCTGTGAGCCGGGAATCAAAGCCTACCACTATCGACTACCAAGGCTAACATTAACAGATTGGCAACAGTGTTTTATTTATCATCAGCTGCGATCATCTGAGATCGATCAGATTTTACAGTACTTACACCGTACCTATGGCGGCAATGCCAAAGCTATGGAAATTTTATGTAGCACGGTACAAACTGATTTTAATGGCGACTTACAGGCTTACTGGCAAACGTATGGTGCCGATCCTTTAGCAGAGATAGATCTAAAAAACTTAGTTATCAGCCAGATCAATCGATTAGAGTCTCTCGATCCAACTGCCTATCAGCTTCTCTGCCGTCTTAGCTGTTATCGCTATCAGACTATTGCTACCTTACCGCTATCGGCAGTACTCGCTCAGTGCAATGCTGCCGACGGGCAAAGAGCTATCTCCTCTCTACGTAATCGTTCGCTCATTGAGGTAGAAAATAGCCAGTATTGGCTACACCCAGTGATACGTGCCGTCGTAATTGAAAGACTACGAGAGAGTAATCTCTGGTGTCAGGCTAATCAAGTGGCGGCTCACTATTGGAATGACAGTGTCAAGGTATTAACAGACCTGGTAGATGCCCAAAAAGCATTAGAAGCTTACTATCACTACATTGCCATTGATAAGTATCAAGCTGCAGCCCAGGTACTGTTACAAAGTCGTCATAACCAGTGGCAACAGTTTTTACCGTTAGCTAGTAGTTTGTACCGCATGGGCTGGTTACAACCCGTGAGCATACTCATTCTTGAAGTTCTGTCTCATCTAGAGACCGCATCTGAACCTATAGCTCAGGTGAGTGAGCTGCGTAACATTTTAGGTGATATTTATTGGATTACTGGGGAAATCGACCAAGCAATTGAATGTCAGCAGGATGCGATCTCAACGACCCAGCAACAACTAGCCATTACGGACAATACCAATGAGCGCAACCACTATTATCTACAGATGTTAAACATCGATTCGCGGCTAAGTCTGGGACTATATGCCATGGACCTATGGGAGCTAGAACACGCCAAAGCCGCTTTTAATACAGTAATCGGTCTTGGTCAAGACACTCCCCACCAAGCATGGGCCGACAAAGCCGCTATTGCTCTAGCACTGACCTACGCATATCAGCAACAACCTGAGCAAGCCCACACTCTAGCAAATCAGTGTTTAAGCCGCTTTGCCCATCAAAGTCCAAAGTCCGGTAGACTAGCCTATTTTATCCAATTATTAGGCCAAACCTATAGTCAGTTGGAGGATATAAAACAGGCTGAAACCCTGCATCAACAATCTCTCGCCTTTGCAGAAACAGGTCATTATCTGCAGGTCAAAGCAAAATCTCTGACCGGCCTTGCTATCGTTGCCCGCAAACGCCAGCAGATAGAAGTAGCGTTAGACTATCATGCTCAATCCATTGCCCTCTTTGAGAGCATTGGTGCAAAATGTGATCTCGCTAACGCCTACGTTGAGCTAGGCCACAGCCATATGAGCCTAAAACAGCCAAAAGTTGCCCATGAGCACTGGTATCAAGCATTAGCATTATATTCTGATGTTCACGCCGACAAGCAGATCGGCAGAGTAGAGCATCTACTATAGGCAAAACAACCGACACAGCCTGAGTTATTCGTCCTAGGAGCTATAGCAATTTCTCTGATCAAGCCGTACGTAATCTCTAGTATAAGAATCGACCTATAGACGGGTTTCACACGTAGATCATACTGAACACAGATTTCTTCATCAGCGATTTATCCAACCCTTAGCGTTACTGACTATTCTAGAAATGTGCAGAACAAGCACATCAGCAATCTTCCTGAGACAGAAGGTAGCTGTCAGTATGATCGGTCTCTTTGATTCTGAAAGCCAATGATATAGACTGCGCGGTGCAAACCGGCAGTCTTTTTTTTACTCTAATATTTATTTCTTCACGCTTTGTGTAATTTAACCGCCAGAATCTATCAATGATGGTTTGGCACTAGCCAACCGTTGCAATAGCAAACTGTTCAACCGCATCAAAGCCTGCCCCTTTGCGCAGAATAACAGGCTCATCCTTAGTCATATCTAAAATCGTTGATGTTAGATAGCTTGGAGCTGCTTCACTATCAATGATCAGGTCTACCTGCTTTTCTAGGGCATCAAACAGCTCATAACGAGACAGGTAGGTTTCATCCATATCTCCTACATGGGCTGATGTAGAGATAATTGGATTACCCAAACTGTGTAGCAGAGCCTGACAAACCACATTGTCCGGCACACGAATCCCCGTCGTCTTACGTTTTGGATTCATGACTAGCTTAGGCACCAGCTTTGTTGCAGGCAAAATAAATGTATAGGGTCCCGGAATCAAATGACGCATCGCCCGATAAGCCGGGTCACTCACATAGGCATATTGCGCAATATTTGACAGTGATGAGCACAAAAATGTCAGAGGCTTATCATTCGATAGCTTTTTGAGCTGCCGTACTCGCTGAATCGCGCTTTTGGATTGTAAATCACAGCCAATAGCATACACAGTGTCGGTGGCATAAAGCATGACCGCACCGCTTTGCAACTGCTTACGAATTTTTTGGACTTTGAAAGATTGAGGCGACTCTGGATGCAGAGTATAAAGTGTAGCCATGGGTCGAGCCCCCGCTCGTGACTCGCTACTGCAAAGAGTATCGTAGCGAGTGCTACCGTAATTTTACGAAAACGGCTACTTCTCTTAACACAGGTTCTATGACTACCCCTAGTTTCAAAACACTTGTACCACTACATCAGCAAACGTTTTCTCTAGACCATGCAGCGTTTACTAAGCTACTTGCTAATACCGAAAACCTACTGATTATTCAAGATCTTGATGGAGTGTGCATGGGGCTAGTTAAAGATCCCCTCAATCGCGAGATTGATCGAGCATACGTAGAAGCTGTCACCGCATATGATGGAAATTTCTTTGTTCTGACTAATGGCGAGCATATTGGCAAACGGGGAATCAACGGCATTGTTGCTAAGGCTTTAGAACAAGATATAGGCGATTTACATTTGCCGGGATTAGCCGCCGGGGGGGTACAGTGGCAAAACCGCCATGGTCAGTTAGTGCATCCAGGTGTCAGCGATGCTGAACTTGCCTTTCTCAGATCCGTACCGGAGCGGATTGAAACAACGTTGCGAGAGTTTTTGAGTCACGCCAACCATGGTTTATCTGCTGACCAGCTCACCCACTGCATCGAAGCGTCTGTATTAGACAATGTGGCATCGCCCACGGCTAATCTCAACACATTTTATGAAAAACTTGCTGACCCAACGCTTTACGAAACCATTCAAGAGCAAATGAAAGCACTGATGGATCAGCTGCTCACGGAGGCAAAACAGCAAGGTTTGGGGGATTCCTTTTTTGTACACTATGCGCCAAATTTAGGCCGTGACAACAACGGTAACGAAGTCGTATGGTGGGCGAATGAAACGACGTCCGGTACGACAGATTTTCAATTTATGCTGCGTGGGGCGATTAAAGAAGCGGGGGTATTGGCTCTGCTCAACCGTTATTATTTTGAGAAAACAGGCACACATCCACTGGGCATCGGCTTTAATGCAAGGCAAGCCCCAAGAACCATGGAGGATATGCTGGCTATGGTTAAGCAGGATTTTGACCCAAACCATATGCCGCTCATCGTGGGTGTTGGTGATACGGTCACTAGTCAGGCGGTAGAGAGCGAGAATGGAGTCGTGTTTAAACGTGGCGGTAGCGATCGCAACTTTCTTCAGCTTATTCAAAATATTGGTCAAGCCTTTGATAACGGCAATCTTGCCACCTATGTTGACAGCAGCGGCGGCGAACTCAAAAATCGTCGTGCTATCCAAGTTGAAACCCGTGACGGTATTCCGACCGTTACTCAAGGCCCCGGAGATCCGCGTGACAACAGCGATCCGCTACGACTCAATGTAGTTTTTCCCGGTGGTTATCAACAATATTGTCAGGCTTTCCAAACAGGAGCAGCTAACCGACACCGTGAAATTAGCGAGGGACTATATTAGTTAGCCACTAAAAAATTAGATCTACAAAAAAGTTTGAGGGCGCTCTATACAACGTCCTTAGGCTTTTTTGAATTGAAAAATATAATTAATCAAAGACTTATGTCAATGGTTGTAAACTTGAGTAAATCCCATCAAGACTCCCATGGATCTGGTGCTAAATTAATCCTATACAAACAACTGAATAGCTGTCAGGTAAATCAATTTACTTCTGACATTTCAAACCTAAATCTTTCTCAGATTTAGCTATGTGTCTAACAAGGGCTGACGTTATTTCACTTACTTGAAATAAGTAGCCAAATCTCAATCGATATAAGGCAAGTAGCAAATTTGAACCGTAAACCCTTAGTAATGTATTCCTATCAAATTCTTCAACCGAACTAACAGTAGACTAGCGATTGTTTTTGAGTTTTACCATATTAAACAGGGATCAGTTAGAAATAGCTGATCCCTATTTTAATGGCAGTTTTTTATTTTTCAGCCTCTATAAACTGGACTAAGCTACTAGAATCAGTTCATTATGAGCGACTGGCTAGCCCTAGTTATTGGCAATACTCGATGGCACTGGGCTTGGTTTCAGAACAACCAGCTTAAACAGGTTTGGCATACGGATCATCTGACAAAGCAAGTTGCATCAAACCTAGAAATACACTCAATTTGGGCAGATCAGGTTCCACCTCAACTTCTGAATTTGTCGATTGAGACTACTCGTATTTGGGCTGTTTCAGTGGTGCCTGACCAAACTCAGACCCTTGCTCACATACCAAGGATCAGGTGGATTAACCAAATTCCACTCAGAGGTGTGTATGACACCATGGGGCTAGATCGAGTGCTCTCGCTGTGGGGAGCAGGTCAGCAATACGGTTGGCCTATATTGGTAATAGATGGAGGTACTGCTCTAACATTTACGGCTGGTGCAGACAGTGAATTTATGGGTGGGGCCATTGCATTGGGGGTGCGATCGCACCTAAGCGCTCTCCATCACTACACAGCCGCCCTACCTAAGGTCGATGCACCGATCGATCTGCCGTACCATTGGGCTACTAATACTTCCAGCGCTATCCAGAGTGGCGTAATTCATACAATACTGGCCAGCATCCATCAATTTATTTATAGCTGGCGACAACGCTATCACGAGGCAACCATTCTATTTACAGGGGGTGATGGCAAGTATCTCCACCGCCTCTATCTGCAACAATTCCAGACAGAACAAAACCAGGCTCAGATGAACAGAACCTGGTTTGATCCAAACCTTATGTTTTGGGGAATATCTGCTTACCGCAATGATGAGACGCGACTGCTGTAAGCCACAGTATCCGTACCCGCCGTCGCAGATGGAATTGCTAAATCGCTATCCATCTGCTGCAGCCGTGCTACTCGATCTTTTGGGTTGGGGTGAGTGCTAAAGATAGCCGGTGGGCTGTTGCCACTGTCTAGTTTCTGCATCAGCGTAGCCATCCCAGTTTGATCGTAGCCAGCTTCACCCATCGTCACAAACCCATGATCATCGGCGACCAGCTCATCCTTACGACTATTAGGCAACGTCAGAGCAACATCAACAGCGATGGCCACCATCTGGTTGCGGCTGAGGCCAAAGGCTCCAGCAATACCTTGAGCGATCGCTACATCCCGCATTTGGTCGAGGGCATGTTTCTCGGCAATATGGCCAACTTCATGGCCTAAAACCCCCGCTACCTCTGCTTCATTATCAGCTGCGGCTAACAGACCCGTAGTGATATAAACATATCCACCCATGGTGGCAAAGGCGTTGATACTATCATCTTCAACGACTTGAAACACGTAGGGAATGTCTGAGCGATCGCTGTGGGGAATGAGACTCTGTCCAATCTCATCAACATAGGATGTCAAAGCAGCATCCCGATGTAGCCGAAATGAACGAGAAAGCAGCTGTTGATTTACCTGTCCGCCTAGATTAACCTCCTGCCTATCAGACATATTCGTAATCTGAAAAACCTGAATAGTCGGCAAAATGATGTCGAGTAAACCGGCGGAAGCAGGGCTAGGGATAATAAACCCAAAGCTCAACGTCATCAAAAAAGCCATAAAGCCATAGGCCAGACGGCGTTGCCAGCTATTACCCCAACGGAGAACTGCATTAGACATGGTCAGCTTACTGTAATAAAACGGCGAATTGGGAAAACCAGATATGGTCAACTTTGAAGTTGTACAGCGATGGCGCTTAAGGCCATATAGCCTGACCATAACGACAGCTGTTGACGCTTTATCTGTGGGCTGTGACAGTTAATTGACTGTAAATTTATACGCTATACCTAGTCTAGACGGCCAAATTTTAGGACAGCAGTCGTTAAATAACGGCATCAAATCAATCTGCAATTTGACATCTCAGCACTAGCTAGCATCCATTTAATTTGTACACCCCGTGATTAAATACTAACGATTGCTCTCTATATTCTGTAGAGCGACGTTGCATGTCTGTTACATTATCGCTTGGGCTCACGACCGCTTTCACACGCATCTAGGCCTAGGCAGTAGAAAAATATTCGGAGTGCCAACAGCTATGGCTATTTTGGATTCTAAAGGACGCTTGTTTGGGAAGATCAGTCTGTTAGACATTGGTGCAGGATTGATTATTCTCATGGTGGCAGTAGCGGTATTTTTCTATCCTGGAACGTCAGGCTCGGTCGCTCAGGTAGGGGCAGTCAATCAGGAAATCGAGGTAGATGTGATGACTCGTGGCCTGACTGTTCTAAATCCTGAACAGTTTTTAGCTGACCTAAAGGCTGAAGGGACCACCAACATCATTATTCGCAATCAGCCTTATGGGCAGGTTACTGTCAAGGATGTCCAACCACTACCCCGCAGCACAGCCGTTGCTCAACCGGATGGCTCCGTTGAATCTTTTCCTGATCCACGCCCCGAGCTAGGTTTTACTGCCGATATGTTGATCACGTTAACTGGCACAGCCCAAATTACCGATGATGGACCGATCTTTGGTAACAGCAAGGTCAAAATCGGTACCCCTATTGAGTTAGAAGGTAAAATCTACACCTTCAAAGCAAGTACTGTAGCCGTCCGTATTGTTGAATAAGCGGCATAACTAAAATGTGATTTAAATCACATTTTTTACTCAGTCAACTATCAGCGCTTTTTTTGAACACTCTCAGTTTTCTATCAGAGAGTGTTCAGATGTGTCTTTCACTATTGAAGGTAAAGAAACGCTTAAAACCTTCCTATCTTTTGGAGGACACACTTATGAAACGCTTCGTACTTTCTGGTTTATCTGTTCTACTAGCAGCAGCGGCAATCGTACCAGCTGTTGAGGCCAAGACGCCTAACACCAATTCCTTAGGAAACACAACTCTTCAACAGCGTCGTTTAGAAGCATTGGATCAGCGGACTAAAGGAAACGACGATTCACTCGTTGACACCACGATTCAACAGCGCCGATTACACGAGCTCAATCAACGCACTAAAAGTAGCGATTCATTGAGAGGCAGCACTATCCAGCAGTATCGCCTAGATGCTATCGATGCCCGTGATAAGGCATAGTTTACACAGGGCTCAAAGCACATTTTGATAAAAAATCAGGGATTGAGGGCCACATATGTGGCCTTTTTTTTGACTCATTTGCTCCATTTCGTGAATGATTAGCCAATGGATGGGGCAATGTCAGAAGACTCGTTATGATTAATATTAATTGACATTTCTTAAAGGTTCTTGCCATATATGACTGCAACCGTCAACTCGCGGGGCATTAAGCAATTTTTAGAAAAGCGTATTCTACTGGGTCGACCCCTGACTACTGAGCTAGTCGCTATCTTGCTGGTTTATTTCGTGCAAGGCATCCTAGGGCTGGCACGGTTAGCTATTAGCTTTTTTTTGAAGGATGACCTCAATCTCGGTCCTGCCGAAGTTGCCGCCCTGACTGGTTTGGCCACCCTACCCTGGACGATCAAGCCTCTTTTTGGTTTCTTGTCTGATGGATTACCCATTTTTGGCTATCGCAGACGTCCTTATCTTTTTTTGTCAGGTCTAGTGGGAACAGCTGCTTGGCTAGTTTTAGCGACTTTGGCACATACGGTTTGGTTAGCAGCGGCAATGATCTTACTGAGTTCAATGTCTATTGCGATCGCAGACGTCATTGTAGATTCCCTAGTAGTCGAGCGAGCCCGTCAAGAGTCCCAGAGCGAAGCCGGAACGTTGCAGTCACTCTCCTGGGGCACATCCGCTTTAGGTGGCTTACTGACGGCGTACCTGGGTGGGCTGCTCCTAGCGCACACAAGCACGCGCGTAGTCTTTGCCATTACAGCCACATTTCCCTTGATTGTATCCATTGTCGCTTGGCTAATTTCTGAGGAGCCAGCCCAAGAAAAGTCAAACGCTCAAAACGTATGGAGCCAGATCAAACAGCTAAAGAGTGCATTTAGTCAGCGAGCCATTTGGATGCCTGCTCTATTTCTTTTTCTATGGCAGTCCACCCCCAGCGCCGATGCAGCTTTTTTCTTTTTTACAACCAATGATTTAGGTTTTGAACCTGAATTTTTAGGTCGAGTCAGGTTAGTCACGAGTTTAGCCGCTCTCATAGGTATTGCTATTTTTCAGCGTTTTTTAAAGGCTGTTCCATTTCGGAGCATCTTTGCTTGGTCAACCGTCCTCGCAGCGCTGGGAGGCATGACGACACTGCTACTCGTCACCCACGCTAATCGAAGTCTTGCCATTGACGATCGGTGGTTTTGTTTAGGCGATAGTGCGATTCTTACCGTGATGGGCCAGATTGCATTTATGCCTGTGCTGGTATTATCAGCCCGCCTCTGCCCACCCGGTGTAGAGGCCACACTCTTTGCGCTATTGATGTCGATTGTAAATTTGGCTGGGTTGGTCTCCCACGAGCTAGGAGCACTTTTAACTCAATGGCTCCATGTGACTGAAACAGATTTTGCCAATCTTTGGCTTTTGGTCACGATCACCAACCTCACCACCTTGCTACCACTACCTCTGCTATTTTTACTCCCTAGCTCATCAGCATCGTCAGACGCTGAATTAACTGCAGCCGCCAGAGAAGAGCTAGCTGGTAAAAACTCAACTTCTCCAGAACCGGCACTGACGTCTCCCTAGATTGCTGGGTCTATAGAAAACCCCGTTCATCCTGAGTCCCGCAGGCTCTCCAGCACCACTCACCTTCATACCTGACACCCTTCTCCTATGCAAACTCTTTCATCCGCCAGTACATCCGCCAGTTTCGACATGGACGACTGGCGCAGTGGCTACCGGTCACAGCCCAATGAATATGCTTACGAAATCGACGACATTGAGGGGACTATCCCCGCTGAGCTAGAAGGCACACTGTTTCGCAATGGCCCAGGCTTACTCGACATTGGCGGTCATTCGGTCCACCACCCCTTTGATGGCGACGGCATGATTACGGCGATCTCCATTGCTAACGGTAAAGCCTCATTTAGAAACCGATTTGTTCGCACTGAGGGATATGTCAAAGAACAGGCAGCGGGCAAACCTTTGTACCGTGGTGTGTTTGGCACTCAAAAACCAGGTGGCCCCTTAGCCAATGCGTTTGACCTGCGGCTCAAGAATATTGCCAATACCAATGTGATTTATTGGGGTGGCAAATTGCTAGCCCTATGGGAAGCCGCAGAACCCCATCAGCTCGACCCCAATACGTTAGAAACCCTAGGCATTGACTATCTAGACGGTGTACTCAAACCGGGAGAATCATTTTCAGCCCATCCTCGGATTGACCCAAGCTGCGATCGCACTAACCACACCTCCTGTCTTGTCAACTTTGGTGTCAAAACAGGACTTTCCAGCACTATCACCCTCTACGAATTTGATCTCAAAGGGCGCTTAGCACACACGCATCGTCACAATATTCCAGGATTTGCCTTTCTACATGACTTTGCAATTACCCCCAACTACTGCATTTTCTTTCAAAATCCAGTTAGCTTTAACCCACTGCCCTACTTAGCCGGCACCAAGGGAGCGGCTGAATGTATCCAGTTCAATGCCAAACAGCCGACTCGGGCCATTATTATTCCGCGAGATGGAAGCCGCCCCATCCAAACCATCGACCTACAACCTTGCTTTGTTTTTCATCACGCCAATGCCTTCGAGACCGACGACAAGCTGTACTTAGATTCAGTATGCTATCAAGAATTCCCCGATCTTAAAGGAGCGGAAAATTACTTAGAGGCAGATTTTAGCCGCATCCCTGAAGGTCAGCTGTGGCGATTTGAATTAGACCTTGCTCAAGAAACCAGTCAGGCCAGCTGTCTCATTGAACGCGGCTGTGAATTTCCCGATTTAAATCCTCATCACGTTGGTCGCCCCTATCGCTACCTATACATCGGCGTAGCCCACCAAGCCAAGGGTAACGGACCGCTTCAAGCTGTGCTCAAGCGCGATCTTGTGACTGGCCAAGAAGACATCTGGAGCTATGCGCCCCGTGGCTTTGCAGGGGAGCCTATTTTTGTCCCCAAGCCCAACAGCACAGCTGAAGATGACGGCTGGGTATTAGGGCTTTTTTATAATGCTGAGCGCCAGTGTTCAGAACTCATTATCTTAGAGGCTCAGAAAATCGCCCAAGGTCCAATAGCTACCTTAAAGCTGCCTCACCATGTGCCCTATGGCTTACATGGCAATTTCACCCAGGGTCTAGTTATCAATCGGTAGTCAGTTGCGATCTCTACGCAGTTGTACGCACGCTGCTTTACATTTTGTATCAGGAAAAGTACTGATTTATACCCCTAGCAAGTTGCACTGTACAAACAGACGGGCATTCTGCGTAGAGTAATCAAGTGCTAAATGCTACACCCATACCCCCTGATGAATAATAGCCAGACGTCCAGGAAGGAAACGTTGAACTATCGATTGCGTCCCAATTCTAAAGGGATGCGTCTTGATATTTGGGAAAGTAGCCCTACGTGTATACCTGGCCAAGCTTCTTACCGATTTTTTGTGACTTATCAGTTGGGATCAGCCGATGAAGCAGAAATCGTTTTACAACAGTACCTGACGATTAACGAGATAGATCATGCCGCACCGTCTAACAACACAGCTGTACCAATTCATTTAAGAACCTTAGCAGGAGCCGCAGGCTAACCTAGGGGGTCTTGGACTGCTGCAGCTGTCGCTCCTGCTCTTCTAGATAATAATCACCGAGGTCGGCTTCATTGATAATGATGGCTTCATAGCGCAGCACACCTTTTACATAGACTTGTTGATCAATCTCCGGAGCTGTTTGCTGCGTCAGTACCCATACCTGACCTGTACCATCATCAATCTGATATAACCAACCATTCAAAATTGCTAGCCGTTGAATCACTGAACCTGACAAAGGAACTGACTGTTCAACTTGCTGGGGCTGACGTAGTGATTCAACTGTGACAGTCGCTTTGGGCAGTGATATTGCTGGTACACCGACATCAGAGGGGGCCTGACAAGCTCCACAGTAAATGATGATGCCAGCTCCAAGTCCTATGGTTCGTCTGTAGTTAGAAAAACACATTACACGCTTAATCTGTCGAGGTTAACGGTTGATCTTTTCTACTGATATTTCTTGAGTAATGGAATTTATGAAGCGAGACCCTATTTTGGTCGGGGAATAGCCTTTGGTACTCTGAGGAAAGCCAATGTGGCTAGTATCCCCTAATTGACTAGCTATGTAGGCACAATCGCCGATAAAGTTAGTAAAAATTTCATGGCCCAGCGGTTAGATGGCAAAGCGCTTGCCCACAAAATTCAATCCCAGCTTGCAGCCGATATCAGTCGCGAAGGTGCCCAGAGAGAACGGCCACCCGGTTTAGCCGTTGTCATGATAGGTGATAACCCTGCGAGTGCTGCTTATGTCAGAAATAAGGAACGCGCCTGTGAACGGGTAGGAATTGCATCCTTTGGTTCCCATTTATCTGCACAGACATCTCAATCTGCTGTTGCTGAGTTGATCGCCCAACTCAACCAAGATGAGCGGGTAGATGGCATTTTAATTCAGCTACCGCTGCCTGAGCATTTAGATGCAGTGGCCTTGCTCAACGGTATTGCCCCGGATAAAGATGCTGATGGCCTGCATCCAGAAAATATGGGCCGCCTCATGCGGGGAGAAGCAGGCCTCCGCAGCTGTACCCCGGCTGGCATTATGGCTGTACTCAAGGAATACTCCATTGAGCCCACGGGACAAAAAGCCGTCGTATTAGGGCGTAGTATTTTAGTGGGCAAGCCTATGGCTTTGATGCTTTTAGAAGCCAATGCTACCGTCACGATTGCCCATTCTCGGACAGCTGATTTACCAGCACTGTGCCGTCAGGCAGATATTTTGGTTGCTGCGGTCGGTCGTCCAGGCATGGTAAGCGCTGATTGGGTAAAACCAGGAGCTACGATTATTGATGTGGGCATCAACCGCATTCAAGATAAAGTTTCGGGTAAATCGAGGCTGGTTGGCGATGTAGATTTTGCCAGCGTAGAGCCCATCGCTGGAGCAATTACCCCCGTACCTGGTGGAATTGGTCCCATGACCGTAACCATGTTGTTGCACAATACAGTACTAAGCTACCGTAAGCGATTTAATGGTTAATTAAGGGTTAGCTCCTCCGTTTTGACGCGATCGCAAATTTTGCTAACAGCACGGTACTTGGCAATTTATAAACTCGTTTTTTGTAATCATGATGACCACCGATGTCGCTGTTGATTTTGACCTCAAAACTTACCTCACTGACAAGTGTGCAGAGGTTGAGGCGGCTCTCGACCAGTCACTGGCGGTGGTCTACCCCGAAACTATCTACGAGTCAATGCGCTATTCATTAATGGCAGGGGGTAAGCGTTTACGACCGATCCTTTGTTTGGCAACCTGCGAACTGGTAGGGGGTACAGTCGCCCAAGCAATGCCGACAGCCTGTGCGCTTGAAATGGTACACACGATGTCGCTGATTCACGATGACCTACCGGCCATGGACAATGACGACTATCGCCGAGGTCAGCTCACCAACCATAAAGTTTACGGTGATGATGTGGCGATTTTGGCCGGGGATGCTCTCTTGGCCTACGCATTTGAGTTTATTGCGGATCGGACTGAGGGAGTGTCGGCTGCCGCTGTCTTAGAGGTTATTCGTCGATTAGGACGAGCAGTAGGAGCGGCTGGACTAGTTGGGGGTCAGGTCGTGGATTTAGCCTCGGAGGGTAATCCAGATATATCCATTGATACTCTGAACTTTATCCACATGCACAAGACCGCAGCTTTGCTTGAGGTATCTGTCGTTTCCGGGGCCGTCTTAGCCGGAGCGGACTCTAAAACCGTCGAGCGGCTCTCTCGCTATGCTCAAAATATTGGCCTCGCATTTCAGATTGTGGACGATGTTTTGGATATTACATCCACCCAAGAAGAGTTAGGCAAGTCTATCGGTAAAGATGTTGAGGCCCAAAAAGCAACATACCCCAGCATCTGGGGTTTAGATGAGTCAAAAAACAAAGCTGAGTCTCTTGTACAAGCTGCTAAGGATGAGCTGGAGCCATTTGGCTCCCTCAAACAGCCTCTAGTTGCGATCGCAGACTTTATCAACGCACGCACGCATTAATATTTCATTGAATTGATTACATCTATATGGAAGCTTTTACCGAGATTTTTCAGAACCATGTGCTTGTTGTCTCTCTGGTTGCTTGCTTGAGCGCTCAGCTACTCAAGCTAGTTATCGAGGTCATTGTTCATCATCAGCTGAACTTCCGTGTACTGGTCGAAACAGGCGGCATGCCCAGTTCTCACTCAGCATTAGTCACCGCCCTTACCTGTGGTATAGGGCAAACCATTGGCTGGTCTAGTCCAGCATTTGCCGTCACCTCTGTATTTGCTGTCATCGTCATGTACGATGCCGCTGGAGTGCGACAGGCAGCCGGAAAACAAGCGCGGGTGCTTAACCAGATTGTGGATGAGTTCTTTAATGATCACGAGTTTCAAGAAGATCGGCTTAAAGAACTCTTAGGTCATACACCTGTACAAGTCATTGCTGGCGCAGCTCTAGGCGTTTTTATTGGTCTATTGGCAGCCCCGGCCTACTGAATCGTATCGATCAGTCGAATAACCTGCTCACCATCTACCAAAAACGAGTTCAAACCACTATCAACCAGCTCTTGTAGTTTGGCTGCGGCCACTGATGAATCAGTGGTGTGGAGCACTAACAAATATGGTTGCTGTAGATACACTGCTAATCCAATGTTGCCTTGCTGAGCTAGATCACGTCCAATGTCAGGATTTTGCTGATAATCTACCAGCACAGCTACACCATCACCCAAAAGGGTTGGTTGATACTGAGATACATCTGCAGCGGCAACAACGGGCTCGGCTACTGGCTCTGAAGCGGGTTCTGAAGCGGTTGATGACTCCACAACAACCGTCTCTAATTGCTCAATATCGTTTAAGTACAATGCCCAAGAGTTAGCGACTTCTAGAGTGTTGAAGCCACCCGCTCGTACAACAGTATTGTCCAAGTAATTGCAGACTAGGGTGGGTTTATCAGCGGGCAACACCGATATGGTGCGATCGCGAGTCGCCTCATCATCACCCCGGACCAGCAATAAATATTCTCCATTAGTAGGCGGTGGGCAATCAGGATAACTCTGGGCTATCCCTTGAGCACCACCAGTACCAAGGAGAATAATGACTGCTCCACTGAGCCATCGATATCCCATAGCTAAATCTCCTAGCTAACTAAACTGTATTTGTTATCGAAAGCTGTCGTTTCTTACAGAGAAATATCCAGAGTTATAGCCCGAATAAGGTTTAAATACCAGTTATGCAGCCGCCAAGGAAGCTAACGGATCGCTTATAGACGTCAGGGGAGCCTCAAACTCTCCAGTTGCGATGTACTCAAGCCTGAGCTTAAGCCAGGTAATAAAGACTTTATCAGTTGAAACCACTGCTGCTGCAGGCTGTGGACAGCTTGTTTTAACCGCTTCTAGCTCAGGTGCTTCCAGAAAAGCAGGCTGCTTAATCAACCAAAAATCAATCTCTTTTTCCTGTTCTTGATAATAACGTCGCCGCTCTTTAAGGACCTCTTCTAAAGGCTCCTCTTCCAATAAAAAGCGCTGGCTAGCTACGGCGTAATAGTATGTCGTCATGCGTTTTCTAAAACACTCAAAGGTAGTGAGCCATAGAATAGCTCGTTTTTCAAATCCAATAGACAGGATTCTAGCAGGGAATGCAGAACCACTGTTACCTCCTGTAATTAAACCTTGTACCCGTTTTTAGAAATCTATCGGTGTCGTAGCAACAGCCCGAGGCACGTCTTGCTCCTCCTTAATTAACAGATAATCATCTTCCTCCTGGAAGTCGTCACCATTATCCATTTCATCTGGCAGATTTACACTAGCGCCATTAATCAAAACTCCCAACAGACGGATATCTTCATTCAGATCCAACTCTTCAAGCGCCGTATTCAAGACAGCTCTCTCAGTCACACCAGGACGAGCGACCAAGACCATACCATCACTCTGTTCCTCTAACAGCAAAGCATCATCCACACGACTCAGGGATGGCGTATCCAAAATCACCATATCAAACCGTTCGCGAGCATCATCCAAGAAACGACGCATCTCGCTTGACTCAAGAATTGCAGCCGCTTGACGTTGAGGGCCAGGACTAGGAGCTACATATAGATTCTCAATAAATGGCACCATCCGTACATTGTCACCAATGCTACCGCCGTAATAGCGTAGCGGTTCCATCAAAACCCGATCATCGTTGACTAGTCCTAAATACTGAGCCTTAGACCCTGAGCGCAAATCAGCTTCTACTAACAGAGTCCGTCGTCCAGCTTGAGCAGCTGAAATGGCGAGGTTGTAGGCAGTTATGCTCTTACCTTCATTGCTAATCGTGCTAGTCACCAGCACCACTCGAGGTCCGATTACACTATCTTCAAAGCTCGTTAAACGCAGTTTACTCAAACAACGCTCATAACTACTGTGATATTGAGAATCCGCCTGCACTAAGATAGGCGCTGCTTTCGCCGGACGTGTTCGAATAATAGGGATAGCCCCAAGGATTGGCATATCCTGATCGCGAAGTAGCTTTTCCAAATCTTCAGGCGTGCGGACAGTGCCATCAAGCATATCCAACAAGAAAATGATGCCTCCACCCGCTACTAAGCCTAAAAGCCCTCCTGCCAGTAAAATAGTGGCCGGATTTGGCTTTTCAGGCTCATTGATAACTGCCGTAGGTGGACTAGCCACAGTTAAACTACTCACCGTTTCAGCTTCTGCAGCCTCTGCATCTACAATCCGCGCCTGAATTTGATCATACAGTGCCTTTTTGAGGCCAACCTGATAGGCTAAGCGCTCACGTTCTAGCTGCTTGTTAGGCAGACTAGAGTACTGCTGACGCAGGTCTCGGGCCGAGAGTGCCAGCACCTGACTTTGACTAATTATGGTATCTCTCTCTGTTTGCAAATTTACCAACTGGTTGGCCAGAGCTGCTCGAGCCGGATCCAAATTACTATTGATATTTACAATACCTGCAGGTAGAGCCGTCGTTTGACCATCCCCAGACAACACATCACTGACTCTACGATTGAGCTGTGCTTGAATGGCACTCAAATTACGTAATGCATCCACAACAACTGGATGATCTTCACGATAGTCCGATGCCTGCAACAGACTGAGTTCATTTTCAGCCTGATAACTCTGCGCCCGTAGATTTGCAATTAATGGATCGGCACTCAGCGCTGAAGACACATAAGCTTCATCGGCAGTAAGCCCCAAACGCTGCTCTAGACTCTGAATTTGAGTATCGATACCTGCCAAGGTAATTTCGTTCTGCCGAATTTGCTGCTGGCTTCCCGAGATTTGCCCTAATAAACTGCCGTCCAATGCTGCTTGAATAGCAGGCCCCTCTTGACGATCATACTGTTCTAAAACCTGCTCAGCCTGTCTAAGGGCAGTCTCAATAGGCGGCAGTCGCTCGTTTAGGGCATCGATAATCGCTTGTAACCGTGCTTTATTTCGAACACGACTCAGCTCTACCATCCCCTGAAATAGGATATTGAGAACAATCGTTGCCGTCTCTTCGTCCGCATGAATAAAGCTGACTTCAGCTTGTACACCAGGATCATCCTTCTTACCACCATCAACGGTTACCGTCGTATTTCTACGAATATCACTAGGAGTAAGCTCTATCCCCCTAGTGCTCAACTGTCGGGATACCTCTTGGAGCAAAATCTCAGACAGTAGCTGCTCCCTGCTGATAATACCTCTGCCAATCTGGTCGATGGTATCGGCTGTATTAGTTAATGCTACTAAAGGTGAATTATCTACCAGCGTTCCCTCGGCATAGTACTCAACCGGTGGCGGCGGCTGCAGAGCAACGACTCCCGAAGCTCCTAAAATCGACAATAAGCATGTCAGGCCAGCCCACTTATATCGTTGAACCGCTAACAGATATCGCTTGATGATAGGAGATACCATGGATACTCATCAAATAAGAGAACTAGAACAAGACAAGGGCGTGAAGGATATAATCAGGTAAATCTCAGGGAAGCATCAACAGTCAGAACCATGCATCCGGACAGTTAAGGCAATCATAGCTCAATCATTAACTGTATATTCCGGATCAAGCTATGCCGTGTCTACAGACCTCTTTAATCAAAGAAGTTGCCATTAAAAATGCCATCAAAAAAGAGAACGAAACTCAAAACATCTTGAAAGGGCTGAGTAATAGTATCGATAGCAAAGGTGATGCGGTTGATAAAGTTCCGACCGACCACGATGACATCATTATCCCTAAGGGGGGGATTTTGAGTCGGATCGCCATAGATTGCATCTTTTGCATTTAGTTTAGACACCACGACTTCACCCTGCTCTGGATCGAAGCGAATCAGGGCCACCGAGCGTAGGTTTGCTTGATTTAGAGGCAACCCTACACCACCACCGCCCCTGACACCATTGCCTACCAACGCATCCACAAATGTGCTGCCATTGGGAATGATTCGCCCTGCCACCACACCGTTTGGATAATTAATAACGCGAACCAGAATGTTAGGCTGAGCCAGCGTAGAACGGGTGACAAAATTTACGTCATAGTCCTGGGCTTGGGCTGGATCCAGACGAGAAATAATCACAACGTCTCCATCCTCTAGACGTTCTTCCGGCAGTGGTACACCGTCTCGGACAGGCGTGTATAGATCTACCGTCTTTTCAATGACGCGATTGTCAGGCAAGCGCCGCTGAATACGTATTTCACGTAAATCTGCTGTACTCCTAGCCCCACCAGCTGCTAACAGGGCAGCGGTCACCCTCGGAGTTTCTAAGGGATAAAGTCCCGGACGCTCAATTTCTCCCAACATGGTGACCTCGACACCACGCTGAGCAGTCAGGGTCAACGTAACGTCAGGGACACGATACTGACGTGGATTACTTGCCCGCAAAGCTTGATAATTGGGAGCAATACGCTGATTCAGCTCGACTTCTGAAACCTGATAGGGCAAACCTCGAAGCGCATTGGATAAACCGATAGAGCGCACTTCAGATAGGACAACATATTGATTGTAGACAGCACGGATTCTATTTTCTGCCTCATTGAGGGTAAGGCCTTCTAAAGAAATAGCGCCCTCAATGGGTAAAATCACGTTTCCTTGCTGATCCAGAGTGGCTTGAAATGCGAGATCCGGAAAGCGCTGAACGCTAACAAATATGCCATCGCCAGGTCCTAGCCGATATTGAGCAAATGTATTTTCAACTGAGTCTGAAGTAGAGCCCGTTCTAATTCGAGGATCTAAGTCTTCTAGGGTTGGGCGGCTCTCCAGAACTTCCACTGAAGGCAGTTCTAATGTTGAAGCTTCAGGCTGGGATACTTCCTGGACTATGTCAGCTTGTACATCAGACGATTCATCAGTAGTTCCAGCCTCCGTCGAAGTCTCTGGTGGCAGGGGGGTTAACTGAGCCGCAATAGGTTCCTGCGACAGACTCCAGACAGCTACACTCAGCAGCAGATGTCCTGCAACTAAACCTACATTTTTATTCCAGGAGCCATGGGTCGTGGCATTTTTGATAAGAACCATACGAGCTTAGAAATTTGTAAAACGTATTTGAAACACAGCGTTTATGTGGAAATAATAAATTTTTCAATGTAGCCACTGTAGCTTATCTTTTGCACCTCACATGAGGTTTACAGGGGAACTACTATGGTGGACAACATCGGGAATAGATTACTTAGGCTTAACGGCAAAAACAGTTTTTTCTAGAGACGTGTGTACCAGTTGGCTAAGACGTTCTAAATCGGTATAGAGGAGCGATACATCCCCGAGAGGCGGCATTGGTATAAGCACACTGACCGCTACCCAGGGTAAGCGCTCACCTCGACTCCACTGATATTTTTGATCGCGCCAAAACCAATGATGAGGGGCAGGATGGCCGCCTTCAGGTATGGAATACCATTGGCTAACAGCAAAAGTTTGATCGGACGTCCAAGCTCGGAAAGTATCGATAGTTAAAGAATCCATACGTAGACGACGATGATCAGAGGTTTGCCACTTTTGTGCCCCCTTTAAATCAATCCACTCCACTTCAGGCTGATCATTAGCCTGGGACTGGGGTTTCAAAAAAAGTACCATTTGCTCCTGGGTAGAACCACTAGTATGGGTCAATTGCTGTACTGACCACGGAGAACCGCTGATAGAGATTTTCTGTTGGAAGTCTTCAGACCATCCACCTAGGGTCAAGCCCGTTTCTTTTAGCTCTCGAATATCACGAATCTGAGATACCCCTGGAGGTGACTGCCAGGGCCACTGGTTAGCTAAGTAGTGGGGGATGGCCGCAGCTGCAATAATAGCGGCCATGACAGCCACAATCAGCCACCTGAGCCAAGGCTTAGATTTAGAATCAGAAGATAGTAAAGGCAAAGCCATTTGCTAAAAACACCAACAAAAAACAATGGTGCCCCATGGGACAACGTCATTTAGAAGACATCTAAAAATCTAAAGGTGGAATCGACGTATTAGGCTGCTGACTATCCACACGAACCGTCGCGCCAGCCAGGTTAGCAGGCACATGACTTTGGATGGCATTGACCATCAGAACCAGAGCCCCCAACATCACAGCAGAATAGACATCACCGCCCCAACTTTCATGGAGCCAGTGAAAGGCTTCTGACATACTATGGCCGTGGAAAAACGTCAGAATTGTATTACGGAAGATATTACCGATGACGCTCACCAAAATAATGCCTACAAAAAACAGCCCTGTGCGAAGCTTTGATTGGTACAGGGCTGTCCAGTAGGTAAGTACTAGCCCCATGTATAGGCTTGTGAATAGCATCTTTAACCCGGCACAGTGAGGGGCTACTTCTACTAGCTGCCCATTCATACTGAGGTAGATGTTATTAACTTCTACGTTATAGCCAAAACCATGCAAAATAGTGCCTGCAACAGTTGCGATAAATCGCTGTAGTGGCAGGATGTGGGGTTCGATTAAGTATGGCAGCTGTGTTGGCGTAGAAAAAATTATTAGCACCAACGGGAAGAGCATTAGCCTTAAACCTGCTGGACCTTTGAGACACAAAAGCAAGCCAGTTAGCATCAAAGGCAACGATAAATTCATCGCATCCATGACGTCGCTGGCATAGAACACAAATGCTACTGCTAAGCAAACCAGACCAGACCAATGACAGCTATCGCCTAGTCGATGCCAGGTTTGACGTTTGTCCCAAACCAGTTTGAACGCTAACGGAATGCCTAAGATGCCGTGGCTAAAGTACTCATGCTGAATACTAATATCCTTGTTAATCCAGCCATCCCAAACCCAGTGGTAGAGCAAAGGACCGTAAAGCACTACTAAGCAGCTTATAACGATAAGTTCGAGCGCCCAGCGTGAAGATTTAGGTTGAGAAATACTAATCATGGTTGGCCTATTGATTACATTGCTTTTAGATCAAAACTGGACAAGCTTGAACTAGCTTTGTAATGGTCTCTACGACATGCTCTATCTGAGCATTGGTCATACCGGGATACATGGGCAACGATAAAATTTCTTGACTCAGCTGTTCGGCGATCGGAAAGTCACCCGTCTGATAGCCCAAATGGTGAAAAGCTGGCTGTAAATGACAGGGAACTGGGTAGTGAATGCCAGACTGAATATCGTGGGCTGCTAATTCTTGCTGTAGACGGGTACGGTCAATAGGGCACTGATGAGTCAGTCGGATAACATAAAGATGATAAGCATGGCCTGTACCGCTGTGGTTGATCATAGGTATCACACCAGAGGCAATCAGCGGCTTCAAGGCTTTATCGTAGCGTTTGGCTAGATGGTTGCGATCGCAATTCCAAGCTGCCAAGTGCGATAGCTTAATTTGCAGAACAGCAGCCTGCAGGGTATCAAGACGACTATTGGTCCCACCAGGGTCTGTATGGTAATACTTTCGCGTCGAACCATAGTTTCTTAGCGATCTGACTGTCTGGGCGATCACCTCTTGCTGAGTCACCACCATGCCGCCATCTCCCATGGCTCCTAAATTTTTACTGGGATAAAAGCTAAAGGCCGCCGCCAGCCCAACACTACCTGCCTTTACCCCGTCTCGTTCAGCTCCATGGGCCTGGGCAGCATCTTCAAAAATAATGACATCGTAGGCCTCAGCCAGAGCTTGAAGAGCCTGAGGAGAAACCATCTGACCATAGAGATGGACAGGAATAATCGCCCGAGTTCTACGAGTGATCGCTCGTTCTGCAGCATTCAGGTCCATCAGTCCCGTCGCTAAGTCGCAGTCAACAAAGATGGGGGTAGCTCCGGACTGAAGCACGCCAATGAGCGTTGCCACAAATGTATTAACTGGCAAAATTACGTGATCTCCAGGCCCAACGCCACAGGCCTGCAACCCCAACGTCAGAGCATCCGTCCCAGAGCCCACACCTACTCCATACTGGGCATCACAGACAGCGGCAAAGTCCTGCTCAAATTGCACAACTGACCGGCCTAGAATGTAGTCACCTCGGTCAGCCACGGCCGCCATCGCCGCCATCAGCTCTGAGCGCAGCGGCCCATGCTGCTGAGATAGATCAACAAAAGGAACAGCAATGGAATTAGCCATGATGCAAAATTTCTACTGACATGTTGGCAATGGCTCCCATAGTGATGAATCACAGATATTGTGCTAATTGCCATTTAATAGAATATTTCCCAAGCCAAGCTAATTAGCGCCGATTGGGCAACACCACCATCAGACTGCACCTGGCGACCCTGCTCCTAATACAAGGCTTGCACATCAGAAGAAATACAGAGGCTGATTGAGACATCAATAGCCGTTATCAATCCTACTCACTAGTGTCTCTTGTGACTTTAAGTCTTGGGCATACCCATACCGTAAAGTCTCTATGAAGCTTGTTAAACGGCTTTGTCTCTGCTTCAGAATTGACGATGATTAGGATCTAACCGTATGGTGGGCGGAACCTGTAGCAGTACTCGGGAACGCTCACCCTTCTCCTCACACTATGGACAGTAAGACAGCCCGACAGGTGATTCTCACCCAAGCCGATTTGACCGTAGCCGACTCATTTTTAGGACGACTACAACAGCAGCAACCACCCATACCTGGACAGGTGACATCAGTATTATTGGCATTGAAAACGCTTATGGAAGATCTCAAAACGGCTGAGCATCTAGAGCGCGCATTGGTTTATGCCTTACATCAATTAGCCTACGAAAGTCGTCATTTTTTTGAACAGGGCAAGCGAGCCAAGGTCGAGTGGCCACCCCTTTTAGATGCGGATATTGAGCGAATTGCGATCGCAACCGCCCAAATCTTTAAAGGCGAACTATAAATCGGTCGGGCTTAGAACGAATGCCTTCACAGATTAAACTCACACCATTACATCAGACCTTTTTCGCCACTCCCCGATAGAAATAACCAATAATTTTAGGTAGATCGATGGCATAAAACTCATTCAACTCAACGTGGTCAAAAACTGCTTCAACCAAACTGGCCATCGGGCGATCCAGATGACAGCCATCGGCAATACGCCTTTGTATCGGAGTCATTCGACGCTGCCAATTACCGACACCAGGATCAGCACTAAGACCATGCTCAATAAAGAAAAACTGACCTCCTGGTTTGAGTACTCGATAAACTTCCGCTAACGCCCGATTAATATTGGGGATACTGCACAGGGTCCAGGTACACACGACAGCGTCAAACCTGTCTGCAGCCATTGGCAAAGACTCTGCATTCGCTATTTGTAGCGAGATATCTACGGTCGAGGCTTGGATGCGTGGGGTTGAAAGTTTAGCCATGCCTTCATTCGGATCGATGGCCGTCAACGATGTCACGGCCTCACCGTAGTAAGGCACATTTAACCCTGTACCAAACCCAATTTCTAAGACTTCCCCCTTGACCGATTCCAATAGCGACTGACGATAGCCATTTAACTCTTGCCCCGACATCGTTAGGTCTAACAAGCGGGGGAAAATTAGCCGTGAATAAAGACCCATACACTACCCTCAATACTTTCGATAACGTCCCCTTTAAACATCGAACGTCTGCCTAGGCTAAATAGTAGTATCTTGTTGACTCTACCGATTATCACCACAGGTTCTATGGACTCATTGAAAGGACGGGATCTGCTCAGCGTGGCAGATTTGACCAGGACAGAGCTACACGATCTGCTGGAGCTGGCAACCCAAATAAAGGCCGGCACAGTGCAACCCAAATGTCCTAACAAAGTTCTTGGACTGGTCTTTTCTAAGGCATCCACCCGTACTCGTGTCAGCTTTTCGGTAGCGATGTACCAGCTAGGCGGGCAAGTCCTCGACCTTAACGCTGGTGTAACCCAGGTAGGCCGTGGTGAACCGACTGCCGATACAGCCAGAGTTCTAGATCGTTATCTAGATGTGGTCGCGATTCGAACCTTTGAGCAATCTGAGATCGAGGAATTCGCTCACCATGCCTCTATGCCGGTCATCAACGCTCTAACTGATCTAGAACATCCTTGCCAAATTTTGGCCGATTTACTCACCTTAAAAGAAGCTTTTGGTACCCTGGAAGGCTTAACGATGTCCTACCTAGGAGATGGTAACAACGTTG
This sequence comes from Cyanobacteria bacterium P01_H01_bin.105, assembly GCA_039178155.1. Lineage (GTDB taxonomy): Bacteria > Cyanobacteriota > Cyanobacteriia > Phormidesmidales > Phormidesmidaceae > Leptothoe. The sequence continues at coordinate 50,276 of JBCDFI010000002.1, forward strand.
CCCACTCTCTAATGTTGGGCTGTGCCCTAGCAGGCGTGAATATTCGAATCGCGACTCCAGATGGCTACGCTCCAAAATCAGCAGTTGTTGACCAAGCCATCGCCCTGAGTCAAGGACGCAGTGATGTCATGATCACCACCGACCCCAAAGCAGCCGTTCAAGATAGCCATGCTATATACACAGATGTTTGGGCCAGTATGGGCGAAGAATCTGAAGCTGAGTCTAGAATTCCTCAGTTCCAGCCTTACCAAATTAACCAGTCAATTCTGACACTAGCTGATAAGCAGGCCATCGTCCTTCATTGTTTACCAGCTCACCGAGGCGAAGAAATTACCCACGATGTGATGGAAGGTTCCCAGTCTCGAATTTGGGACCAGGCCGAAAATCGCCTCCATGCTCAAAAGGCTTTATTGGCATCTATTTTGAGTACGAACTGAGGTTCAAATTAAGGCAAGATACAATCGCTAAAATGCCTAAAATGAATACTCCCAAGGCCCCGGATAACGGATTACCATGGATGCCGGTTACCCACTCTGATACTCGGCCTGAGGGAACGATTAAATCGGCCACATCTACGATGTAGTAGCCCCAGATCAGTCCAGCATGCAAGCCAATGGGCAAGCCCAAACTAGAAAACGGCTTTAGACGATGGACGTATCGCCAACAGCCTAAAATAAGCCCCAGCAGCAACAGTCCAAAAAACTGAGGCGATGTTCTGAGTATCTCGGACAGGGGTTTAATGAAGTGTGCGATCGCAAAAATCATACTACTCCAGACGATCGCCCTAAAACGAGGCATACCAGTCTGTAATTCGCTAAGCAACCACCCACGAAACAATAGTTCCTCTGCAAAGCTAATCCCCAGCCCGACCACCAATCCTTCTAAGGCAATCGTAGCCAGTGGCTTTGGATATACAGTAGCCCAACCCATCAGCACCTCTGTGCCAAACAGAAAACAGACCAATCCAAAACCACACCCTAGGGCACAGACAACATCACCAGCAAAACGCCGACAAAACACCAACCCATAGAACCGGAAAGGTTTTGCCCAAGCATGCCCCCAACGCCCCCAATACCAGGCATGACCAACAAAACAGCCGTACAGCGCAACCAACGCCAGCGCACTTGCCAACTGAGCTGTTTCAGTCCAATACCCCACTCCGTAGAACACCAAAGCAAACGGAGCCCAAAGCAATAGCAATGCAACAAAGAAAACGATAATACGCCGTATCAATGGGCCATGAGCCAAACGCCGATAGAGGTGCATCCACTGAATCATAGTGGGTTAGACAGATAGCATACGCTCAACGCGATTCGGCAGCTTTTTACTCATCGGGCTCAATCGTACTTGAAAGGCCCTTAGAGCAAAGCATTTCACTATAAAATTCAGCGTGCTCCAATTCACACACAATCACTAGCCCTACCCCTGCATTGTGCGCCTGCATCATAATGTCAACCGCCTGCGGCACCGAGAGACTAGGTACGGTCTTAACTAACGATTCCACCACATACTCCATGGAGTTGAAATCATCGTTGTGCAGTAAAACCCTATAACGGGGGGCATGCTTCCGCTTATTAATCGTAACTGTCTTTTCAATTGTCCCAGTAGACACCATGGCCTTTATCCACACGTTAATCACGCAATTGTTTTCTCGGCAGGCGGGCTAACCCCGGAGACCAGCCCCAAATCAAGCTACACACACCGTTTTTAATTTTAACCAGAACTTATCTAAAAAATCGGAAATAAACCTCCAAACAAAGATCGCACAAGGATCTGTGAAATATCAGCAACCCTAGCAAGCGTTAAAGAACAACAAATAAACACCTTAAGTAAAGGATTCGAAACACGCTTAATGGTAGTTTATAAACTAATTTAACAAAATTTGATTTTTTCATCTCATTCAGTTCAAAAGGTGACCGTATGCCCATTGCTCTTCTTTAGATCCATTGCTTGAGCATTCAACTTACTAGGTCATGACTTGTCTATTTCCATTCGTTTTATTGAAATTATTTTTTCAACATGGTTAGCATAAATCCTGGGCAAATTGTTTATCTAGAATGTCTAGATCAGCGCCTCTACGCTGAAGCAATTCAGTTAGCTGGCTCGGTACGTTTATGGTGTCGGCCTCTGATGCTGGTGTGCCACCTTCCCTATGGCTCCCGACAACAACAAATGAAAATTGCAGAAGCAGCAACCGATCCTGAAACATGCAATTTAGATCTTTATGATCTCAAAACAGCGCCTGATCTCGTATGGCCAATGGATCGCTTCAAGTTGGCCTTTGATACAGATTTTTTTGCGTTACTATTTCACCTACGAATTGCAGACGACAGCGGTTCTGAAGAATTAGCAAAACAGCATTTTCAGCATTTTTTGCATACTTGCTGGAACTCTGACTCCGATGAAGAGAAGCCTCGGTCATCGTCAAAGCTGTTATCAATAATATAGAAATAAATATTAGTTAATCGTCAGCTCGTTAATTAGTAGCTCTGCTAGAACGATACCCTAGGTTCTCTAGCTAGAGTTGTAGTAGGGCTAATTATTATCGAACAGTGGGGACTAATTTAATGCGGCCTTCATCCATCTCGCTCATCAGGAGTTCGAGGGCTTCATAGTCGACTTCCGATATGTAACCTAAACGCGAAAGCTCAGAGTTGATTTGTTCTTCGATATCGGGAGTCAGCTGCTTTGTATAAAGAGCTTTCTCTACCATCTGGCGAATAGCAAACGAGTGCATGGTTGCTCCTAGCAGGTTTTGAGTCGGCATTTACATCCCAAGGACCCATTTTCCATCTGGAACACGGTCTTTACCAATGGGTGTTATCTCAAGTGAAACTTCTGGAGTTAGCAAGCTCAGTGATCCGCATCACCGATCATTATCAACAATTTCCATCACCATTGAATGTCGTACTTATGGATACCGTTTAGCAGATCAACTTTCTGGAAACTTTAAAGAGCCAGCTCAAACATTAAGATTTCAAAAAGCCCCCTTGGGCATCTGGGCAAGCTCTAACGCACCAAGTTAGCTTCGACGACATATGGAAAGGTCGTAGTCAGACAGTTAATTTCAATCTAATTGAACTGATAGGAGACAGAGTATGAATAACGTTGAAACATCAGTAAAGGTCCTACGACCTGTAGGTGCTCTAACATCTGACAACGTTGATGCATTCAAGGAAGAGATGCTAACAGCTATCACTTCTGAAAATGCCAGCGAGGTTGCAATTGATATGGCAGCCGTAGACACTGTGGACAGTTCTGGCCTAGTCGCACTGATTAAAGGATATGACGTAGCTAAGCGCCATCGTAAGCGGTTGAGTTTATGTGACGTGGCTCCTCCAGTGCGTATCGTTTTTGAACTAGCTCAGCTAGATCGAGCCGTGTCTATGGTTGATAGTCAAGAGCTCCAAGCAGCTTAGCAGCGATTACCTACAGTTATTTTTGTTCCCTTATTCTTGCCCTAAGGCCTTAGCCGGTAGGTTGATGTACCAAGGCCAATAATTTTCTTAAACCTTCTCAGCAAACGGTCATTCTCACTTGAGGATGACCGTTTGTTTATGCAGCATTGAGTAACCACCTGTACAAATCACTGCCAATGCTGCGCCAGGATTCTTGAATCCTGGGAATCAGCTATAGTTTATGTCTGAGTTGTTTTTACCCTTACCGTGGCCATCGCTGTAGACCAACTGATCACATCAGATATCACTCGCCCTGCTCGTTATTTAGGCAATGAGCTTGGAGCAGTCCATAAAGCGTGGGAAACCGCTACGATTCGTTGGGTGTTGACTTATCCAGAGGTTTACGAGGTCGGAGCCTCAAATCTGGGACATATCATTCTCTACAGCATTATCAATCAACAGCCTAGGCAGCTTTGCGATCGCGCCTATCTCCCCGGTGCAGACTTAGTTCAAAAACTAACTGAAAGCAACACCTCATTATTTGCCGTTGAATCTCGTCGATCATTGACCGACTTCGACATTTTAGGCTTTAGCCTCAGCTATGAGCTAGGAGCCACCAACATTTTAGAAATGCTCACACTGGCAGGCGTTCCCCTCACCTGGCAAGAGCGAAACAGCCATGACCCCTGGGACGAATCTAGCTGGCCTATCATCTTTGCAGGCGGTCAGACCGCTACATCAAACCCCGAACCCTACGCTGATTTCTTTGACTTTATTGCTTTAGGGGACGGCGAAGAGCTTTTACCAGAAATTGGGTTGGTACTCGAAGAAGGTAAAGCAGCAAGAATGACTCGCCAAGAGATACTGCTAGATCTCGCCCAGGTGCCGGGTGTCTATGTACCTCAATTTTACGACATGGCCCAGGACGGTTCGGTGCACCCTAACCGAGACGATGTGCCCCAGCGTGTTCTTCGACGAGTAGCCACCCCCATTCCTGACTATGCGATTGGGTTGGTTCCCCATGTGCAGACTGTTCACGACCGTCTCACCATCGAGATTCGACGAGGTTGCACCCGAGGCTGTCGATTTTGCCAACCCGGAATGTTAACCCGACCGGCCCGCGATGTGGACCCGGAGCAAGTCATCGACACGATTGAGCGAGGTATGCGGGCCACTGGCTACAATGAGTTTTCGCTACTCTCACTCAGCTGTTCAGACTATTTAGCCCTGCCTGCGGTCGGTGTTGAAGTTAAAAACCGACTCAAAAACGATAATGTGTCGCTATCTCTACCCAGTCAGCGCGTCGATCGCTTTGACGAAAATATTGCCCACATTGTTGGCGGGACTCGTAAAACAGGCCTGACCTTTGCTCCCGAGGCAGGGACTCAACGTATGCGCGATATCATTAACAAGGGACTGACCAATGAGGAACTCTTACGCGGCGTAAAAACCGCCCATGAACAAGGGTGGGATAAGGTCAAACTTTATTTCATGATTGGTTTACCAGGGGAAACAGACACCGATGTCCTAGGTATTGCAGAAACTGTTCAGTGGCTACGGCGGGAGTGCCGTATCAAAGGTCGTAGGTCCTTAAATTTCAACATTACAGTTTCAAATTTCACCCCTAAACCCCATACACCGTTTCAGTGGCACTCTGTTTCTACAACTGAGTTTGAACGCAAACAGGCCATGCTTCGAGAGGTCTTTCGTTCTATTCGTGGCGTCAAAGTCAACTTTACAGACGTTCGTATTTCAGCAATGGAAGACTTTGTCGGACGAGGCGATCGACGGCTGGCAGCTGTGGTGCGTCGAGCCTGGGAGCTGGGTGCAGGTATGGATGCTTGGTGGGAAAGCCTAGAACGTGCTTTTAATGCTTGGACCCAAGCAATTGATGATTCTGGACTCACTTGGAAGTACCGTCAGACAGCGCAGGGAGAATGGAACCTGGGCGAGTCTCTAGAACAAGACACCAAACAAGACACTACCCATCAGCCAGATAGTATTGATAAGTGGCAAATGGCAATGGATGCCCCTCTGCCTTGGGACCATTTAGATACGGGCATCGATAAAAAGTGGCTGAAAGATGACCTATGTCGCGCACTAGCTGCCGCCGTTGTGCCAGACTGCTCGTTTGAAGGCTGCTCCCATTGCGGCGTCTGCGGCACTGACTTTGGCCACAATATTGTTGTTCCCCCCTTGCCCATCCCCGCTTTTGAAGGCCATAGTAAACCCAACTCTGAACGAGTGCAGCGGCTGCGAATTACCCTCGGAAAACTAGGAGATATGGCCTTAATTGGCCACTTAGATTTGGCCAGAATGTTAGATCGCGCAGTGCGGCGAGCTGCCCTGCCTATTTCATTTACCGGAGGCTATCATCCTGGTCCTCGCATTGCTCCAGCCAATGCATTATCTCTGGGAGCAACTAGTACTGGAGAAGTGGTTGACTTTGAACTCACCGAATCTATGGATATCGCTGAGTTTAGACAGCGATTACAGGTGCAGCTATCTGATACGTTGCCGATCTACGATGCTCAAGAGGTGGATATCAAGGCACCGTCAGCAACTAGAGTCCTGAATCAAGCTGACTACTTACTGGCCGTAGCAGGATCAACAGGGGAGGATGACATTCCTTGGCAGGATTGGATTGATCGGATTCTTTCTACAGAGAAAATTTTAGACACCCACACAACTAAGTCGGGCAAGGTTAAAGAAATTAATTTGAGGGAGCGGCTACACACGTTAGAACTCGTTCATGAGCTACCGGCTGGCTTACCCAGCAGTGTTATCCATAAGCTTTCTACTACAGGGGATATCGTGATTCGATATGTGGGTAGCTGTCGAAATGATGGCACTATGCTACGTCCTGAACAGATGCTACGTATGCTAGAACGACAACAGATAGATTCAGACACTATTTCTACACTGTTATTGGGGCATGTACATCGTCAACGACTAATCTTGACCTAATAATCTTGATCTAAGGCCTGTCAGGTAAGACATTTGCTCCGCTTTCAACCGTACAGCCATGAAACTCACTCTATGGTCGACTATCTCTACTGTGACTCTATGTCTGGTGGCGTCACAGCGATATGCTCTAGCCCAAGTTCAGCTAGAGTCACAGGTGCAGCAATGTCAGATTAGCATCCAACAACAGTCCAGCGAGCCTGATGCCATACTCTCTCCTCAGGTTTTACTCTCAGAAGAGATAGAGACGATGTGTCAGCTCAATGGTCAGCAACCACGAACAGATGATGGCGCGATCGCAACAGACAGCAATCCATCTCCTCAGAACTTTACAGCTCCAAGCCTGTGGTGGCAGCAGCGTCAGGTAGGAGAGCTTGTACATAGCGATCGCTTAATTGACAGCTGGCGTGCATACCCTGACACCAATACTGACAACGATACAGGAACCTCACTTGCCCATGTCGATGTCATAGTCAATAGCCAAATTTGGCGATTACTCAATTACTTGGAACGTTATTCGTTGATTACGCAATTTGGCAAGAGTGCGAAGTCTTACGGCTATCAGCTGCGTCTATTTGCAGATAACCGTCTGGTGGGTCTACAAGTATGCGAGTTTAGTGCAGCCACGGTGATGACGGGAGTCAGTGCTCCCGACGCAGGCAATTTATCTACAGCAACTGCCTTGGCAGAGCCTGACATAACCACCTGTGCTATAGAGCTAAACTACTTTGGTCAAGGGACTATTCGGGGGCGAGGAAGTCAGCGTTAAATAATTCGGCTAAATTAGTCTGTCCCGAACTTGAGAGCGGCAATAAAACTTCGCCATGCCCAGGTATCAATAATGTCTGTTTAGCCAGCTGCCTTGGCACGTCTGAATCGGGTAAGAAAAAAACAGGCGACACCCCATAACTCGACACAGAAATTTGAGTTGCAATCGGTGTTTGCCAACAAAATTCCATCCAATCTTTGGCGGTCTCAGTCAGTTCTGCGTCGGCTGGAGCTACCCATAAATCGCTAGTTAAAACAGTTCCTTCTTGAGGATGAACGGCCCCTAGACGTTGATAGCGTACCAGCGTAGCCAAGATATCACCGCTCCAGCCCACGGCCAACCACACATCTTCATTGACCAAGGCCTTTAAGTAAGCATCAGAGTCAAACACTTTAACTTGTCGATAGAGCGCTAAGAGTTGCTCTTTCACATCATCCTGAGCCAGAGCTGCTTCATTATTGATGGAATACCCTAAGGCTTTTAAGACGATAGCAGCCGCCAATCGGGGCTGGTTAGGCATAGCAATACGTCCGGCCAATTCAGGTCTCCATAGATCTGCCCACCTAGTAATCACCTTGGTGCTAGATTGAAACATGGGCTTTTGATAGGCCATCATTAGCCCTTGAGTGCGATAAGGCATGGCCCAAAGTTTTCCGTCTGGCACAGATTGTCCCTGGCTGTTACGACGTAGCAACTTTTGCCAGGGTTCAGGCAGCTTTTCTGCTAAGGCAACTTCCGGTAATGGTTGAATGAGTTCCTCACGAATCGCATGGTCTAGCCACGGATCGCTCAGGGTCACGAGGTGAGCACCCACAGTAGACTGAGCTGTTTCGCCAGAATTTGCGCTATCGCCAACGGGAATAAGTCGCCGCCATAGGGGAGGAGTCAACGGTGTGCGAGAGTGCCACAGTCGCAACTGCTGATAAATATCAACTAGATTTGATTCAGATTCAAACTGGGTTGGGGTTTCTCGTTCAAAGGCCTTTAAAACCTGAGACGGTATTGAACGAGCTAGCAATTTCACCTTTAAAGAGGTAGACGCACTGGGACGACAACTGGCAACCGTAGCCCCTACCCCTAGCAAGCCCCACATGACTGTGCGTCGTTTTACCATTGTGCTGCAATCAACCGCCTATCTAACCTAGCGCAATAGGTGAGCACTATTCGATCTTGAATACTGATTCTAAAAGATTTACGAATCTTGCGATCGCGTGAACATAACCAAAAGAGGGAAAAAGGTTTTATACCCTCCTCCCTCTTTGAACTTGATAAACCTGACTAAACCAGGCTTCTAACTAATGAGAAACCGTTTGCCCCATCAGTCGAATGTAGCGGGTGCAGAGAATCGAGTCTTACCAGCTCCCCACATGTCACCCATTACCTTAGGCTGTAGCAAAATATAACCAGAGATTGCCGTCAGATCATCATCCGTTAAACTACGCATCTTGGGAAAAATATCAGTACTCTGAGTACTTGGGTGCAGCTCAGAAATCTCAACCAGCCCATCATAGGTAGTTGGATTGTTTAAGTAATCCACAAGAGCTTCCAAATTGTTACGGTTTGGATAAGCCCCTTCTAAGGCTTCAGGCTCTAAACCAACGTTTGGGTTAGTCTTTGTAATACCCTGCACATGGCATGTCGCACAGGCATAATTAAACTTTCTCCGGCCCTGGGAAACCTGCTCTAAGGAAAGCACGACTGTATCACCCTGTTCATTCAGGGGAATGGTCCGGATTGTTTCATCCAGCTCAGCCGCCATCGCGTTGCCACCTACAAATAGGTTACCGACAAGAAAAACAGCCGCGACCACCAGCCAAATGTACTTTTTAAACATGATTCTCCTCGAAATGGATCGCCCATAAAATACTCAACACAGCAAAAAGCATTGAGCCCGAAACTCAGGCAACGCTCGCGATTTGCAGCTACTTGATAAACCATAGCCAAGTTGAAATCTAGAGATGCTTTTACGAGAAAACGACAGTTCTAGATGTGGACAAGGTTTACTTCAATTAGCTAATAAGTTAATAACTATCATGCCACCGATAGGGCCAATTCCCAAGACTGTTAAGGACTTGACTATATCACCGGTTTGATCGGCACTGGTTGGCCATTGGCTGCTCTCTCAAGAGAGACATGGCTCAACGAGGGCAGGGTTGTCGGTGGCTTATGCAGGCTAATCAACCGAGCAACCATTTCCTTGAGCTGGGTGCGAGGCACAATTTTATCGATAAATCCATGCTTGAGGAGATATTCTGCCGTTTGAAAGTCATCTGGCAGTTTTTCTCTCAAGGTTTGCTCAACCACTCGACGTCCGGCAAAGCCAATGGTTGCCTTGGGTTCTGCCAAAATAATATCGCCCAACATAGCAAAACTAGCCGTAACACCCCCGGTCGTTGGCAGGGTCAAGATTGGCATATATAGCAAACAGCTGTCTCGATGGCGCTCCAATGCCGCAGAAATTTTAGCCATCTGCATCAAACTGAGCATGCCTTCTTGCATGCGGGCACCGCCAGAAGCACACACAATCACAACCGGTAACCGGGCGACAGTAGCGTGCTCAATTAACCGCGTAATTTTTTCTCCGACAACTGACCCCATACTCCCGCCCATGAAGCGAAAGTCCATGACAGCCAAAGCAATACCTTCACCATTGATCTGGCCAATGCCAGTTTGCACACCGTCGTTGAGCGTAGTTTTATTTTGCATATCGCGCAGTCGATCGCTATAGGCTTTGCGATCGCGAAACCGCAGGGGATCTTTAGGCACGATTTTTTCATTGATAGGCTGCCAAGTATCAGCATCAATCAGCTGAGCGATGCGCTCATCGCTAAAGATACGATAGTGATGATCACACTCTGGACATACCATCTGGTTAGCCCGAAGATCCTTGGTGTAAGTCAGCACCCCACATTCATCACATTTCGTCCATAAACCATCAGCAATTTCTCGCTCCTGACGATCTGGGCTAATGGGGCTTTCTTTCTTACGATTTGCAAACCAATCAAAAAGGGACATAGACCCTGTTCTCGATACATAGCGTTTTCCAATCCTACCGGCTTGACCCCCCTCTGGAATAGCGCACACCGATTTTATCGCCGCCACAGATTACAGCTAACCTAGAAAAAAAAGTCTCAAATAGGCTTGCACCAAGGCTTGACCAAAAAATATGGTAATTCCTGCACCGAAGGCTAAAAACGGACCAAACGGGATGGGATGACGACGATCTAGTCGCCCTATGGCTACACCTAAGCCCCCACCCAAAGCCCCCAGAAATGAAGCCAACAGCACGCTTAGCAGCAGCCCCTGCCAACCTAACCACGCCCCCAACATGGCAGCCAGCTTGCCATCTCCGCCTCCCATAACGGTCTTGCCAAAGACAACGGCCCCTAACAGACTGATGCCATCAAATAGCCATAGCCCCAATATACTAGCGGCGATACTGGCTCCCAAGACTGACACTATCGTTTGATCAGGAGCTAAATCAGGAGCCAAAACAGCCTGAGCTAGCCAGCCTAAACAGACTCCTGACATCGTCAAAGAATTTGGCAGAGTCAGGGTATCGATATCGATCAGAGTCAGTATCACCAGCCAACTGACTAATCCCCAGTAAAGCGGCGTTTCAAGGCTCCAGCCAAATCTTAAAAACAGAGCCACATACAATAGGCCACTGATCAATTCCACCAGTGGATATCGCAATGAGATAGTCGTTCGACAGTAGCGGCAACGTCCTCGTAACCATAGCCAACCCAATACAGGCACATTGTCATAGAGCTTTAAGCGCCTAAAGCAGCTAGGACAGCGAGAAGGAGGGGATAGTAATGAGATTCCGGCTGGCAACCGATAGATAACAACGTTTAGAAAACTGCCAATCGAGGCTCCTATCGCAAAGACAAAAGCCCATGGCACCAGGCTGTTGAGCATCTAGTGCAAACCTGGCTCTAGCTGAGTCAACGGAATAAAGCTCTCATGGGGTAGCAGCACGGGTTTAGGACCAAAAATGAGCTTACCGCGACGAGTGGTACGACCAATGGCGACACCGATAGGACGCTCAATGATTTCAGGATGCACCTCGTAATACGTGCGATAAATATGACGAGCAGCTCGCAACAGCAACGGATCTAGCAGCGACGACGGAGATCGCAGGTTGAGTGGGCTACGACTCAGCCCGGTTGCTGACACGCTGGGGTGCACTGCCGCCTCACCATGGTTACCGTAATCTGGCCGTTGTAAAGATGACACGACTGCATACTCCCTCTAGCTCAATAGTCTTTATGTAGTGGAACTGTAATGGAACTACCCTGAATCGATAACGAATCTAGTAACTCACTCGCTGAAGATACCCTATGTCTGAAAATAGAAACAGCCCTGCCACTATTCAGTACAACAATACTAGCTATCGTTGATAAATTGTGCCAAGGGGGTGATGATAGATTGCGTTAAGGGAAACTCCTACTAGGCTAATACTTGTAATAGTGCATCACCCATAGCTTTACAGCCAACAGCAGTCATGCCTTCAGCCATAATGTCACCGGTACGGTAGCCTTGATTGAGAACCTCATCTACGGCTGTTTCAAGCATGTCAGCGGCTTCAGGCTGGCTTAGACCATAGCGCAGCATCATGGCAGCACTCAGTACTTGGGCGAGGGGATTAGCTTTATCTTGACCGGCAATGTCAGGGGCAGAGCCATGGACGGGTTCAAATACACCGGGGCCTGAGGCACCAAGGCTAGCAGACGGCAGCATACCAATACTGCCTGTAAGCATGGCAGCGGCATCGGAAAGAATATCCCCAAACAAGTTGCCTGTAACAATAGTGTCGAATTGTTTTGGCCAGCGCAGGAGCTGCATCGCTGCGTTGTCTACATACATATGGGATAGTTCTACATTGCTGTAGTCAGAGGCTAGTGCCGTGATGCGATCGCGCCATAGCTGAGAGACTTCTAGCACATTAGCCTTATCGACCGAGCACAGACGCCCCTGACGCTTTTGGGCCGCTTCAAAGGCAACCCGACCAATGCGATCAATCTCGCTACCTGTATACGCCATGGTATTCACCCCTCGCTGATCACCATCGGCATCAAACACCCCACGGGGCTGACCAAAATAGATACCGCCGGTCAGTTCGCGCACTACCATGATGTCCACCCCTGCAATTACATCGCGCTTTAAAGAGGATGCATCGATCAGCTGAGGCAAAATCGTAGCCGGTCGTAAATTAGCAAATAGCTGTAACCCTGAGCGCAGACCTAATAAACCTGTTTCCGGTCGCTGGGCACGGGGTAGCGTATCCCACTTGTAGCCACCGATGGCAGCCAATAGCACAGCGTCACTTTGCCGACAGGTTTCTAAGGTTTCTGCGGGTAGCGGGTTACCGGTGGCATCAATGGCGCAGCCACCAATGGGCGCTTCGGTAAAGTCAAACTGAAGATCTAATTTGGTACCAACGGCTTTGAGTACGTCAACGGCAACTGTGGTAATTTCAGGCCCGATGCCATCGCCGGGAAGAAGGGTAATACGAAACTGCTGGGTCATGGAGACTTTTTTGAACTCTCGTTTTTTGAGCTCTCGGATGATCAGAACATCATATTGTAAGCATGGTGATGCACGAGAAACGACCGGACCATGGTTGACTACATTTATCTTCATGGGTTTGCGTCTGGTTCACAGTCCTATAAGGGGACGTGGCTGCGATCTCAATTTCAAGCCCTCAACCTTGACCTCCAACTTCTAGATCTCAATCAGGGCGACTTCGGCCATCTCACCCTTACCCGCCAAATCAATTACGTCATCCAACGGCTCAATGGCGCAACTACCTTGATTGGATCTAGCCTAGGAGGCCTTGTCGCGACCTGGGTAGCTCAGCAAGTCGATCACATTGAACGGCTTGTTTTACTCGCACCCGCTTTTCACTTTGTGGATCAGTGGTTACCAAAATTAGGGGCAGAGCAACTGAACAACTGGGAATCTACTGGCTGGCTATCGGTATACCACTACGGTCTCAAATCTCAGCAGCGACTACACTACAAATTTTTGACCGACGCTAGGCGCTACCCAGACAATCAGCTGACAGCGTCTATTCCCACGCTGATTTTGCACGGCACCCAAGACGATGTTATTGCCATAGAAGCCAGTCGACTCTACGCGCAACATCGCCCCTGGGTCACACTGCATTCCTTAAACACTGACCATGGCATGGCTGACTCAATGGAAGACATTTGGCCAAGTATTAAAGACTTCTGTCGGTTGCAATAATCGCTCAATCAGCAGCAACAAAAATGTCACAATAAGAGGCCTGCTGCCCATATGCTTTTTTCCATGCTGCCTTTTTTACGTGCTGATCTGGCTAATCTTAAGGCTTATCAACCCCATCCACCGATTCCAGAACCCTACGATCAGCTCGATACTAACGAGAGTCCAATTGATTTACCTGCTGAGATCAAAGCGTCCCTAGCCAACCATTATCAGCAGACGATTGCAGCTAATCGTTATCCAGATGGGGGACATGCCACCTTAAAACAAGCAATTGCGTACTACGTAGCAGAGTCAGCTGCAAATATAGCAGCAGAAAACATATCGGTCGGCAATGGGTCAGACGAGCTGATACGTTCTTTACTCATTGCCACAGCCATTGGTAACGGTTCAATTTTAGTGGCTAGCCCCACATTCTCGATGTATGGGATCTTGGCCCAGACTTTAGGAATTCCAGTCATAGATGTGGGACGCCAGCATGACTTTGAGATCAATTTAGAGGCCGCCCAAACAGCTGTGGACCAACAGGCCATCCGAGTGGTGTTTATGGTGCATCCAAACTCACCAACGGCCAACCCCCTGAGTACAGCTGAAATAGAATGGCTGCGACAGCTGCCTGACGATGTGCTGGTCGTCATTGACGAAGCTTATTTTGAATTTAGCGGGCACACCCTTGTGGCCGAGACCCTGAGCCATAGCCACTGGGTTGTATTGAGGACCTTTTCAAAAGCCTTTCGCCTTGCCGCCCATCGGGTGGGCTATGCTGTGGCTCAGCCAGAACTGATTGACGCCCTCGAAAAAGTGCGCCTCCCCTACAATCTACCTAGTTTTTCTCAAGCAGCGGCACTCACCGCTTTAGACCATCGCACCTCGCTGTTGACTGCTGCAGATAGGACCATTCAGGAACGAAAAACAATGGCCAACTGGCTAGCTGAGCAACCTATGTTTATCCAATGGCCAAGCGCTGCTAACTTTATCTACTGTCGGTTAACCGATAAAGGCCTATCTCAGCTAGGCATGAATCAGCCAGAAGGATTACACCATGTCTTTAGCACCCTACGTCAGCAAGGTACCCTAGTTCGCTATACAGGCGGAGGGCTGCGCATTAGTCTAGGTACCCCCGAGGAAAATCAACGCACACGAATAAATTTACAAACCATCATTGGTTGAAACGACGAGCCAGTATGACTTCAATAGTTTTTTCAGAGGCATCTCATGCCATGCTTCTACAAAACTATCGGCTCATGTCCAAACGGACTCGTCTGACAGTTTGGGGTAAAACACCCACCATGAGGGCAAACGCTTCATTGGGCACGTTATCGATAGTGCCTTTATCAAAGTAGGTTTTGAACTGATCTAGAATCATTTGAGCCCGATCAGCGGAACGGGGCTGGTCAGTAAAGTTCTGGGTCAGGCGAATCCACTGCAGACGAATCTTCAAGGCTTTTTGATGATCCGCGTGATCATCAGGCTCAATGAGCGACAGGTTACCCAAGGGAATAATCTTTTGACATCCTTGATCAAAATCACCGCCCACGGCTGCACCGGGACCGGCAAATTCAGCATAAAACTCTCGAAAAATAATCAGGCCGTTACGACGACGACTATTGACGACTAGTAAATCGCCACGATTTATTTTTTTGAGCAGACTGTCAACAGCTAGCGTTTCATTCACAGGCACATTAGAACTAGAACCGAGAGGCTGCTTAGCTCGCTCAGCCCACCACTTTACCGTACTATCTTCTAGGTGCATAGCATTACTAGAGGATTGTTTTGGTTGCACATTAAAAATATGGGAGCGCTTTCGACCAAATCGCTTGGTCGATGCTGAGTAGAGTGAAGGTGGTTTGGATTGAGCATCCATCATTTTAGAGCGTCTACCTGGGGCTGAGGTAATCCAGACTAATTACTCTTATTTGATACGAACACGATGACTTTCGTGCAGGAAATCAGCAGAGTTTTATCCAGTCTTTGATAGTTATCAGTCCCTCCTCATACTCACTACATAAAAAATAATATTTATCAGGAGAATATGGATGATTTCACGGGGTGAGGGGTAATAAACACGGTATCTAAAGTATGTCAAAACTCATGAACATACTTAAATGGCAGTATTTCTACGATTCGCTAAAAATTTTCTCTTTACATTAGTTAACCCATAGTGATCGACCCGTAATTGACATATTAAGAAGGAAGCTCTTTGACTAACATTTGTCGCCGCTGAAAGGGATAAGTCTGACGACAGGCGTGATAACCAATCTTGCGATATAGGGCAATAGCGGGGGGATTATCCGTTGCAACATGGAGGTAAAGCTGCTGACAGCCCCAAGTTTTACTAATGTATTCACATGCAAGTAGCATCTGCTGAGCTAGTCCGCGACGACGGTGGTGAGGCTCAACGGCAACATTGGCAATGTAGGGTCTCCGAGGGCGAAGCGGCTGCCAGAATTGCGATCGCAACGAAATTTCCACAGTTCCGACAATCGAGTCAGCAGTTTTATTAACCACAACCAGGCAACCATATTGACGAGGCGAAGTTTTAAGACGACGCTTGATATCTTCTTGAATCCCAAGGCGCATCAATGGATATAACCAACGATTAAATCGATGTTGAGGGTAAAAGCTCGTCAGCAGTAGCTCAACTAGCTGAGATAAATCGGAGGGAGAGGCGGGCCGTAGCCAATAGTCATGGGGCAGAGTATGGACTCTATCCCAGTTAAGTCTGGACATGGTGAGCGGCTTACCAACAGGAGAACTCTAGATCGGGAATAGGACCATTCAATCAGGTAATGCTCATACTGACAGCTCTGACAGCCTTAAGATACTCATAACCGTTGTCGTTTCTGCCCATCAACAACTTGCCTCCCAGATCAGTCCCGCTCATAGCGCTTCTATAGCATCAGCTGCCCTGCCATTGATCGTCGCATCAACATGGCTGGTCTCTCTACATTTCGCTACATTATTGCGCTACATTCTCTATCCTGTCGGCAATCCGTAGCTATGCATAATGTGCCGCATTCGCTTTTTTGCGCGCGATACACGCTTCCGTAAGGTTGCCTGGGCAGGAATATCGGTTTCCCCCAACTCTGTTAAGCGACTAGTAATTTGCTCCCATGACAGTTGCTCAATCGTTCGCCATACCAATAGCTGAGCAGTATGATCATCTTCGCGAGAAAGCGCCCTCAGCGCTTTATAGAGCAAATCGATCTCATGACGCAGATCGATAGCCTCCAACACATATTCAGGTTCAGCACTGATACGATACTCAATGTCGTCATAGCTCTGGGATGCCTGTCGCTGTGACTGACGACTTTTTTCACGCACAATGTTGAAGGCAGTACGCTTGAGCCAAGCATGGGGATTATAAATTCTTTCACCGCTGCGCTGACGAGCCTTGCCCCTCAAATAGGCCTCGAACAAAATTTCATAGGGCTCAAACTGGTGCATCAGTCGAAACTGATAGAGGTGACGGCGGACTGTAGCTAAGGTGGAGTAGGCATAAGAATTGCCACTTCCTAAAATTTCTGAAATAGCAAGATCCAAAACATCCAATAAAGGCAAATCAGGTTGGTCAGCCATACCAATGAGCAGGTGATTCTTTTAATAGTGACGTTCAGTGTGGACTCGTGACATTCCGCATTATGGCTATAGTTGTTCGGATGTACGTAGATCTGCGCAATAAAAAACTGCTATTCATCGCACAGAGTTCGGCCAGTCAAGAAATTATCTGAAATTTGACGTCACAGTACTACAACCCCAGCCACTAACCACTTAGCGACTCACTCAGCAACACTTCCATGGAGACAGTCCTATGTCTAGCAGCTCTAGCAGCCATCTAAGTATTAGCGATTATGCCCAGGAGCATCGTGACTTGATCAAAGTCTATTGCCAACTATCGGTGCAACCTACTCTTAATGACGGTGATACGGAGCGGCTTGATCATCTTCTGGCAGCCGCTGAAACCAATCCGTTGATCAGTTTTCTAATCGATGAAGCAGACCATATGCTCGCTCACTTATATGGCTTTATCGATGAAAACGACATTACCGATCAACAGCAAAAATTACAGACATGTCTGAGTGAAGTATGGCTAAATCAAGCATTTCAGGATCTAGCCCATCGTCTTCAAAACCCCCAATGTCGAAACTTACAGCAGTATCTGCAGGAACAGGGCTACTACAACGGAACCATTGATGGTGTGATGGGACCATCTACTAAAGCTGCTATGAAGCAATGTTACGAACAGGAAGATCAACTGTTACAGCCATCCCCTATTCATACCCCGGATGCTGTGAGCAGGTAAAAACGCTACAGCCCTATAGTTCCAAGTATTATGTCACTTACCCCCTCATTACTTACTGACCCAATCAATGTATTGACCACTACACTCACCGGTCACATACGTACAAGTGCCATCACTAGTAGATAAGTAAGCCTACTGGAATCCTTTGATGAGCAGCACTATGCAATCGACCATTCAACGTTTGATTGAACGTTACCAACAGGGTGAGCGTACTTTTCATGGATTGGACTTGAGTGGCTGCGATCTCAGCCACTTACAGCTACCTGAAATTGACCTCAGCTATAGCGTTTTAAGGGAAGCGTCACTCATAGGCACAGATTTGACATGGGCCGTTTTGAGGGATGTCAATCTAACCAACGCTAATCTGACCCATGCACATCTACACAGAGCTAACCTGCGACGGGCTAATCTAACAACAGCCACTTTGCAACAAACAGATCTGCGGGCTGCGGATTTGAGTGGGGCAACGATTGTAAATACTGTTTTTGTTGACAGTAATCTGTGGGGTGCAGTCGCTCCAGATGGGAGTCCATTCCATCTGAACAATCATTAACGACTCATCCCGAACTACTCGACCCGTAGACGACGAGTAATCACAATCAGACCATCGTCTCGAATCAGTAGCCCAGACACCCAGAGATGATCGGCACTGGTGGGAGCATCCCCTAGCTTAAACAAACCACCGGCTGAGAGTAGTTCTAGGTCTAGGGGGCGCGGGGTAAAGAAGTCCTCGGGTGTCGTGCCTTCGTCTAGAGCGGCACCTAGCAAATAGCGCTCGCCTAAGGGCTCTTGAACAATGGCATCAAACCCATAGCTATCAGAGGGCTGTACACGCTCTGGCAAAATTACTACCACCTCTGGAGAGGTAGTATCAGAACTCAACTGATTACGTTCGGATAGGATTTCTTGAGATGAGATTTGATCACCCGTGAACTGCTGCCGAGAGCGAATGACCGACTCTAGGGTGAGACGCCGAGGTTTGGTTTGCACCCCGTCGATATAGGTCACTGTCTCGGCCACATAACCGCCATCAACTTCTTCCCATGACTGTAGTTCTAATCGATAGGTGAGGCTATCGTAGCGCTCCCATAGCTGAGGCAGCGTTGCTTCGAGGGTATCGTAGCTAAAGCCATCGTTATTGGTAAAACCGTCAGCATAAAAGGCCATCACCCCATCAATGTCTTGAGCATTGGAAGCTGCTTCAATCTGCTCTAGGGCAGTGACTAAGGCGGCAGGGGCAGTCTCGGGAGGAGCAGCTTGGGCGCTCAAACCAAATACACTCATCCCCAGCACACTTAGTGAACATAGCGACCAGCGGCAAGGATGAATCATATGTAAATTCCTCAATAAATAGTATCTGTAACAATAAGTTGAGTAATGGGCAAATCAGCAAAAAGGGCTTATCTTAAAGCCGATCTGCTTGGCACCAACGGTAGCGAAGAAAGCACTACTCTATTCGTACCAATTCAGCGGATAATAGCTTCTGGCTAAGGTACCGCCAAACGTAATAAAAACCCAAGTTTTACTCTGCTTACAGCTATTAGGTCCAAGGTTGACGCAGTAGCGGTAAGCGGATGATATGGGTCTTTCATATTATGGACGACAGACGAGAAAATGGTGAAGGTAATAAGCTCTTGATTGCGGCTAGTGGTACTGGCGGCCACCTTTTTCCTGCGATCGCAACCGCCGAACATTTACAAGGCCCGATTGAATGGTTGGGCGTACCTGACCGCTTAGAAACTGAGCTTGTCCCCAAATGTTATCCCCTCCATACGGTCCGCATGGGTGGCGTTCAGGGCAAACTAGGCCTTGGGACCTTAAAAATTCTGATCCAATTTGCCCAGGCTACACTTGCCACTCGCCAACTGCTGCTGCGGGGCAACTTCAAGGGGGTATTTACTACCGGTGGTTATATTGCGGCACCCGCTATTATTGCGGCTCGCAGCCTGGGTTTACCTGCGGTATTACATGAGTCCAATGCCATGCCAGGTAAAGTCACCCGCTGGCTTAGTCGCTGGTGCTCGCTAGTGGCCATTGGGTTCAAAGAAACCCGGCAGTATTTGCCAAAACAGACAAAAACCCTATGGGTAGGTACGCCTGTGCGATCGCAGTTTCTTGAAGATAGCAACGCCAGCCTTGAGAACTTTGCCATCCCTGATGGAGTCCCACTGATTGTGGTGATTGGCGGTAGTCAGGGAGCGGTTGCCGTCAATAAACTCGTGCGTGAAGCTGCTCCGGTTTGGTTAAAAGCAGGAGCCTGGATCATTCATCAAACCGGCACTAATGACCCAGACATCCATAGCCTGCAGCATCCTCACTACATACACCAACCATTTTTTCAAAATGTAGCCGCTCTCTTTAAGCGGGCCACCCTAGTCATCAGTAGAGCCGGAGCCGGCACCTTGACAGAGCTGGCCATGACCAAAACCCCATCCGTTTTAATTCCCTATCCATTTGCCGCAGACGATCACCAGGCTTATAACGCCAACGCCTTTGGTAGCGTTGGAGCTAGCAAAGTATATCGACAGGCAGAACTTAACGGG
>JBCDFI010000003.1:0-38971 GCA_039178155.1 Cyanobacteria bacterium P01_H01_bin.105
CATAGCCTCAATAATGCAAACGGTTTGCCCAGGCTTAATCCGATCGCCCGCATCTACAAACGGTGATTCATCTGGCGCGGGAGATCGATAGAAGGTACCTACCATCGGAGAGGTGATCTCATATAAATCGGACGTAGTGGCTGGGGGAGCAGTTGGTTCACCAGCGACGGCAGCCGTTGCCCCTAATGACGACACTGCCGCCATCGGAACCGTAGGCGAGATGGATGGCGTCGCCGCTGCGGCTGATACGGCCGCGTCTGAAGATAGTACCACTGCCTGACTAGGAGCAGTTGCTTTACGCAATGTGAGCTCAAACTGAGGATTTTTAAGCGTCAGCTCTGCAATATCCGTTTGGTCAAGCGCGGCAACTAGCTGACGAAGCTCACTAAAATCCAAATCCACGTTTACAACTCCAAATGAACGATGAGACAACTAACCCACAAGGCCTAGCTGAAATAGAATCACTATTCTCGACCGAGATAGGAATCATTACGGGTATCAATCTTGATTCTTTCACCAATTGATATAAACAGAGGCACCATTACCTGTGCACCTGTTTCAACCGTGGCGGGCTTAGTTCCTCCGGTTGCCGTATCCCCTTTTACACCTGGGTCTGTTTCGGTTACTTCCAACGCAACTGAGTTAGGCAAGTCAACCTCTAATACCTGGTCATTCCAGCGAAGAACGGTAACCTCCATTTCTTCCTTTAGATATTTCACCTGAGTCCCAATCTGCTCTGCCGAGAGCTGGGCTTCATCGTAGGTTTCCATATCCATAAACACATACTGCTCACCATCGCGATAGGTGTGCTGCATGACGCTTTTTTCCAGAATGGCTTGGGGAAGTGTCTCTCCAGCACGAAACGTGCGTTCAACGACGCTACCAGATTGCACATTTTTAAGCTTCGTGCGTACAAATGCTGCCCCTTTTCCAGGTTTGACGTGGAGAAATTCCACTACTCGCCACACAGAGCCATCAAGTTCAATACTAGTGCCGGTGCGAAAATCGTTACTAGAAATCATGTGCTGGCAGAGAGTAAGTTAATAGTCCGCAGTTAATAGTCGGCCCTTATTGTACAGCTCAGCGGTCATTTACTGGCATCACCAGACGTCCCACACTGTGGCAAGATCGTAAAGGTTTGTCACGCGTTGTCGTTAATTCCCAACTATGGCTCGTTCTCAGTCCAGCCTTCAGGCCGCCCTTGCGGGTCTCTTAGGCTTCGGTTTCAGTCTTTTTCTTATCCTGGGCTGGTTTTGGGTGCCGTCGGCCCAAGCGGCACCGCTCACATCCCTGGTGCTACCGGTGGCCTACCTGCCGCCTGGTGATGCTATTACTGATCCCCAGGCGCTGCTGCGCTATGCCTTACCCATTGACAGTCCAGAAATTCGTAATGTTCAGGATAAGTTAGAGGGGCTCAACTATTCTCTGCGTACCAAGCAGTGGGGACGAGCAAAACGGGAAATTAGCAAGTCGACAAAACTGCTAAATCGTAAGCGCTCGGCGATCGTGGAGACCATTCCAGAAGAACGCCGCTCAATGGCTGATCCCCTGTTTGAAAAAATTGGCGCTCAGCTAGAAATTATGCAAGAAGCGGCAGCAACTAAGGATTTAGAGACTCTTTGGAGTAGTCGACGGGCGACTCTAGCGACCATTGGCGAGCTGGAGTACCTAATGGTGAAGGGATTTCCCTATGAGGTACCGACGGATTATGACACCCTACCTCAGCTAAAAGGCCGTGCCACCATTGAATTTATAACGAATGAAGGTCCGGTGACGGTTGTAGTTGATGGCTATAGCGCTCCTGTGACGGCAGGTAACTTTGTGGACTTGGTACAGCGTGGTTTTTATGACGGTATGACCTTTGATCGAGCAGAGGAAAATTATGTGTTACAAACTGGCGATCCGGAGGGTCCTGAAGCAGGGTTTATTGATCCAAAGACTAAAAAGTACCGAGCAATTCCGCTGGAAATTCTAGTGGAGGGTGATGATGCGCCCACCTATGGGGCCACCCTAGAAGAGCTGGGTCGTTTTCTTGAAAAGCCTGTGCTGCCGTTCAATTCCTTTGGTGCTTTAGCGATGGCTCGTCCAGAGTCTGAGCCGGATGGAGGGTCTTCCCAATTCTTTTTCTTTCTATTCGAACCAGAACTAACACCAGCGGGGTTAAATCTACTGGACGGTCGTTATGCCGTATTTGGTTACACCATTGACGGTCAAGAAGCGTTGGATAAGATGGGTCGCCAGGGGGGCAAAATTCTGTCGGTCAAGGTGGTTGATGGGTTAGATAACTTGGTCGAACCGAGGGCGTGAGCATAGCTGGACCAACGGTTGCAGATCTAGGCGAGCATGAAGTTCTCAGGCGCTTGCGGCCATATTGCGCATCCGTTGTAGGAGACGATGGCGCGGTGCAATCGCTGCCTGGGGGTGAGCAGCTGGTGGTATCGACCGATGTGTTGGCAGACGGGGTGCATTTTTGCGATCGCACCCTCCCCCCCCAAGCCCTTGGCTGGCGCGCCGCCGCCGTTAATCTATCGGATTTGGCGGCCATGGGCGCTACTCCTTTGGGGCTGACCGTTGGCCTAACGATACCTGCAAATACTCCCTGGGTATGGATTGAAGCTCTTTATCAGGGACTGACGGACTGTTTAGCACACTATGGTGGTGTCATCCTCGGCGGCGACCTTTGTCGAGGAGAGCAGCGTAGTCTAGCCATTACGGCCCTAGGGTCTGTTCTAAAAAATCAGGCGCTCTATCGCTATCGAGCCCAGGCAGACCAGACTTTAGTCGCTACTGGAGTCCACGGAGCCTCGCGGGCCGGACTGGCACTGCTGCTAGATGAGCTGACACAGACCGATGCTGCCGCCGAGACATGGATTAAGGCCCATCAGCGTCCGGTACCCAGGTTTGACGCTGTTACGATTCTGCGCAGACAGCTTCAAGATTTCAAAAATATTGCCGCAATGGATACAAGCGATGGCCTCGCTGATGCGGTAATTCAAATCTGTCGTCAGAGTCGGGTGGGGGCAAAACTTTTGCGATCGCACTTACCCATCCCTCCCGGTCTAAAGGACACGGTTGGAGCATCTATGGCTGAAAGCTGGACCCTCTATGGTGGCGAAGATTTTGAGCTAGTTCTCAGCTTGCTGCCGGAGGTTGCCAACGTTTTTGTAAAAACGCTGTCGGGTAGTCAGATCATTGGCCATACAACTTTAGAACCTGAGATTCGCTTAATAGATGATGTGGGTCAGGGACCAGATATGGAATTAGAGCAGGATCAAGGATATCGACATTTTGGATAGGCAGTTGGATGGCAGTTGGATGGGTACTTAGCCCTCCCCCTATCTGTACTAATAAATCTTCCACGCTTTCATCGCATATCCAAACGAGCAGTCATCCGGGTGTAAAATCTCGGCTAAAATCTCCAGGGAGTCGACCAAACGAGGTCCTGGTCGATTGAAATAGTAATTACCATCTACCAAAAAAATGCGACCGTCTTTGACTGCTTTCAGATTTTGCCAGTTGGGCAGTTGGGTAAGCGGGTCGATGGCCTGACGGGTTTCCTGTAGGTTATAACCACAGGGCATAGCGATCACAATATCGGGCTCTGCCGCACTCAGATCTTCCCAGGGCAGCCAGGGAGAATGACGGCCTACTTGACCAAACAGCGGGTGTCCACCAGCCATCGAAACAAGTTCAGGGACCCAGTTACCTGCCCCCATCAGCGGATCGGTCCATTCTATGCAGGCAACGGTGGGTTGGGGAAGTTTGGTCGGTACCTTGTTGAGACAATCCTGGAGCCGTCCCTGGAGCTGAGCAATAGTTAGATCTGCGATCGCAGATCCATTGATAGGGTCGAGCGATATCGCCACCCGCCGCAGATCATCCCATAGATCGGCTAGCACTTGAGGCTTGAGGGAAATCACCTCAGGCTGGGGTTCAATAATGTGCGCCACTGCCTTTTTTACATCTGCCAAACTAGCCGCACAGACTTCGCACTGATCCTGGGTCAGAATATGCGTAGGGCGCAGTTCCTGCAGCATGGACACATTCACGTCATAAACGCTGAGACCTCGACGCAGTAGCTCGCTCACCCGATCATGGATCTCTCGACTTTTCCCCTCAAGATCAAAGCTAGGAGACGTACACACCGGTAACGTCTGAACCTCTGGTGGAAAATCGCAGGAGTGGGAGCGTCCTACTAATGACTCACCAAAGCCAAGTTGAATAACGATTTCTGTAGCGCTGGGAATTAATGAAACGATGCGAAGCTCAGACATAGCAGCGCGTTGGTAAACATTACTATTGAGAAGCTATAACGATAACTGAGGTATGGGTGGAACTGTAGCAATCACCGTAGCCTAAATGATTTTCAGATGTTAATTTTTGTACTTAACCTAGGAGAATTCGGCATTTTCTTCAGAGGTTTTCCGTATGTCCATACCTTCAGGGTATATCAGCTCTCCAGTCTCTAGACCGTCGTAGTCTGACTTTAGTATCTGAACGTTGCCATCGCACCTTTGTCCGTTTAGCGAGGTCGAAATTCCACGGCATCTGCCTGCAAAATTACATCGAAATTTTTATAAACATCATTCCCTAAAAGCCCAATGGGAACTGCATCACCAATGCTGACTGGCAAGTTGCTACGGGTAATATTGGCAACCCGAACAGACTCTACATAGCCCACATCAACGGCGACCTGGCTATTGCTAGCCGTGGCCACCGAGGCCTGACCAACAATATCGATATCTAAGTCATTAGCCATAGCTCGAGTAATGTGAGTGTGGCTAGCTCCGGTATCTAAAATCATGGGATATCGTCTGCCATTAAACGTTACTTCAATGACTGGGGTCCCGCCACGACGCTCAATAATCGGAATACGGGCTAATTCTACCGGTGTGGTGGCTACCGCTGCCGTAGAGCCATTTGCAATCGGGATAGGTCTGTCTGCGGGGCTGTCTAGCACAATCTCTGCCGGGGGCTGCAACAGCTTAGCTAAATGCTGGTTTGCCTGGGCTAAATTACGCTCATATTCTTTAAGTTTGATTTGGGCTGCTGCATAATTTTGATGATCTGGGGAGACCTCGTTGAGTTTTTGAATGGCCTGCTCCCAACGCCCGACAATTAAATCCCAATCGTCAGGCGATGTTGCCTGCTGTCCTAAGGTAAATGCGCTAGACGCTAGGTTGATAGCATCTTGATAGGCGGTTGATGTATCGGGCGCAGACGCACTAGCTGCAGTACTCTTCTGTGTGGCGCTGTCCGTGAGCGGACTGTCAACTTGAGCAGGGCTAGAAAGGTCGCTTATTTGTGGGAGGGGGTCTATGCTTTTTTCAGACGGTATTGGACTGATTTGACAGGCTGTTAGGGTCCCCAGGCAGATAATTTGAATAATTCTGATGCGTTTTTTCTCAAGCATTGTTCAAAAGTTACCCATGGCCTCTAGGATGGTACGGGTCCCCATTGTGTTCCATCATCTCCTCTATGGGATGGCACCGCGTTTATCTCCTTTGTTGTAACCCATGTCTATTTTTTCCACTAGCTCTCAGCCAGCGTTGCTGGTCTTAGCCGACGGGTCGGTTTTTCACGGCTGGTCGTTTGGGGCCACCGGTACCGTAGTGGGTGAAATTGTCTTTAATACGGGTATGACGGGGTATCAAGAAGTTTTAACGGACCCCAGTTATCGTGGCCAGATTGTGACGTTTACGTATCCTGAGCTAGGAAATACTGGAATTAATGCTGAGGATGAAGAATCAGCCGCGCCCCAGGTTAACGGTGCGATCGCCAAAAATATCTGTGAGCGTCCTAGCAACTGGCGTTCTACAATCTCTCTACCTGACTATCTAAAACAGCATCATATTCCAGGTATTTACGGCATTGATACCCGTCAATTAACCCGCAAACTACGGACGGTGGGCTCCATGAACGGAGCCATTTCTAGCGAGATTCTTGATTCTGACCAGCTGCAGCAGAAGCTCCAACTGATTCCCAGTATGGAAGGGTTAAATCTGGTAAAAGAGGTCAGCACACCTACGGTGTATGAATGGACGGAGCCCACCAGCGAAAAGTGGGAATTTGCCCCTACTGCTCCTACTGCTGCGGAGTCCTCACCCCCACCGCTCACCGTAGTTGCCATTGACTTTGGCATCAAACGTAATATCCTACGACGCTTGGCCAGTTACGGCTGTCGTGTAGTCGTAGTCCCCATTGATACAGCTCTCGACGATATCCTTAAGCACAGCCCCGATGGCATTTTTCTCTCCAACGGTCCCGGCGATCCGGCAGCGGTTGAGTCGGCTCCAGATCTGGTCAAAGCATTATTAGAGAGTCAGATTCCCACCTTTGGTATCTGCATGGGGCATCAGATCTTGGGACTGTCTTTTGGAGCCAAAACCTTCAAACTTAAATTTGGCCATCGCGGACTTAATCAACCCTGTGGTCTCACTAACCAGGTCGAGATTACCAGTCAAAATCATGGGTTTGCCATTGATGCTGATTCAATTCCCACCACAGATGTGGACGTTACCCATTTCAATCTCAATGATCGGACTGTAGCCGGACTACAGCATAAAACCTTGCCAGTATTTTCAGTGCAATACCACCCGGAGGCTAGCCCTGGTCCCCACGATGCCGATTACCTATTCAAAAAATTCATTACTCTGATGCGTGAGCATCATGACGATAGTGTAGGGTAATCTATATTTTCCATTAGGTGACGGAAAAGCACCAGTTTAGTTTGAGGTTAGCCCCGGATTAGCTTGGATAAATGCATTTACGTTTCGCTTAGTTTTCTTGCGGTCAGAAGAATCCTGACCTAAAATTAAACGTCTGATTTTGCTGTATAGATTACCTTTAGGAGGTTATTATCGCTGAGTCGCTGACCCTAACCGTAAGTTTAAGAGGCACCCGTGATGTTAGGGGAAAATGTCAAATCTTTCGCCTAACTGGGTTGCTAGATGCATTTTCGGAGCCTACCTTTCGGAAGGTTTTGAATCGGTATATCGAAGAAGGCCCAACCCACATTATTCTTGACCTGTCGGCGATTGATTTTGTCGATAGTTCTGGTTTAGGAGCCCTAGTCCAGCTGGTAAAAAAAGCCAAGGGCGAAAGTGGAAGTGTGCAAGTGGTAACGAATGCCCGCGTTACGCAGACCGTTAAACTAGTTCGTCTAGAGAAATTTCTTTCGCTGCAGCCCACTGTTGACGCTGCCCTTGAGAGTCTAAAAGATTCTTGATTGCAACCGTGGGCTGGTTTGGGAGAGTCGTTAGGCTAATGTGCTTACTTGTCGTTATGGCTAAGCACAGGAGTTTCTGATGGATATTCATGATGGAATTGATGCCCAGTTGCCTGCCCCCAGTCAACTCGGTGACGTTTTCTCCCTAACTCGTCTCCAGCCCCAGCAGGTAGCGTCTATTTCGCCAGTTGCCTTAGCTTACATTGGTGATGCTGTCTTTGAACTGTATGTCCGTATGCGGTTTTTGTGGCCCGCACAGCGTATACAAGGATTTCATCAGCAGGTTGTTGGTCAGGTAAAGGCTGAGCAACAGGCTGATTATTTGGATCAATTAATGCCTTATTTGAAGGATGCGGAATTAGATATTGTGCGAAGGGGACGAAACGCTACGTCTAAAGCCCCAAGGCGTCTATCGGCCAAAATATATCGACAGGCAACAGCCTTTGAAACATTAATTGGTTATCTCTACATTACTAATCAAAGTCGGCTGAGCGAACTGCTGACTGAGCTGGCGATTGTACCCGCAGCCTAGTCCAGTTGTATCATTTTGATTTTAGTCTAATGGACTCGATCCCCTGGCTTGACCAATAGCCGGTAACAGCTAAGCGTTATGATGTGACTCCTCTTCTACTAACCCATGGTCAAACCCTCGTCCGATCGGCCTCGTCCGGCTAAGGGCAAATCTCACCCTCAGCGCAAGGGGCCTGCCAAGCCCAAATTTAAGTCCACTTCTAAACAGACACCTAGAAAGCCTTTCAAAAAGCGGCGTGCTTCACCTGAAGTTTCAAGTCGTCCCAGTCGGCCTAGCCGTTCTCAGCCTTTGAGTCCAGAGGCCACGCTGCAAGCGGAACGTCCAGATTTGATCTATGGTCGTCATTCGGTGGAAGCTGCGATCGCGAATCAGCGTCCCATCAATCGTCTTTGGGTCAACTCTCGACTAGTCTTTGATGGTCGATTTCGACCCTTGATTTTAGATGCCAAGGCCAATGGTGCGGCCATTGATGAAGTCAACACTCAGCGACTGAACCAGCTGACCCAAGGGGCCAATCACCAAGGCATTGTGGCTCAAATCGCTTCCCACGACTATATTGAGCTAGCTGACTTGATCATCAAAGCCAAAGCGGCTACTCGACAACCCGTCATTATTGCGGCAGATAGCATCACCGATCCCCACAATCTGGGGGCCATTATTCGCACAGCTGAAGCCCTAGGTGCTCAGGGTGTCGTGATTCCTCAGCGGCGAGCAGTGGGGATCACGCCTACTGTCGCTAAGGTTGCGGCTGGGGCCTTGGAGGTATTACCCGTAGCACGAGTCATAAATCTAGGGCGCGCCTTAGAACAACTCAAAGAAGATGGATTTTGGGTTTATGGAACAGCGTCTGAAGCAGGGCAATCAGTCCACACCACTCAGTTTGATCGCCCGATTGTTTTAGCGATTGGAGCCGAGGGAGCCGGTCTCAGTCTATCGATTCAAAATCTTTGTGATGTCTTAGTATCTATTCCCTTAGCTGGTAAAACTCCCAGTCTCAACGCCTCTGTTGCAACAGGTATGGTCCTATATGAGATTTATCGACAACGCTGGTTAGAAAAATTACCTCTCATTAGGCTTGGCGGGGATCAAAATCAGGCTGTATAAATGTTATAGGCACTATTTTAGGCTGCTCAAAGGTCAGATTTTTAACAACAACAGGCATGTATTTATGAAAAACTTTTTGAGTAATCTTTTTAGCTCATTCTCTAAACCTTGGTGGGTAGAAATTTCTACATCTCAGCCTCGCTGCCTCTACTATTTTGGCCCATTTAATACTGAAAATGAGGCTGTTCGTCATCAAGCAGGTTATATCGAAGATCTAGAGCAGGAAGGAGCACAGGAGATTAAAGTCTCTGTTAAGTGCTGCGCAGAGCCACCCCATTTGACTGTGGAATATACCGAACCTAGCAACGTCACTCCTGCATACAGCGCAAATTAAGGTGAGCTTGACGGTGCTCAATTGAACTTCGAGTAGAAGCTCAACCTAAGGTGCTTGGTGTTATCATCAGGCACCTTAGGTTGAGCAGCCTTGGGCCTCACAAGATTAACCTTCAGTTATAGACTTCGTCATCTCTAAGAATCCGGTTCTCTCAAGCCAATTTCCAATGTCATGGCATAGCTGGGCTTCAATTTCCCAAGGCATCAGGTGGGCGACATTTTCATACAAGTGCCACTCGCAGTGAGGCAACGCATCGGCGGTCTCTTGGCTAGACTCTGGCGTAATATGAACATCGTTGGCAGCAGCCAACATGAGGCAAGGTTGGTAGATACGATGTAAATCGTCTAGACGGTTGTAGCCTTTTTTGAGGGCCGTTGTTAAGGCTCGGTTAGCTAAAGCCGATGTCTGTAGAAAAGCGGGAGTTCCCTCATGGGCTAGATGTCGGTAGGCCTGGACAGAATGCTGAGAGACCAAATAGCGGAACAGAGATCGTCGACCCAATGTAGCTATATTCCATGGCCAGCCGGGAGCAACCCAGTTGATAATGCCAGCCAGACCGGTCAACAGGTTATCTTGCCAGGTAATCAGTGGGTGACGTCCGACGGGTCTGGCGGCTGTACTGACGAGGACTAGGCCAGCGATCTGTTTAGGATGCTGAAGTGCTAGCTCCATGGCTAAAATACCCCCCAGGGACCAGCCTAATAGTAGACAGGGCTGGTCTAAGCGATTTAATAATGCCGACAAATCGTCTAAATGTTGCTCCATCCCAAAGGGTTGGGTGGTGCGGCTGCGGCCATAGCCCCGTAAATCCGGTGCAATAATCTGGAAATGGGGCGACAGGTAGTCAGAAAATACTGACATACAGCGTCCTGTTCCTGGATGGCCATGGAGACATAGAACAGGCATGCCTTCCTGGCCGCAGCGCTCAATCGCTAACTCCATAAAGAATATTGGGCAGAGATTAAACGTCCTTTTTGGGGATAAAATCCAGAGCGGCTGAGTTCATGCAATAGCGCTGGCCTGTTGGCTGAGGCCCATCGGAAAATACGTGCCCCAAGTGGGCATCACAAATAGCGCAGAGAACTTCAGTGCGCACCATAAAGAGACTAAAATCCCGCTTAGTTGCTACGTTTTCAGGTTTGCTGGGAGCCCAAAAGCTGGGCCAACCGGTCCCAGAGTCGTATTTAGTCTCTGATGAAAAGAGTTCAGACTCACAGCAAATGCAGTTGTAGATACCTGCTGCTTTGTTGTCGTGGTACTTACCGCTAAAGGCTCGTTCAGTACCGTGTTTGCGAGTCACTTGATATTGCTCAGGGGTAAGCTGTGCTTGCCATTCTGCGTCTGTTTTTTGAATTTTCTCCACCATAGTTTTACTCAGAAAGTCAGTTACAGCTGTTTTTTGATCCTAACGCAGATTTAGTCTTATCTTGGGTGTGGATATCGCTGGCGATAACGACGGTACGTGAGAAGAGTGCCGCTGGCTAAGGTAAAAGCTGCTATTGGAGCAATCACAGGTACCCAGGCATTGGTTAAAAAGAACAGGACGGTAGTACCTGCGATCGCACCCACTCCGAGTCCATAGGCCATGGCTAAATAGCGACGCTGGCGCAGCTGCCAGGTGAGCAGACTCCCACCGCTGGCCCACACTATAATCCAGGTGATTTCTACGCTATCAGCCCAGGCCCACGGCAGTGGATAGTCGTCCAAAACAGCGCCGAGAAATTGACTCACCATGTGTAGATGAACTTCCACACCTGACATTTGATAGTTTTCATCGCTGATGTCGCTGCGTAGAGTGTAAGGGGTAAAAAATTTGTCGGTACTGGTGTACGCTGTGGTGCCGATCAAAACGACCCTGTCTGTAATCAGTTCAGGAGCTACGGCATCATTCAGAATGTCGGTCAGGGAGACCCGCTCAGCCAGATTGGTGGGTGAACGATAGGTAATGGGTATTTGATACCCAGCCGTATCTGCTTTTTGATAGCCCCCAAACGTAGGTGTCATCAGCTTAAAGCGAGTGTCACCAATCGTCATAAATTCCAGATCTCCCTTACCTTCAGAGGGTTGCAGACTGTGTTGAGTCTCTAAGTAATGCAGCGCCACCATTAGACCAAAGGAGGTATACACCTCAGCCTCTTCATCCGTGCTGAGGCTAGCAAACAAAAGATTGCGACGAATTTTACCGTCAGCATCTAGGGGAAAATCATTAAAACTGACTTGCTCAGGCTTTAACTCTGGTGGCGGTGGAATGCTTTCCCCCTGGAAATCCCCAAGTTTTGTGATGCCAATAATATTGTCAGCTGCGAGACTGCGCGCCAAAGCCGGTCGTCCTTCCCCAATGGGAAAATTACGGTGTAGATCTAGACCAATGGTGGCTGGATTATGGCTTTGAATAATTTCAATAGCATCGGCAATCGACTGATCGGATGGACTATCACTTTGCTGATTGTTGAGATCCTGTTCGTTGATTCCCACCAGCAAAATGCGAGGATCTGGGCCTAAATCACGCTGATAGGCAACCAGTCCGTCATAAACTCCGAGTTCTAACGGTACAAAGGTACCCAGCTGCCGGATACCTAGTATGACGGTGCTGGTTAGGGCGGTTGCGATCGCAACCGCTCGCATACTTTCCTTACGCGATGGCTGCCATACCGTTGCCTGGGGTAAAAATGTCTCAGCCATTGTTGGCTGATCGGTTTTTTCAGCCAACTCATCTAGGCGACCCAAATCGTACAGCACGTCCGTAACAGATTGATAGCGCTGATAAAAGTAATGGCGCACCATCTTTTTGAGCAAATACCTGAGTCCAGGGCTAATGTTGACATACTCCTCCCAACGCAGGTCTAGCGAAGCCATATCCTCCGGCAAATCGGTAGGGGGCCGCCCCGTTAATCCATGGATTGCCGTCATTCCCAAGGCAAAAATATCGCTGCTTAAACGAGGTTTACCAGCTAGTTGCTCACTGGGTGTGTAGCCTTGAGTACCCACACCAACCGTCAGACTCGTCAGTTCACTATTAGCTACCTGGGTGCGAATTTCCTTCACGGCCCCGAAGTCAATTAAACAAAGCTTGTCATCATGTTTACGCCGGATGATATTGTCAGGTTTCAAATCACGGTGAATTACCCGATTGTCATGGACAAATTTTAGAATTCCTAACGTTTCTTGTAATAGGACGATGACTTGGGCCTCGTTCAGGCGACCCGCGCGACGAATCTCATCCCCAAGGGATTCTCCATCAATCAGCTCTTGAACCAGATAAAACTCCTGCTGCTCTTCAAATGAATCCAGCAGCTTAGGAATACAGGTATGAGTTCCCAACCGTTTAAGTGTGGATACCTCAGTCTCAAACAGTCGCCGTGCCACCTTTAAAAAGGTCTTATCACGACTGGCTGGCTTTAGCTGTTTGACCACACATTCAGGTGTCTGAGCCTGAAATAAGTCTCTAGCGACATAGGTCTGACCAAAGCCCCCTGCCCCTAGTAGTCGAATTAATTGATAGCGTTCCTTAAGAACCTGGCCCAGCATTTTTTCTCCAAAGCCACAGAACTACGCCAGTTCGTCCCGTATCTACCCCATGGGTAGCGACTGAATTTTGCTAATCAGCGTAGGTGGATGAATCGGTTTAATCAAATAGTCATCAAAGCCATCCATAGATGGTTCACCCTCTGTTTCCATCTCCTTGCCATCCATCAGAGAAATGACTTTAATCCCAGAAGTAGCAACATAACGTTTGAGATCATCCACAATATAGTGACTATTGCCACTGACCAAATGATGGTTGAGAATAATTGCCACTGGTTGCAAAATCTCTACCTGATGGACAATCCGTGACCCCTCGATCACCCAAATCACCTGATAGTTGGCAGCTGTCAACAAATCACAAATCAGACTGGCACTGCTTTCATCATCTTCTAACAAAATAATTCGACCGGTAATCGGTTCATCACTTTTGAATGGAGTCGATGCACCACCTGAATCTTGTAAAGGAATCCGCACCGTAAACATGGATCCCTTACCTGGTGTAGATACAACCTGAATAGATCCATTATGAAGCTCAACCAGCTGTTTGGTAAGTGCCAGTCCTAAACCCACACCAGAATACTGACGCTGACGAGCTGTTTCTAGCTGCTTAAAGGTCTCAAATAAAACCGCCTGCTGAGCCTCAGGAATACCAATACCGGTATCCTCCACCTGAAACATTACACTTTGTGGATCACGCCAAACCCGCAGGCTGATTCGCCCGCCTACGTCGGTAAACTTAACAGCATTACTTAATAAATTAGCTAAAATCTGACGTATTCGACGTGGATCAGCTCGAAAACTATCTTCAGCATCCGATAATCGCAAATCTATTCGTAAATCTACACCTTTTACCTGAGCTTCTTGCCGAAAACTCTCTAGGCTGCTACGGGCCAAGTTCGAGAGTGAAAAATTGTTGATCTCTAGGACAGTACGTCCTGCTTCTATTTTAGCGACTTCTAGAATGTCATTAATGATATCTAGAAGTTGTTCTCCACTGCTATGAATAGTGTTGAGATAGTCGCGCTGACGAGGGCTCAGATCACCAAAAGACCAACGTAACAACGTTGCTGACATGCCGATAATATAGGTCAACGGCGTTCGTAATTCATGACTCATTGTCGCTAAAAACTCGCTCTTAGTTGTGTTAGCGGCTTCAGCGGCCATCAACGCGTCTTTCAGACTCTGCGTGCGGTCCTCAACCTGGGCTTTGAGCATTAGTTTTTGATACTGGAGCTGCTGCTGTAAATTAGCTTGATAAATTGCGACTGTGAGATGCTCTGCTATTTGAACTAGAAAATCACCTTCCCATGTTTGCCAACAGCGGAGATTATTAAAAGACTTTTCCCCTGATTGAGTCTGTTCAAAATCAGTCTTGTTAATACAGTGATGACCAATCAACAGTCCCCAAAGAGTATCCTCTAACCAGATAGGGACTACCAATAGAG
This sequence comes from Cyanobacteria bacterium P01_H01_bin.105, assembly GCA_039178155.1. GTDB lineage: Bacteria > Cyanobacteriota > Cyanobacteriia > Phormidesmidales > Phormidesmidaceae > Leptothoe. The sequence continues at coordinate 14,169 of JBCDFI010000003.1, forward strand.
CCTCCACACTTGCTTGTTTGAGCTGGGCCAGCAAGTTGGGATGGTTTTGATAGTATTCTGCTATGTCTTCAATGACATAATAGCCGCTTTCCTGAGTGTTTTTTTTGATGGCATAACGCTCGCGCCAAGCTCCATCGCTCAGGCAATAACTATTCGAATGATGCAGAATAGAATCTATAGACGAATTACGCCGTGCTTCGTAGGTAATGTAGGGTGAAATCTTTTCATCGGACTGCTTCCCCGATTGGTTGGGTAGAGGTGGCAGATTAGCAACTTGATAAATGAATAGTCGATCTAGACATAGCCAATCACAGACTTCATGTAGAGTTGATTGAATCAATGATGAGAGTGGCTCAGACTGCTGCAAACGCGTCACAATGCGTCGTAGCATCGCAGCTGACGATAGAGCCCGCTCTGGATATCCCCGCTCTGAACCACTTACCTCTGAGATAAGTTTGTGAATTAACTTAATCAGGGTGTGATTATTTGAGGAGGAGCGGCTCTTCGGGGATGTCTCCTTGGCTGATCGCTGCGCCCGCTGCCGCAGCTGTGTCAATATTGCTTTACCCTGGCTACTTAAACCATGAATCAACCAAGGTAAAGACAAAAAATGTTCAATGCTTTCTTGGTCAGAATACAGGCATACCTGATAGTTGCATACTTGATCAGGCTGGGCCAATAACAGAAAACTGACCGTTCCCACAGAAAACAGCATAAACTTCTCAATGCTAGATTCTGTAGGTAACCGACCATCGTGAAAGTCTTGCTCCGATAGATGATATTGTTCTTCTGGTAGCAAACATGAGAGACTCCGACGTATCTGTTCAAAAACATGATGCGGTATGCTCTGATACTCTAAAGCTGAGGAGAAGCTAGACATAGCTACGGAATATCTCTGTAAAGGCGAAAGATCGGGAACGATGACGGCAACAAATCACATAAGACCGGAATAAGACAAGAGGGTCTTCATTTGGAATTTCCGTTATAAATCAAATCTCTGTTCTGACTGCTGTCAGGATATTGTCATATTTTTAATATTTTCAAAATAACTTTCCAAACAAACTAAATGCCTTCTACTATTGGCGACGGGTCGTTTCTAATTCATCTAATGTCGATGTAAACAACAGTGAACATAGGTTTCAAATCCTATATTTCTTTAAGCAATATTTTTCATGGGATGATTGTAAAAACAGCGAGCTTAGCAAAGGTATCATCTGTATTTGAGGGTCGCCTGATTCCTTAACGATAAAACCAGCATTAGCTTCTAAAGCATTGAGAGCAAAGAGCTTGGCTGAATTTTAGAAATGTATTAGATAGATTAAAAGCTATATTTAGCTATCTAAAGGATTAAGATAGATGACTAAGAGTTTAGCGGAACAAACTCTAAAGATTGACCACAATAAGCTTTTTCAATACTCATTTATGTCAATTTTCTAAATAAGCTCCGAGATTCAGAAACAGTAAACTCAATACGTGAGAGTGATATCATCCTAACTCCGACATTTTGAGTTAGGGGTGAAACCCTATACTTCTTTCATAATTTCCCAAAAGCTTATAGGGTCAACTTTGGTCACCTAGGTACGCTATTAATTTTGAACAGATAATTTATCCTGCTTTCAGGTTGAATCTCATATCCTATGTTCTTTATTCAACTAGAAAATAAGAAACCCTTGCGAGGATTAAAGTCATGACTAAACGTTACAGAGCTAACGTTTTAATTAGATAGGTGGCGTTGCTGATCTCGACTGTGATTCTATCTGTGCCAATGCCGGTTAATAGCAGGGTTTGCGGATCGGTCCATCCTCTAAAGCAGTAACGGCAAATAGGTTGATGATGATGGATGAAAATTTTATTTTTTTAGTAAAAGCGTTAAATCACTCTATTGCCATTGATGAATATATTGTTACAATACCCATCAAGTTTTGATATAGAAGGTATGTGTGTTTCCTTTGGGTCATGGAGGTCCCGCAATGGAACCTATCTCCGCTGAAGTTATTCAGCAGGTGGCCGATTATTTCAGTGTTTTAAGCGAGCCAATGCGGCTCAAAATTCTGAATTTGCTAGGAAATGGTGAGAAATGTGTTCAGGAACTGGTTGATGTTACTGAGACTAGTCAGGCGAACGTTTCTAAACACTTAAAGGTAATGCTGCAGGCAGGCATCTTAAATCGTCGCACAGAGGGCACGTCATCTTTTTATCGAGTAGCGGACGATCTTAGTTTTCAATTGTGTAGTTTGGTCTGCGATCGCATCGCCAGCCGGATTGAAGAACAGGCCAAACATTTTCGTGCCTTTAGCTTTTCCAACCAAGAAATAACCACCCAAGACGTGGAAGAAACTGAGATAGCTGGCTGAAGAGGCTATCTAGTATCATTCACATAGTTAGTTGTACCCCTAAGCAATACTGTAATGGCATCCTATCGTTGCCCAATTAACTGTATTTAGGGTGTACTCATCAGAGGCATTATCTGCATCTTCACCAGCACTCAAATCATCCAGTAATGCCCGTATCAACGGCAGGGCATTATCCCCAAGATTTACTCGCTGATTACTGGCCGTATTTACTGTGGACAGCAGCACCTGCCAACAGTTGGTCAAGGGTCGTGTGCTGCAAACGAGATAGGTTTCTACCCTACCTTGTGAATCGTCAACCACCCAGGCATTTTTTTGTGTAGGTAAACTTGCCGATGTGCCAGGCTGTAGGGTCAAAGCAGTCTGCAGCAGCTCCATGGAGTAAGGCTGGCCATCACTGGGTGGGAAAAAGGCTAGCATTCTATCTCGAGCATCAAACCCTACCAGCATGGTATAAACCGGTGCCAGACCAAAATTTAGAGCCTGATAGCGTAGTCGAGAGCCTTGAGAGAACTCTAGGGGACGATTTTGACGACTAGCGGCATCCGCCAAGCGACTTTTTGAGGCTTTCCCTGACGCCTGACGAGTCTCCTGCTGTAGCAAAAGTTTTTCTGTTTCGCCGTTGGCCAACAATAGATTTAGACGCACAGCCAGACGAGACGAGGCTTGGTTTTCGCTCAATCGCAGTAGCTTCATAGCTAGCATCGTCCTAAGCTTCGGTGAGAGTCGGCTGACAGCCATTTTTACAGCTTCATCTTGTTTTGCTAGGGTGCCAGCTACTAGATCGCGAGTCGGTGTAAACAGACCATATCCCTGTTTAACTGTCGGTACAACGGCTATGTCTGAGGCAGCCACATCCTCAGACTGGAACTTACCCAGCATGCAGTCAGCCGGGTGAGTATCATCTGTAGAATCTACAAATGACAGAGCGGCTAGAGCACTGGTGGCATCCACACGCTCAATCCTTTCTAACCCTGACTCAAGGGAAACAACCAGGGGAATATCTTTTGGTAAAACCCGCACAACTTCATATAGAGGCTGTCCTACCAGCCAAGGCTCCCCATCGGGTAGCTTGATCCGGCCTGATAAGCCGGTCTGCGATCGCAGCATCACCGTTTGTTCGTCACTATCAGATCGCCCAGCAAACTCAAATTGCTCACTATGCTGTACCACATTGGCCGGCAAGCCCCCCAACCACACGGTAGCCGAACGTCCCTCAACTGCCGTAATGACTGCGTCTAGACTAGGCAAATCTGCCGTGCCATAAACCGCATGCTCGTCAGCCGTTTGAGTTGTCCAGTAGGGGGTCTGGTTAGGAACCAAGGGTAAGATTGACTCTTGAGCCCCACGCATAGCTGCTGAAAGTCTGGTTGGCAGCTGGGTTGCCCATAAATAACGAGTTAACCCATAGGTAAACAAGCCAGCCCCAAAATCAGGCCACTGTCGCTCAATCGCAGGTTGACCGTCACGAGCCGCCATCAGCAAATCGCCAGGAAAAAATGAAGGATCCGCAGAAATTTTCAACCTATCTAAGTCTGAAGTTCCATCCACTGACAAAGTCGGAAAATAAAAATCTTTGACAGTGGGAATATCCCAGCGAGATCGAATCCGATAGCCACTGGATAACGGCACGTTTGGCTTAGTGTATCCAGCATCTACCACTGTGAATACTTGTTTGGTCTTGAGTTTAGCCATAATTTGCTTTACCCAAGACACCGGTACATCTCTAGATTGAGGCTGACTCGCCGTCGGTAAATTGCCATCCACCGGTACCCAGGTTTTGACGCGCTTGTCCCCCAGTGCCACCTGACTACCACAGCCACTAAAATGAACCACGACAACATCATTGGCGGTCGATGCTTGGGTCAATTGATAAAGCGCATCTATGATCCCGATTTGGGTAGCTTGAGCATTTACCAAAGTGACAATGTTGTTAGACTCAAACCCAAAACGATATATCAACAGCTGCCGCTGAAGCTCAACATCGGTTAAGCATCCCGTTAGGGGTTTAACATTTTTTCCCAATACCCCACTCGGGTATTGATTGATACCGATCAGTAGAGCTAACTTGCGACGAGACGGATCTGCCAGTGCTCTTTGCCAGCCTAAAAGCTGAGACTGACTTAACCCAAAGGCTCCAAGAATGACACCCGTCGCTGACAAAAACTCCCGTCGCTTCACTACTCGACTACTCCATTAGCTCTGGGCTTGCATGGCGCGAGATAACTCGGCAGCCACTTCTGGACGAGAAAACTCCGGTGGTGGAAGCTCGCCACGACGCAACATCTCACGCACCTTTGTACCCGATAGGTGGATACGTTCTTCTTTGCTACTGGGGCTAGTCTTGCTAGTCGCCATAGTACCCGTGCGGGTGCAATAGAAGGCGTGCTCAAACTTCATGGGCGTAATGCCTAGCTCACCTGGCTCAAACTGATCAAAGATGTGCTGAGCATCGTAGGTACCATAGTAGTCACCGACACCCGCATGATCACGCCCCACAATAAAGTGAGTGCAGCCATAATTCTTACGAATCAACGCGTGAAAAATTGCCTCGCGAGGACCAGCGTAGCGCATAGCCGAGGGATTAATTGCCAAAATTACCCGATCTTGAGGAAAATAGCGATCCATCATAATTTCGTAGCAGCGCATCCGGACATCGGCTGGGATGTCGTCTTTTTTGGTAGCTCCTACTAAGGGGTGCAAAAACAGACCATCAACGGTTTCCAGGGCACATTTTTGAATGTATTCATGGGCCCGATGAATGGGATTACGGGTCTGAAATCCAACGACAGTTTTCCAACCACGCTCACGAAACATAGCGCGAGAGGCAGCAGGATCAATCTGATACTTAGGAAACAGAGGATGCTCGTCGCGCTCCAATAGCCATACAGGTCCAGCTAAATTAATCGGTCCCTGGTCGTAAACGACCTTGACACCAGGGTGTTTGTCTTCGTCGGTACGATAAACGTTGGTGGCTTCTTTCTGCTTGTCGTAGGTGTATTTCTCACTCAGCTCAAGGACACCGACATATCGACCTTTTTTGTCATTTAGACGAACCAGGGTGCCTTCGGTTAGGGGAGCAGCAACGTCCTCTGAAACAGATAGTGTGACCGGCACTGACCAAGGCAAACCGCTAGCTAAGCGCATGTCCGTTACCACAGGCTCATAGTCAGCCTTACCCATAAACCCAGTCAGAGGGCTAAAGCCACCAATGGCAATCATGACCAAATCTGACAAGGCGCGGTCATCCAGAGTAACCTGAGGCAAAAAGTCAGCTTTACTTAAAAATTCTGCTTTTTGTTCATCGGAGACTAGACGATTAATTAGCGTGCCGCCATGGGGGGCAATACCATCATTAGTTAATGTCAAAACGTCCTCTTTTCTTCTATAGAAACTGCGTTACTGTTCATCTAATCAAACGGTCGGATCAGTCCGCCGCCGAGCACCCGGTCCTCATTGTCGTACCACACCGCTGCTTGCCCTGGAGACACACTAAACTGAGGCTCCGCAAAGACTAGCTTTATGGAACCATCGGCTAAGGGAAATACCGTGGCAGCGACGGCAGGTGAACGATAACGAATTTGTACGGTCACTGGCATTGGAGCATCAGGGGCTGGAACTGATACCCAGTTGACCCGATCTACAATGCAGTGTGGTTGATGAACACTGTCGCGCTCCCCCACAACCACCCGGTTGCGAGCAACGTCTAAAGCCACTACATACAAGGGAGCTGGAGCGGCAATACCCAACCCTTTACGCTGGCCGATGGTGTAGTGGTGAATCCCCGTATGCTGACCCAGTACCTGACCCGTAGCATCGACGATGTCGCCCGGTTTAGACGCCAGATACTTGTCTAGAAATGCCTGCATAGAGCCATGCTGTTCGATCAAGCAAAGGTCTTGGCTTTCAGGTTTTGTAGCGGTGTGTAGCCCCAGCTGTGTCGCGATTTCTCGGGTCTGAACTTTGGTGTGTTCGCCCAGGGGAAACTGAGTAGACCCCAGCTGTTCCTGGGTCAGGTCATACAGAAAGTAAGACTGATCTTTATTAAGATCTACGGCCCGACGCAGCTCGTAACGTCCCGTGGCTGAGTTGCGGGTAATGCGAGCATAGTGGCCAGTGGCGATGCTATCGGCCCCCAGTTCTTGACGCGCATAGTCCAACATTGGTCCAAACTTGACGCTGCGGTTGCACTGGGAACAGGGCAAGGGAGTAATTCCTTGGCTATAGCCTTCAACCAGATAGTTGATGATCTTTTCTTCGAACAGTTCCCGAGTATCGACAACGTGATACGGAATGTCTAAATCCTCACAAAGCTGTGCCGCATCTACCATACCTTCAGAACAGCATTGACCTTTTCCCTTCATCAGCCACAGAGTGAGGCCGATAACATCTTGTCCCTGCTGGTGTAAGGTCGCTGCAGCGACCGAACTATCTACGCCCCCAGACAAACCTACAACAACTTTACCCATACCTTGTTCAGACTCAATGTATCAAATGCCAATTCTTAGGCTAGCACTCCGTTTACAGATCCGTGATTGCTTCTAATCACTTTTAGGGATGTAAATAGGGTTTAGGCTATGGCCAAGACAACTAGTGCTCACTATTCGATATCAAAAAACACTGTCATGAAACCCTCATATCCTGATGAAATGAGAGGACAGAGAAACCGCTCTAGTATTCAATCGTTCTGTGTGACAGCAGAACAGATGCAGGCGATTGAGGCTCAGATATTTGACGCTGGTTTTCCGGTGGCGGCTCTGATGGAAAAAGTAGCTGGGCAGATTGCCAACTATTGGAGCCAGCGCTGGGATCGCTCGCGAAAAGTCAGGGTGCTGGTAGGTCCAGGTCACAATGGTGGAGATGCGCTGGTAGTGGCTCGTGAGCTTTATTTGCGAGGGTATGACGTCGGAATTTATAGCCCTTTTGAATCTGGGAAACCTCTGACGATCCAACACAGCTGTTACTGCCGTAGTTTAGGAATTCCCTGGTATCAAACCTGGAGTGAGTTTAGGCCTAATTTAGATAGTCAATGCCGCATCCTCGATGGTCTATTTGGCTTTGGCCTTTGTCGCGCGCTCTCTGGGGACATTGCCACGGTGGTCGACAGGGTTAATCAAAGTGGTATTCCCGTGGTGAGTATCGATTTACCTTCTGGTATTCATACCAACAGCGGAGATGTGTTGGGAACGGCGATCAAAGCAGACACGACCCTATGTCTAGGGCTGTGGAAACGAGCCTGTTTGCAGGAGACTGCTCAGTTGTATCTAGGACAAACGGAGCTGCTTGATTTTGATATTCCATTAGCGAATATTGAAGCCGTGCTGAGTGCCGAGCCCCAGGTGCGGCGGCTTACGGCTGAGCGGGCACTGCAGATTCTACCCTTAACGCGTTCTCCTGTGGCTCATAAATATACGGTCGGCCAGCTGTTGGTTATTGCTGGATCTAGACAGTATGCGGGGGCAGCACTGCTGACGGGGCATGGAGCTATGGCTAGCGGTGTTGGTATGGTCACTCTAGTTGTGCCTGAAAGCATTCGCTCTCTGGTAGTAACCCAATTGCCAGGGGCATTAGTGATGGGTGCGGAGGAAACGTCTACTGGCGCGATCGCAACCCTACCGCCCTTAAACTTAGACCAATATGACACCATCGCCTGTGGTCCTGGCTTAGCCCAGGTTGACTGGCTAACTGAAGTTTTAGTCAGCCAGCCCCCGCTACTGCTAGATGCAGATGGTCTTAATGGCACCACAGCAGACCAGCTTAAAAATCGTCAGGGCAAGACGGTGATCACCCCCCACCCCGGTGAATTTAGGCGATTGTTTCCAGATTTGATCAGTGGTCATGACGGTGCTCTCAAGGCCTCTCAAAGAATTGGAGCGACGGTGGTTCTCAAAGGCTCGAAGGTTGCGATCGCGGATCACGATCATCTCTGGCTCAACCCCCACAGCACCCCAGCCCTGGCTCGTGGCGGTAGTGGTGATGTCCTGACCGGTCTGATGGGTGGTCTGATGGCTCAGAAAATAGCCCAAAGCGTTAGTGATACGGCGGTGGCCCTAACGGATGCCGCTCTGGGGGCAGTCTGGTGGCACGCTCAGACAGGACTCTATGCCCAACAGCAGCGCACTGTGCTGGGTGTCGATCCCCTAGAGCTAGCCCGCTGTCTAAACCTGGCTTTAGCTCATTGTCTAGATCAGAAATCTCCTCATTCTAATGAGTTCTAATTAGGTGCTGAATGACTCGGAGGTCTTGCCTATAGGCCTTTTGACCGAGGAGAGCTGAGTCGCGATCGCAGGGTAATGGCCGTCAATCCTATAATCGTCAGCGGCACAATCACATACTTTAGGGTCGAGCCAAACAAGATTGCACTGTCGTGTTCAGTCGATTTCATCACCAGGTACAGCGTATAGGCCAAATAGTAGCCCAGCAACAGCAACCCTTCCCAACGGCTAACCAAATTATCATTTAAACAAATCGGGAAGCACATAATAGCCACCCCGATCATCACCGGCAGATCAAATGCCAAAACTGATGGCTCGATCACAATGCCATTGGGTGAGAGTGCGCTGGTCACCCCCAATACCACCAAAATATTAAAAATATTGCTCCCTACGACATTGCCGACGGCAATATCTCGCTCGCCGCGAAAGCTTGCCACAAGAGATGTGGCCAATTCGGGCAGTGACGTCCCTAAAGCTACAACAGTCAAGCCAATGATCAAAGGGTTAATCTCGAGGGCTTCAGCAATGGTGATTGCACCTTTGACCAAGAGCTGTGACCCGATCACCAAAAAAGCCATACCCCCCAAAAAAGCTAGAACTTCGATGCCAACCTTAGACCAAGAAAATTCCCTGGGACCGTACTCTTGAGCATATTCATCCTGAACGTCAGGATTTTTCTCACGGCGGCTTTGGTAGAGCAGAAACAGGGTGTAGCTTAGCCCCCCCAAAAATAAAATAACGCCATCAGATGAGCCAATCGTGCCATCCAAGCTAAACAGAAAAACTAGACCCGATACCCCAATCATGATCGGTACATCTAGACGAACTAGCTGTTGTGCAACTACCAGGGGCGCAACTAGAGCAGATGCCCCCAAAATCAACAACACATTACAGATGTTGCTACCGACGACGTTACCTACTGCAAGCTGGGCCTGATCATTGAAGGTGGCGTGTAAACTGACCGCAAGCTCCGGCGCACTAGTACCAAAAGCAACCACCGTCAGGCCGATCACCAAGGGGGAGATTCGCGCCATGGCCGCTAGGTTGGAAGCACCTCTAACTAAAAAATCGGCTCCAACGACTAGGAAAACTATCCCCAGTATGAGAAATACAGTGGCAGTCATGGCCTTACAGGCTATCTCCTTTCATAGGTCTTTCTTGTAATGGTCTTTAAAGCGAGTAAAATGGCCGTCGATTTGAGTGTACCGATTTTATTCAACTGTGCCGGTACTTTGTTCTAATCGATGTACGCGCTTGTCTGAATGATTACCATTGTGACGCTTATGGTGCAGTGTCCCCAACCATTGCACATTTTTTCTACGAATTAGATAACCAACTATGACGTTAGCCCCATGGCGACCTGCCCTAGCTCGTGCTCTTCACCGCAATCGTGCCCGAGCCTACTGTCGGTATCTGCAGCTAGCTACCATCAATGCAGAAGGTAAACCCTCTAATCGTACCGTAGTTTTTCGGGGGTTTGTCAACGAAGCTCTACAAATGGTCACCGATAGCCGGAGCGAAAAAGTTCAGCACATTCAAACTCAGCCTTGGGCTGAGGTGTGCTGGTATTTTACCGTTACCCGCGAGCAGTTTCGACTGTCTGGCAAGCTCAGCCTGATCGGTCCCAACAATGCCTGTGACAATAACTATGACACTGTTCGTTTCAACGTCTGGCAGAAACTATCAGACAAGGCTCGCCAACAGTTTTACTGGCCGCATCCGGGGCAGATGAGAGTCAATCAAACAGCGTTTGAACCGGTTGTTGCATCGACGGAGCAACCCCCAGATAGTTTCTCCGTACTGCTTTTGAACGCTGAACGTGTCGAACACCTACTTTTACGCGGCAATCCTCAGAATCGATATATCTACCATCAACAGTCTGAAGGTGATTGGAGAGTCGAGGAGGTTAACCCTTAGAGGATTTAATCTTGAGACAGAAAAAATATCGTGAGAGATAAACCGTTACTAGGGGCTATCGCTGGGGGCAGCCATCTAAAAACTCTTCAATAACGCGATCTGTCAATCGGCAACAGTCACCATCGTCATGGTCTTCTGATTGAGAGGCATTGGCCATTAGTCCCATTTGAAGGGTTGTCCGAACTGATGATTGCTGCTGTAGCTGAGCAATTTGATTTTCCAGGACTTCGATTCGATCAACCAGGGTGCGAATAACGGCAGCCTCCGAATCGGGGAGCTTACCATGCTCAAGGGGCTCTGAGCGACTAGAGCGATGCACAACCCGACCGGGAACACCTACAACGGTACAGTCCGAAGGGACATCCCTAAGCACGACTGACCCAGCGCCAACTCGAGCATTGTTACCAATTTGAATATTGCCCAGTACTTTAGCTCCAGCACCAACAACCACTTGAGTGCCGACGGTAGGGTGCCGCTTACCCGTTTCTTTGCCGGTACCGCCTAAGGTAACCCCTTGATAAATTAAAGAATAATCTCCGACAATGGCAGTCTCTCCAATAACGACTCCCATGCCGTGGTCGATAAATACTCCGTGACCGATGGTAGCCCCCGGATGAATTTCAATACCGGTAATCAGCCGCGCTACGTGGGAGACAAATCTGGGCAAAAATGGCACACCCAATTGCCGCATAGCATGGGCCCAGCGATGGAGAAGCAAAGCATGCAGACCTGGGTAACAAAACAAGACTTCCAGCGCGTTGCGGGCAGCGGGATCTCGCTCAAAAACTACTTTAAAGTCGGCAATAAAAGTTTGTAACACGTAGACGTCCTCAAAGGTAGTAGTGCGTTGCTAAATCGCTGTAGGAGTGCGGGGGCCGCACATTGAGAGCAATTGTTTTTTGTCGGAGACAATTTCGTGGTTTAACTTACTAGATGAGGGTAAGTGGCACATCCCACTAAGGTCATAACAAAGCTATCGAATAAAATTAGCAACTGCAGTATAGAGTCTCTGATGATTAAATACGATGGAAATGCTAGAGACACACTCCGCAACTAGCATACCTCAGGGATAGATGTTCGATCTGAGTGTTGCCTTAATTATCGGCTCAGGAACTGGATAATCATTTGATCAATCAGCTAGATCAATGGTTGAAGGATTAATGGTTGAAGGTCGACTGTCCGCAGACGCTATGCAATCATGCTCCTCTACGCTGCGGTGAAACTAAAACCATCGTTTTACTAGAAATCGTTACAAGACACTATTAAACCTATGGTGCATGCTCGGTCTTCTCCCTACATTCTTTTTGTACAGCACGGCTGGCACGATACCAATCGGCGTATTTATCGTTTGGGAGTCTCCCTGGCAGATCAGCAGACAGAGGTGATTGCTCCTAATCTAGGATTGATTAAAACCTGGTGGCGGATTGAACCACTCATTGAGCAGGTAGAACAGATTGCGATCGCAACCCACCAGCGTCACCCTGAGCGCCCCTGGCGCATTGTTGGTCACTCTATGGGTGGTTTAATTTGGCTAGAACTCCTCCAACGTCATCCCGAATGGTGGCCCCACATCAGATCTGTCAGCTTAGTGAGTTCGCCTGTGGGTGGGGCCGATCTGGGTCGAATAATTGATCCCCTGCGGTGGGGCATCGGCATCGCCAGGGATCTCGGCACTAACCGACGTCAGATTGCTGAACACCTGGCCCGTCATATCCCCATGCAGACCATTGCCAGTGACTACGCTGGTGGCAGCGACGGCACGGTCCCGATTCAATGCTCCCAGTTTCGCCATGCTTGCTACACCCAGCTGCAGGGTATCCGTCACGACAATACGAAAGATCATGCCGATGTCATCGCCGCAATTCAGCACTTTTGGGCATTGCCGCCAATGTCTTCTGCACCGCCAGAGCACACTCTAGAAGACACCATTATTGCCAAACTCCAGGCCATTCCTGGCATGACCGATACTCGCCAGCGCGATTTTGACCGAGCTACTGTTTGGGCCACCCTAACCCACGGTTTGACCCTACGCATCTGGCGTCATCCTTTAGGTATTCACCATATTTTTCTTGCCAATGATCAAAACCGCTGTCGCTTCGCGGGGTTTGTCGGTTGGCCCGATACCCAGGACTTATATAAAGGGTTAGCAGCTATTAAACAGCAGTACTGTTGACCTCTTACTACTAGGCAAGCGAGTTTATAACGAGGACTATACTAACTTCTATGCCATTGGTACCGTTTCTATGTTTCCAATTCAGAGTGCGTCTGGCGTAGCAACGATAAATTCTGTCAGTGTTTCGGAGCAACTGCCCGAGCTATCAATTGTCGTTCCGCTCTATTGCGAAGCGTCTAATATAGACCCCCTGTTAGAGCGCTTAGAGCATGTCGCCCAATCGCTAGGCGAAAGCTATGAAATTGTCTGTGTAGACGATGGCAGTAAAGACAGTACCCTGCTGCAGTTGATTGAACACCACAGGCGCAATCCAGCCATCAAAGTCGTAGCCCTAGCCCGTAACTTTGGCAAAGAGCTGGCCCTAACGGCAGGTATTGACTATAGCCGAGGTCAGGCTGTAATACCGATGGATGCTGACTTGCAAGATCCGCCCGAATGTATTCAGGCCCTGATGGAAAAGTGGCGCGAAGGCTACGATGTAATCTATGCCAAACGTCGCAGCCGAGCGGGAGAAACCTGGTTTAAGAAATTTTCAGCCAATGGCTTTTATCGCATCATCGGCAGCCTGAGTCAGGTCTCCATTCCCCAAGACACAGGGGATTTTCGACTGATGGACCGCCGGGTTGTTGAGGCCCTCAAGCAATTGCCAGAACGCACCCGATTTATGAAGGGACTGTTTGCCTGGGTAGGCTATAAACAAACCTATATTACCTACGACCGCGACCCCCGACACAGTGGCAACACCAAATGGAACTACTGGAAGCTTTGGAATTTTGCGATCAGTGGCATCGTTTCCTTTAGCTCTACTCCATTGAGGGTATGGGGCTATCTTGGCGTCATAATCTCTGTTATCTCTTTTCTCTATGCTTCATTTTTAATCCTCCGCACCCTAGTGTTGGGCATTGACGTGCCCGGTTATGCATCATTAATGGTGGCCATTTTATTTTTAGGGGGGGTACAGTTGGTCAGTCTCGGCATCATTGGCGAATATTTAGGTCGGGTATACGAAGAAGTCAAACAGCGGCCTTTATATTTAGTGCGAGAGTTTTATGGAGGAAAGGCAGAATGAGCCATGGAGATTTTCCAGGGTGCATCGTAGAAACGTGCCACGGATATAGACAATTGAAAAAGGGCAACCAATGGCCAATATCAAACGCCTGATTTTACTCATTACTTTTCTGGGCATTGTGGCGACCGGGGTTGCTATGGTCTCCCTGGGCGGCATTGACCCTGACTGGTTGCAGTATACCCTCGATCGGGCGGGGCTGTGGGGGCCGATTATATATATTTTGATTTATACGGTAGCGACTGTATTGGTCCTACCCTCGACGGTACTAAACCTGGCTGGGGGAGCCCTATTTGGCCCGTGGCTAGGCTCATTGTGGACTACGATTGGAGCCCTGGTCGCGGCTATTGTTGCTTTTGGATTTACCCGCACTGTGGGGCGAGAACTAGTCGAAAAACGGCTGGCGGGCTACTGGCAGACTATCGATGCTGAAATACGCCACGGCGGTATGTTCTACATATTTTCCATGCGGCTACTGCCGGTGATTCCCTATGGTCTGGTCAATTTTGCCGCTGGTCTGACCTCCGTTAGTTGGAAAGACTATGTAGTCGGAACGGCTTTGGGCACACTACCAGGAGTATTGCCCTTTGTGCTGTTGGGCAGTTCCGGTCTCACGTTATCTCAAACGGGAGACCTAATACCCCTTGCGATCGCACTGACCTTAATTGGCCTGCTTGTCGGTGGAGCTACCTGGTATCGGCGACGTCGGGCACTGCCCAAGGTAATCTCGACCCGCTCGGCTGATGCTAACACTCAAAATCGGACCCCCTGAAGGAGAATTCCTGTGTCACAGCTTCCTATTTCTTCAGAGACAAATCCCCTTGGCAAGTTTATTCAGACAATTCAACAGATTCGGATTGAATGGATATTAATTTTGGCAATTGCGATCGCATGTCTCATCCGAGTCATTTACATTGGTGCACGAGAGCTGTGGTACGACGAAGTCCTATCGCTATTGTTGTCCACAACCCAGCGTACCGGCTATAGCAATCCCCCCAATACTCCCATTGCCCTAGCTGATTACAGTACTCTGTTACAGCTGCCCTCATTTAACCCAATTGACTTTGTCAAAGCCATCAAACCCTTGCTTCAAGGGCTGGTAGGCCGCGAGCCCCACCCTCCACTTTTCTTCTTGTCGCAGTACCTGTGGCTACCCCTGACCGGAAACAAAGAAATCTCTCTTCGCAGTCTCAATCTTCTCCTTAGTTTGGGGGCAATTCTGGGAGCCTATGGCATGGGTAAAGCCCTCTTTAGACATCGAGGCGGGCTTTTACTAGCCGCATTGTTGGGGTTAAACCCGTTTTTTTGGTTTCATTCTCTCAATGTGCGGATGTACTGTCCTACGGTTTTATGGGTCACCCTGGGAGGATGGGCCGCTCTACAGCTCTGTACCCAGCGATTGTCCCGTCCGATACGGTTAGGGTGGTATCTGTTGTTGACTATAGCCGTAGCCGCTGGAACCTTGACCTACTATCTCTCAGTCCTGTGGTTTTTAGCCTTAGGCTGCGTGATTCTCATCAAAGACCGCAAACGCTGGTGGCAGTATAGCCTGTGCGGTATGGGTGCTGGATGTTTAGCAGCTCCCTGGGTATATTGGGGGCTCCCCCAGCAGCTAAGAAATGTAGACCTCAACCGATTCTCCACCCAGACCAGCTGGTGGGAAACCGTCACTCAACATATCCAGGGCGTATTAGAAGTCCTCGGTATTCAGCTTGTAGTAGGAGACTGGTCAACGAGCTTACCCCCCACTGTTGTTTTAAGTGTGGGAGCCTGTGCGAGTTTGTTACTCACCGCTATGATCTGGCACCTGTGGCGTTTACTGCGTCAAGATTCTCTCTCATTACTCATCACAATTTTGACCTTAGGGTGTATGCCCTTGCTGCTAATGCTAGGCTCCGATATCCTCTCAGGAAAATCTACCTTAGCCTGGGGATTTGGACGTAGTGCAATTTTTGTGTTGCCCGGTCTGTTGTTGCTACTAACTGCCTGGTTAATAAACTTACCTAGCCCTTGGCAAAAGCCCATGATAGTCGCAACGTTAGTCTTGTACCTTGGTCTAAATGTAGGCGATATGGTTGGGCGCAATCGCCAGGTATTCCAACAAATTTCCCAAACAGGTACAGCATCAGAGTCCACCCTGATCGTCATGAATTCCAAAGCCTGGGGGCATGTACTCCGGCTGGTTTATTATTTCCCCAACGACACACCCGTCAAGCTGTTGGCTACGAACCCAGCTCAGCTGTCTGAATCCTTAGAGAACGTTTTAGCCGATCCTGCTGAAAACTATGATCAAATTCTCTGGCTAGAAGCTGAAAAGCCTGTATGGAAGGCCCCCACAGAGACAGAAGCCCAACAAATCCGTCAGGCTATAGAACGTCTTTTGAGCACTGATTATCAATCAACTGTCCAGCAAACCCTGGTTGGCACTATGGAGCTAGACAACTTCAACCTAACCACTTATGAAAAAGTCTCTTAAAAGCCCCAGCCCCTTAAAAGTCTCGTAACCAGCTAAGACTCACCCAGTACTGACAGCTGCTCTCCTCGTTGAGCATAGAATACATCTTCCACATCACCCCGACGAAACAAAGGCTGCTGTTGACGTTTAGACAGTCGATGTTCTAATCCGGCCTTGATCAACAAATCCAAGATATCCTTTTTACCTTGGCCAAACATAGCCGCCGCATCTTGTAGACGAATCCACTGCTGACGAAACAGCTCTAAAATTTTCTCCTCAGGGTCCTGTTGAATACGCGTCAGCAAAATCTCTGCCAAAAGCCAGCAGGCTTTAGTATCTGCTGCTGCCCGATGAGACGTACCCACGTCAAAATTGAAGTGTTTGACCAGGTTAGGCAAACTGCGAGATGGCAGGTCCGCCAGCATTAACCGAGAAAGCAGCACGGTACAAAAGCGATGGCTGGGGGGCCGATAATAATGAACGTCAAGCCGTTTGTATTCTGATTGGAGAAAACCATAGTCGAAGTCAAGGTTGTGGGCCGTCAGCACATCCTGACGGAGTAGACCCTCATAGTCGGCCCACACATCCTCGGGGTAGGGGGCTTTGCTAACCATAGCGGTAGTGATGCCAGTAATTTTGGTAATAAACGGTGGCACCTTACCGGTCGGATTAATCAGAGACGTTTCCTGCTGCAGGATACCGTCAGCCAGGGTCGCTTTGATAACGGAAACTTCAATGACGTTGGACTTGTACGCAACGGACCCTGTCGTCTCAACATCAACGACGGTCAGTGTAGACTGGCTCACTCGCCGATAAAAGGCCAGCAGCTGTTTAGAAAGGAGGGAAGATTGGCCTTGATATTTTTTTCCCGACGGGTGAGCGGCCATGGTGGTTGGCGGGGACAGCGTCGTTATTGTAGCGTTACAATCACCGACTGACCCTGATTAGTCAAGTTATTACACAAAGTATAATGATGGCTCCGAATTTTGTAGATAGTGAGCCTATGGGGCAGGAACTTATCTAATATATGGATATTCAGCGGGGTGATATTTTTCGTATTAACTTGATCGATTGCTTCTAAGCAACACTTTTCCCTCGATAAAGCTCTTCAATAAATAGCTTTAAGCTAATGTTTGTAAAAACAACTTGCTCACCGATGGCATAGACGACAGTTTTTTAAATAGGCAAGCTCCTACTTAAGTGCATCTTGTAACAAAGTTTGGTGAAGAATTGAATAAATCAGCGTAACGTTACTCAGATAGGTTCCTCAGCGCCAGGGAACAATACCTGCAGATGTATCCAGCAGTAGAATTAGGTATGTTGATGTTGCCTAGCTTTAGGGCTCAGGATTGTGCGATCGCAATCGCAGCAGCCGATCTCAATCCGGCCATGATCAATCCAGACATTTTGCGCTATAGCGGCGTTATTCCCTCTGACTGGGAAATTGCGCAAAAACCAGTTTATACACCCCAAGTAGTACAAATTACCTTTAAAAACGGCATCAACCTCATTGCAGAGGGTAAACAAATTGCATTGGCCGCAGCGTTAGATTTGGACGAAGATACCCTCTCGAAAACTTCATCAATTGCCCAACAATACGTCCGTGCTTTCCCGAATTTAAAGTACCAAGGCGTCACTTTTAACATCAGAGGATATTTACCCACCGACTATCCCCCTGGCCGATATATTTGCGATACATGGCTAGCCTCTGGCCCCTGGCAAGACGATTGTGCAAGGGCTGCACTTAACTTCATCTATAAAAGTGAACGTGCACCGCTACAGTTAGCGGTAACAGAAGCCATGATGAAAACGAAAGAAGAAAAAATGATTTCTATTGTTCTTTTTAATGGTCGCTATGGCTATGCCGCTAAAGGTAAGACAACAACAGAAAAATGCCAACATCTATCCTCACAGTTTTTACATCTTCAAAACGATGTTGAACATTACATTAATATTGTCAATCAAAAGTTTGTCAAACCTGCTGTAACAGCACAGGCTGCAATCACTCCCCAACCCGTACTCAGCGCCGTTTCTTAACTCACTAACGCCTTAACCTGATTCAATCCTCATTCAGGACGCATTTTCATGCGTTCACAGGGTTGAATATGTCAATTTTCTGTATTTAACTATTCGGCTTATCTAAGGATCCCATTTTCATGAGTCAGTCCATCGCCTTCATTGATGCTTCTCTCGCCCAAAATGACCTGACCTTAAAAGACTTTGATGGTCAAGTCTATACCATTCCCTTTGGGGAAGACGGTGTGAAGTACATGACGGAGATTTTGCAACAGCACCAAAATCTAGACGCTGTTCATCTTTTCTCCCATGGTTCAGAAGCCTCTTTAATGCTAGGCTCAACGGTCCTGACTGCCGAAACCTTGCAAGAAAATGCAGCGCTATTAGAAAGCTGGCAGTCAGCCCTAGCACCGGGGGCTGACTTTTTAATTTATGGCTGTGATGTAGCAGTGGGTGAAGCTGGCCAAGCATTTGTAGAAACGTTATCGGAACTAACCGGTGCCGATGTTGCTGCATCAGAGAATCTAACAGGGGGACTAGACGCGGATTGGAGTTTAGAGTTCAGTCACGGAGATATTGAGACGCGCACACCCGATATTTTTAATCCTCAATTTGTAAATTTAAACTTCAACTATATCTATGAAGAAAATGCAGAATACGATCGAGTTACAGGTGAAAACTCTTATATAAAAGAGGCAGATGATGAATGGTTTACTGATGAGGAGACTCTAAGTGTTTATCCCGGATTCCGACGAGATTTAGACAATTATAGTGTTGATGGTTGGGATAATGATGACTGGGATGATGAAGATGATCTGAAATTCTTCCTGTCTTCTTCCCTCAAACTAGTCGCTTGGGAACATAATTTCTTTGGCAGAAGTAATACTTATCAAGGGCGGCTTTGGGACTACGATGAGCCCTTTGATGATGTCTCGGCGATTGAAGTTTTCTTAAATATTGACGACGACAACGAGTGGGTTTACGGAAAAGATGGAGGCACTACCCTTGATTTGCAAGGCGGTGATGATGTTGGAGAAGCTGCCGGGGGTAACGATAACTGGAGTGGCGGCAGCGGCAACGACATCCTGAAAGGAGAAGCCGGTGATGACACGTTAAGAGGAGATGCGGGTAACGACACCCTAGAAGGGGGAACCGGTGACGATACCCTAGAAGGGGGAACCGGTGACGATACCCTGGATGGCGGCAGCGGCAGTGACACTCTGGACGGCGGCAGCGACGACGATACTCTGAAGGGTGGCAGTGATGGAGATACTCTCCACGGCGGCGAGGGAAATAATATTATCTATGCTGGCACTAGCGCTTCTGCCGATTCCAGCACTAGTTACCATAGAATTACCAGTGGTTCTGGCAATGACACAATTCATGGTAGCCAAGGGGTTGACGAGATTACCGTGGATGGCGGTACCAACGAAATTTATGCCTACGAGGGCGATAATAAAGTCACTGGGGGCAGTGGCAGCGACACTATTCACACGGGCAGCGGCAACGATAATATCCGCACTCGAGGTGGCGATGATACCGTCTACGCAGGAGACGGTAATGATATTATTACCGACGATACCAGCGATGGCAGCAGTGCTGCTGGTAATGACACGTTCTATGGTGAAGCTGGTAATGATACGCTGCGGGGCGAAGGGGGCAACGATAAGCTCTACGGTGGCGATGGCAATGACTATCTAGAAAGTGGCGATGGTAACGATTTGCTAGAAGGGGGAACTGGTGACGACATTCTGGTCTATGGCAACGTTGCCAATGGTGATGTAGGTCCCCACCCCGATCCAAACAACGGCGGTAATCCCACCTTAAATCCCAATATACGCAATTTAGAAGAGATTAAGGTATCTAACGGTAGCGGTTGGCGTTCGGCCACGGGACAAACCACTGTGGATGGTGGTGAGGGTCTAGATACCTTGCGTATTGTCGGTGAATATTCAGACTTTGACATTGAGACGGAAACCCTGGCCGATGGCACTATGAAATTTACGGTGACTGACCGTAATAATGTCAGTAATCAAGTTGTTGCCACCAATGTTGAAAAGATTGAGTTTTGGAATAACTATACGGTTTATCCAGGCACCTCTACTGAACGAGAACTGCATAACCGCAACGGTATTATTTTGCCGATCCGTTACGATCTCGAAGTACTGCAGCATGCCACTGAGCAACTGTATGAATCTAAGGATGACCTAAAAGATAACAACAAGATCGGACAAGTCAAGGTTCAGCTAAAAGACTGGCAAGATCCTACCAAAGATTATGTCATTGAAGGCAATGAAACCGAACCCGGTACAAAGCGCGATGAATACCTTCGGGGCAATGGTTTAGCCATTAAATATGAGCTGCGGGTGACGGGCAATTTTGGCCCTGAGGAGACCGAATTCCTAAGTGACAAACTGCGGTTTAAGCGCATTAACTTGGAAACCGGACGGTCTACCCAGGCTAACGGCGACGGACTGGACTATGTGACCGAAAATTTTGTGGTGGTGCAGCCTGGTGAAAGTAGTGCCATCATCAATATTCTCCCCATCGTGGATGAGATTCAAGAGGGGCTTGAGTCTGTCGAGGTGCGGATTGTCTCCATGGATCGGGTGGATAAACCCGAGGGTGGTGCAGGCACTAGCGCCTATGCCTATCAAGAGGGATTTTTATATCCAGGCATTGAAACGGCTAATGGGGAAGACTATCAAGCCGCCAACAATGCAGAAAATGGTATTCAAGACGGTATTAATAAGGGCTATGTGCTCATGCCTGTCACTCAAAATGGTGACAGAACCACGGTCAACATTACCGATTCTGGACTATTTCAGGCCGGTATTCGCCTGGTAGATGACTATGGCTTCCAGGTAACCGATGAGATGTTGCTGCAGGAAGGTAACGCCAAAATATTTGTGGGGCTCACCAGCCGTCCAACGGATACGGTAACGGTGACTATTGCCGGACAAGACTATACGTTTACTAGCGATCGCAACACCTGGAATCAAACCTATGAGGTGAATCTGAATGGCGCGGCAGGCAGCACGGTCACTGTGGGTGTCGATTCTGCCGATCCATTTTACAGTGCCTTGTCTGATCGTTCGTTCACCTTAGTCACAGAACAGTCAGAGCTGCTAATACCCGAACCCGTGGCCCTACAGTTGGGGGATGGTAATTATATTCAACTACCCAATGTCACCCTCAGCGGCGACTATGCCATAGAATTCTGGGTGAAGCCGGACTCGGATGGCATTCTGTTGCAAAGTGATCGGGGTGTGCTCAGCCTAGCCGATGGCAAACTCCAGGGTACGGATGTCTTTAGTTTTGTGGGTAACAGCCGTAATACCGTGGCAACGCAGCAGTGGCATCGGGTAACGCTGCTATCGGTGGACGACCAGCTAGAGATTTTTGTGGATGGTAATCGGGCTGGAAGCCAGACCATTGGTAATAATACCAACCTGGTGCTGCAGTCTATCGGTACAGAGAACAACGGTGTACAGGGGTTTGTGAGCAATCTCCGGTTTTGGGATCAGCTGGTTCAGGATGGGGATGTGTATGTGGGCACCGTGCAAGCGCAGTACAACCTTGATGAAGGTTCAGGGACCACCCTCAATAACCAAGCACCTGGGGGGTCGGTGGGTGACGCAACCATTGTCTTTAATCAAACTGATACGCTTTTATGGCAGGCGGGTGTACCCCTCGCTGATCCAGCTCTGCAAGAGATTCTATCCGAGGAAGCTAATGTCTTTGGCTTAGTCAATCGCAACTTTGATTTTCCCCAGATTTCAGTTACGGTTCCCAGCGATCAGCAACAGATTTTAGAAGGTAGCGACCAGCTGGCAGCTTTCGAACTGTTGTTGGATAAGCCAGCTCCCCGAAGCGGCATTACAGTTGAGTTTGATCTAAAAAATCTTACCCTAACCGAAGCAGACAGCCTACGCCCCACAGACCAGAGTAGTGATAGTTGGCAGGGGGTGGATTTTCAAATTACCACCACCGTTGAAGGGGGGGCAAGCCAAACCCAAGATGTGAGCTTTGGTGACGGCCTGAGCAGCTCGATTTTTATTCCGGCGGGGGAACGTAAGGGCGTTGTTTATGTGAATGCTCTAGACGATCAGCGTACTGAGGGGAATCAGCGGATTCAGCTAAAGCTAACGGGGGTGAATGATGCTGATGATAGTCGTTATCAAGTGGCTAATGGCCAAGGTGCAATTTCAATCACTGACACTGATCGTCCCGGTGTAGAAATCCTCAGTCTAGAAAGCAGCTTTACCTTCAATCCTGAAACCGATCGGGCAGAGGAAGTAAACCGCCTAGAGCAAGCCGATCGAGTCATTGTCCGGGAATTAGACGATGGGGCCATGACCCTGCGGTTTAATCTGGATGACTTGTTGTGGGATGGTCAAAATTATCAAACTGCCGAGCTTCAGATTACTGACACTGCGGGGCTCACCCTGTCGGAAACTAACCTTAGTCTGACGGATAGCCAACGCTTTGCTGTCACCACAGTTCAAGGAGACTATGCCAACAAAATTCTCAGTGGCATTCTTACCATTGACGGGGTTCCCCAGTCATTCTCCTTCGATTTAGTTGAGAACCAAGAACTGACCGATGCAGAACAGCTGCGCCTCAATCCTGAAGTAGAGGGGCTGCAAACTACTTTTGAACAAGGTCATCTACTTACCACCAGCGGTGGCACTGCTTACCCGGTACGTGTTCGCCAATCGAGCTGGAATGAATATGTATATGTACGGCTGACAGCAGCCCCCCTAGAAACCGATCAGCAAGTTGTCGTTGATCTAGCAGCCACAGGCAGCATTATCGGCACCGATGAAGTGCTGTTATCCACCGACCAGCTCACATTTACCGCTGAGAACTGGGACCAGCCTCAGCTAGTGGGTATTCGCGGTGTCAATGACGGCTTTAATGATCCCAGTCAGCAAGGACAAATCACCGCTGCTATTTCGGTAGATCCAGCGGAAACCACAGACAAAGCCTACCAGTTTGGCGGCGATCGGGCCAACCTGCTCTACCTGAACGTGGCTGTGCCAACAGAAACGGTCGAAATTACCAATGATGAACTAGTCAAAGCCTATCAGCCTAAAAATCCGGTCAATCCTAATTATCAGTTCGAGACCAATGCCCAGACTCGCCAGCTGACCATCACTGAAGGCGAGACGACCCAGGTGACAATTACGGCTGATGCCAGTGGCCAAACCGAGTCTCTCAAGGGCCGCTATAAGGTAGTAGAGCCCGGTCTCACCCGTACCCTACGTCTCCAGGGAGGAGACGAACGGCTAAGCTTCGAACAGCCGGTGACCATGGGTGAGACCTTTACATTACAGCTGGCATTTCGGTGGGATGGTACCCGAGATCAAGATCAACCTGTTCAGTTGGTGGAAACCAACAATGGCCACGGCAATGTGTTGATTGGCACCGACGGGCTTCTAGAAGCACGGTTTACCACAGCCCAAGGAACAACCGTCAGCATCCAAAGTGGTACGCCGCTGCTGGCCAATGAAGAGTATCTTCTCAATGTTGTTGTGGATGGATCGTCTGCCAAACTCTATGCTGACGGGCAGCTGATTGGCTCAGGCAGCCTGGGTTCTGGGCCGATTCCCCCAGTTCAAGTTACCTCGGTCTTCGGAGCTGCCGATACCAGTCAGGTGGATAATTTTCGGGGGGTGGTGTACGGAGCACGGCTGTGGAACCGGGAGCTAAGTCAGACAGAAATTCGTCGATTTGGTCAGGCTGCTCTAAATCCTGCCCCGGTGGTCTTCAGCTTAGATGAGACCAACAATCAGGTCAACGTTCAGCTGAATCCAGATCTGATTACAGAACCGCTGACAGCTCCCGTTGAACTTACATTCCGGCGCTATACCTACACCGGTAACCCAGACCCAGAAGTCTCATCGGTAGCGGTTACTTTTGATGCAAACAACTGGCAGTCCATTCTAGATCTACCGTTTAATTTCAATAGCACCCAGTCCCTGCGTCAAGATATTCAGCAGATTACGGTACAGATCGCTAGCCAAACCGAGCAGGTACAAAACTTTATTAGCAATGTGGGCGATGCTTATGAGTTAGAGCTGTTGCGTACCCAGCACCTAATCGATGAGATCTCGCCCACGGATTTGGAACGGTTTGACCTACGGGCTAACGCTGCAGAAGATGGTGCTATCCAAGGGATAGACTATCGTCGTTTGGAAGGCATAGCCGTAGAACGGGGCCAAAGTGAGACGCTGCCCCTGGTGGGGAACCGCTACTTGGGAGATCGACCGACGGTGGTGGCTGGGGACCTGACTGGAGATAACAAGGCCGATCTGTTAGTAGTTACCGAAAAAGCAGGTGCTCAATTCTATGAGAATACGTCTACGGACAATCAGCTGCAGTTTACCCAACAAGATGCACAACAGCCGTTAGTCGATCGAGACATCATCGGTCAAGGGTTTAGTGGCTCTGAAGCCCGACTGGTGGATACCGATGGGGACGGAGATCTGGATTTGGTGTGGAGTGAGGACGGTGGTCTTAAGGTGCAGCTAAATGAGCCGTCCGCAGGTGTGGCGTTTGCCGGGTCTACTGAGGCCATTGACCTGGTGGATCAAACGGGATCTCC
>JBCDFI010000004.1:0-34010 GCA_039178155.1 Cyanobacteria bacterium P01_H01_bin.105
GCAATGCCGCCACTAACGCCAACAAGAATTTTGGCAGCTGGCAACAGATCCGCCATTAAGCTTCGTCAAAAGCTTCCATATCCAATAGATGTAGATATGATTCCACTAGCTCTGGGCGTTGAAATGCAACCGACCGTAGTCGATGCCAGTCTTGAAGCCCTTCAAATGCTGTCGTATATTCATCTTGTTCTAGACGCTGTGCCAACTGATCAACGTCTGCTTGGGTGACATCAGTAATCGGCTTATCAGAAACTTTGCTTGTACTTGAAACCATGGTGCTGGCTCCTGTGGGCTGGGCGCTATCCAACAGTGTATTCGGTGTTGCATCGACTGTCCCGGACTACACCAGAATCGTTACACCTGATTTTCGCAAAACTTTTTGGCTACATCCAGCACCTGTAAGCTGATCTCATGACCCATGGTGAATTCGTGATAGTCAACAGTTGCTGACATTTTTTTTAGTTCAGCCTTGGTCCGCTGCGCTTGAGTGATGGGTACGACCGGATCTTGACGTCCATGGATAATTAAAATGGGTCGAGGACTCATAGGTGTGGCGATAGGACCATGGCTGTAGCCGCTGAGGATCATCATTCCAGCGACCGGTAGTTGCATTCCTATGTCTAAGGCCATGGCTCCCCCTTGAGAAAAACCACCGAGGATTGTTTTCTCTAATGGAATACCTGTCTTTTTAGGAAGATCCGTTAGCCAATCATGCAAACACTGGCGACTATGTTGCAAATCTGACTGATGGGTAAAGGGCTGGTCAAAGTCAAAAATATCGGGCAAGGCATACCACATACGTCCGCCGGGAGCTCCCATGCCATTGGCTAATGTGTGGGGATGGGGCGCATTGGGGAAAAGCATTTGATAATCGGCTAGTTGCATATAGGGAGCAATGCCTGCAACATCTCGGGCATTGGCACCCCAGCCATGGAGAAGAATGAGCAGATGGCTTGCGGTAGAATCACCAGCAGACAAAGCTTGGAGCGACATAAGCTGCATTTTGAGGGAGAATATCGCTACGGATTCTACCCTAGGTTTGGCGAAAGGTACTGGCTATTTCAAAGGTGGTAGCATATCGGCGATCCGAATCGTGACGTCATCAAAAGCCACAGGCAACACTGCTAACGTTTCAGCCAGAATCATTTGAACCTGATAGTGTCCATCCTTTGGCTGTCGAAAGGTATACAGCTGTCGTTCGATAACATCAAGTATCCAATATTCTGTAATGCCTGCACTTGCATATAGAGGAGCCTTAATCTCTAGGTCGTATTTCAGGCTAGAGTCTGCTACCTCGATGACCAGCAAAACTTCGTCAGGATTGGGATGATGGGTGCTGTAGGCTAAGGCGTCGCGGACGGCAATAACGATATCGGGCTCAGGTTCAGAATGATTGTTGAGCCGAATTGGGTCTTGAGCCCTGACAAAAACGCGGCGACCCAAGGCTTCTTGAAAACATTCTTGAGTCCGTAGCATAGCGGAGGCATGGGCAAAGCCTTTGGCAATCATGGTGATGATTTCTCCGTTGACCAACTCGGTCCGTTCGGTAGCAGCGAGGATACCGAGTTCGCTCATGCGTTTGTATTCGTCAACGGTAAAGCGGCGGGATTGAGTAGCAACCATAAAGGTGTCGTAGCGCGATGTATCTATTCTAGTACCGTTATTTGCTTGACACAGCCGTAAAGCAAGGCTGCTGAACGCTTCTATCCGTGAGAACAATCGAAACTTTCCCCGGATGTGAGCCACAGATTTCGCTATTAGCTTTGGGAACGCTTATCCTGGAAACTAGAATAATGCTGAGTTATGACTGCCACTCCTGACCGAGAGCCTACCTTAAATGACGTAATCGAACGTATGGACCAAATTGGTGACGTAATCGAGCGTATTGAGCAGCTCACTAATGAGGTAAGCCACGTGCGAGAAGAACTCAAAACAGAAGTTGTTCGTCAGGACGATCGCTTTTTTCAGCTGAGTCGGGATAATTTGGGCACTGCTCGGGCGATTATTGTCACTGCTGGCACAGTCGTCATTCTTTCACCAGTTTTACAGGCATTAGCTCCAGCAATCAAAGCCTTAGTCAATCAATTCTTTACAGTCTAATGTTCGATTATCCTCTTGCAGGGTAGTGCTGCCAAATATGTGGATGTCCTTCCAGTAATCTAGGAAAGATTAGACAGTAGTAAAAGACCAGCAATGCAATCATGGTTCCTAAGGATCAACCAGATAGCTGGTTTCTTCGAAAGTATAAGCTTGAGCTTAAGATCTTCAGGGAGGTTTCTAACCTCAATAAGTTTTTCTTTTTTACTTGGCCAAATTGTATAGTCGTTGTGCCGAATTTGCCTGAGGTTGACAGCTTTCAAGTTGGCTTCTGCGAGCTCAGCTCCCTCAAGGTTGGCTCCTTCAAGGTCAGCCCATTCAAGATCAGCTCCTCTAAGACTAGCTCCAAAGAGATTGGTATTTAAAAGTTTCGCGTGCCTAAGATCAGACTTTTCAAGACTAACAGCTTTCAGATTACTTCCTTGTAGATAGGCATTGGAGAGTTTGCTTTCCAATAAATTCGCTCCTTCAAGGTTAGCTTCAGTTCAAGATAGATAAAGTTCTAGCTCGAATAATATCCAGCGAGGCTTCTAATAGTTCCTTATTTTTAGAGTTAGCATCTGCACCTTCGTTAGCGATGGCCATTAAATTTTTATCAATCAGCAGTGTTGAGATTCGGTCGAAGTAGAGTTGCAAGACTTCTTCTCTAGTTTCGTCCGCATCTTGCTCCCGTTGCTCCCTGGCGGTGCGCTCTGCCTGCTCCTGCTGAGTTTTCTGAAACCAGGCCCCTAATATTGCTAAGACTAATGGCACTCCTAATAGCTGCAGTCCATCCCAAAAGGATTTGCTAGGGTCCTGAATAATAATTTTTTCTGTGAATTCATCTTGAGCTGCTGGCCCATTTCTTTCGATAGTGACAATAGCGATTTCATCATTGGTAATTCCCCAGAATCCGGCTAAAAATTCAGTGCCGTGAACCCACCGTGTGACGACGTATGTCCAGACAATAAGAGCGATCAAGACCAATTGCCAGTGCTTGAACTTGCTAACATGCTGCCTGATGAATCTATTCAAGAGTCTATTGATGTCAGAGCCTACTCGGGATGATAGATGCTAACCCCTATATATTAGGATTAGGGATTTTTGATAGAAAAAAGCATTAGCTAGCAGTCCTAAAATTCATCCTATTTGCTACAGTTCAGACAAGTATTTGATCACGGGATGCAAATAGCATGACTATTGCAACTCAGCCGCTGACACTTGAAGCATTTCTGGAACTGCCAGAAACCAAACCTGCATCCGAATTTATTCAGGGCCGTATTTTACAAAAGCCGATGCCCCAGGGTGAGCATAGTCTGCTGCAAAGTACGCTTTGTGAAACGATTAATCAGGCCGCAAAAACGGTCAAGATGGCGGTGGCATTTCCAGAGCTGCGCTGTACGTTTGGCGGACGCTCCATTGTGTCCGATATTTCAGTCTTTCGTTGGGACCGTATTCCCCTGACCGAGACAGGTCGGATTGCTAATCGATTTTTGATTCCGCCAGACTGGTCTATTGAAATTTTGTCGCCAGATCAGAGTCAAACTCAAGTACTCAGGAACTTATTGCACTGTATTGAGCATGGTAGTGAGTTGGGCTGGTTATTAGATCCGTCGGAAGATAGTGTCCTGGTGGTTGATAGCACGCAGCGCATTCGGATTGTGACGGGTGAAGTGGAGCTGCCAATGTTAACGGATGTGGATTTATCGTTAACCGCTACGGATATATTTGGTTGGTTGACGTTGAATTAAAAGGAAATACTGGATGATGCTCTTTAGTGTCATAGGGGAGGAATAATGCCTTATCTCTAGTGGGCTGCTGATTGAGTATTTGAGGATTAAAAACGTGCGTCTGCGTTCTACCCTGGTAAGGTTGATCACCCCAATGCAGAAATCCCATGACACGTTTGGCGCTGCTTAGTGCATCTGACAAGACAGGAATTGTTGACCTGGCCAAGGCACTCACCACAGAGTTTGACTTCGATATTATTAGCAGCGGTGGTACGGCTCGCACCCTCACTGAAGCTGGTATCCCTGTCACTAAAGTATCTGACTACACGGGCTTTCCCGAAATTCTAGGCGGACGTGTCAAAACCCTGCAGCCTCGTATCCATGGGGGTATCCTTGCTCGTACTGATAACCCTGACGACCAAAAGGACCTGGCAGATAACGACATTCGCCCCATCGATCTCGTCGTTGTTAACCTTTACCCCTTTGAGCAGACGATTGCTAAGCCAGACACTACGCTGACCGATGCCATTGAAAATATCGACATCGGCGGCCCTACCATGCTGCGATCGGCGGCAAAAAACCATGCCTATCTGACCGTGCTATGCGATCCGGCTCAATATGAAGGTTACCTGAGCGAATTGCGGGCAAATGGCCAGCCATCTTTAGAATTTCGGGCTGACTGTGCGCGTCAGGTATTTTGGCATACGGCTACCTATGACCAAGCGATCGCAACTTACCTGACCGAACAAACAGACGGTGCCACGAGTCAGCGCTTTGCCCTCAGCGGTACCCAAAAACAGACCCTGCGCTATGGTGAGAACCCCCATCAACCAGCTGTATGGTACCAAACTGGCACCCAGGTCAGCGGCTGGGCTGCTGCCGAAAAGCTTCAGGGTAAAGACCTGAGCTATAACAATCTGGTAGATCTCGAAGCAGCTCGTCGGATTATTGCCGAATTTCCTAGTGAAAATGGTCCTGCGGCAGCTGTCCTCAAACACACTAACCCCTGTGGTGTTGCCATTGGTGTGTCCATGGCATCTACCTACAAACGCGCTTTTGAAGCCGATAACGTCTCAGCCTTTGGTGGTATCGTTGCCCTCAATCAGGAGATCGATGTGGAGACAGCTGAATCGCTGACTCAGACATTTTTAGAGTGCGTTGTCGCGCCTGGTTGCACCCCAACTGCTCGGGAAATCCTAGCGAAAAAGAAGAATCTTCGGGTACTAGTATTACCGGACTTATTAAGTGGGCCTAACCAAACTATTCGGGCCATTGCAGGCGGTTTCTTAACTCAAACATCTGACGATATTCAAGAAGATGTCAGCCAATGGAAAATTGTAACTGAGCGGCGGCCAACGCCAGCTGAGTTAACGGAAATGCTGTTTGCTTGGCGTGTCGCTAAGCACGTAAAGTCAAATGCCATTGTAGTAACAAATGAAAGCACCACCGTTGGCATTGGCGCAGGCCAGATGAATCGTGTCGGTGCGGCAAAAATTGCCCTGGAACAGGCGGCAGAAAAAGCAATGGGAGCAACGCTGGCGAGTGATGGATTTTTCCCGTTTGATGACTCAGTACGTACCGGGGCTGCCGCCGGTATCAAGGCGATTGTGCAGCCAGGAGGCAGCATTCGCGATCAAGATTCGATCAAAGCGGCGAATGAGCTAGGAGTGATTATGGCGCTGACGGGAACGCGACACTTTTTGCATTAGCGAAGTCGCATTAGAGACCAGTATCGCTGGGTGAGCGGAGTCGAACCCAGCTACGGTTATCCAGCTGTCTTGGGTATACAAGAGTTAGCGGAGGTGAGCCCAGGTATCTAATTGCCCTTTAGCCACTTTTGACCCTTAAGACGCTGTAATACATACAGCACCATTAGATCTAAAGTGATGCGTCGCTCGTCACCCATAAACTGTTCGATGGTGCTGGGAGTGGACCCATTAGTTGCAAAAGAATAAACTTTCGCCCCTGTAATGCTTTCTTCGAGGAAGGCAATGTTGAACTGACGTGCGCCCTTAGCCCAGCGGCCAATCACCTGGGGATAGCTATCCTTGTCTACGCCAATCACGTTGATGGGCTGGGTTTCAAAGGACAGCTGCAAATCATTAAGGCCCTCTTCTTTGCCCAGGGCCGTTTCTACAGCGGGTAGAAAATGCTGTTCGATAAACTCAGCAAACGGTTTGTCTTCTAGCTTGGGTGGCTTTGCTTTCTTGGCTTTTGCTTTGCTAGCGGCCTTCGCCGCAGGGGCTTTAGGTGTGGACTCGTCTGCCATGCTTTTGTCTGCTTATTTGAGTTCGAAGCATAGGTTAGCTCCAAACCAGGTCTTTTTTATAGTAATAGAACACCTCCCTAGAAGACAGCTTCTAAAGGAGGCATTCATGTTAGCTAATTAAGTCCGGCTGAGGATTCGGCTCCATGTTCAGTGGAGACTGTCTACGACATCACACCGGCAATGGCTTGACGTACAGTCGCGGCATCTGACTGTTTGCTGACCGGGTCTAATCCAATCGCTTCTAAGTCAGCGTCTACCATAAGTTTGACCAAGCCTGGAAAGTCGATGGAAGGCTTCCACCCGAGCTTTTCTTGCGTATTGGTTGGATCGCCAATCAAGATGTCTACTTCAGCGGGTCGCAGATAGCGGGGATCAAATTTGACATAGTCTTGCCAGTCAAGATTGACGTAATTAAAGGCAATGTCTAGAAACTCTTTGATGGTGTGGGTTTCGCCTGTCGCCACAACATAGTCACCAGGTTCATCCTGTTGCAGCATCAGCCACATAGCGCGGACATAATCCTTGGCATAGCCCCAGTCCCGTTTGGAGTCTAGGTTACCTAGGTACAGATCTTTCTGACGACCGGCCACAATGCGGGCAACGGCACGGGTGATTTTGCGAGTGACAAAGGTTTCACCGCGACGGGGTGACTCATGATTAAACAGGATGCCGTTGCAGGCAAACATGTTGTAGGACTCCCGGTAGTTAACGGTTTGCCAGTGGGCATAGACCTTGGCACAGGCATAGGGACTGCGGGGATAGAAAGGCGTTGTTTCTTTCTGAGGGATGTCCTGGACCTTGCCATACATTTCAGAGGAGCCAGCTTGGTAGAACCGTACCTCTAAATCAGTGCGCTGCTGATAGTCACGAATGGCCTCCATCAGACGCAGGGCCCCCATGGCTACTGTATCAACGGTATACTCTGGAGAGTCAAAACTGACGCGAACGTGGGACTGAGCGCCAAGGTTATAGACCTCGCTGGGCTGCACTTGCTCTAAAATACGCCGTAGCATAGTGCCGTCATTGAGGTCGCCGTAGTGGAGAAACAGACGGGCATCGTCGCGGTGAGGATCAACATAAATATGATCAATCCGGTCGGTATTAAATGTTGAGGTGCGGCGAATAATACCGTGGACCTCATAGCCTTTTTCTAATAGCAGTTCTGCAAGATAAGACCCGTCTTGGCCTGTAATTCCCGTAATTAGCGCACGCTTAATCTGCGTCATGTTGTCAGCTTCCTTAAGCTATAAAAATTGCTAGTAGGTAGTCTCAATCGTCCAGAAATATGGCAGCTGAGGCTACTTTCATATCCGATAGGGCGGCTTATGGTTCCGGGGACTCTATCAATGTGGATATGTCCCCAAACCATGAAAGCTCATGCCAAGCTCTGTTGGTGGATTTAGTATGACAGTCGTTAAGTTTATCGATAGTTAATCGCTTCACCCATAGGCTTTAAATACCTGATGTGACTAGATTGCCCAGGTTGGATTGGCCTGGGCACGTTTCGTCATACTGATAGGTGCTTCATGATGTGTGACTAGATATAGAGTTAGCTTGTCGGAATCCTTACGTTATCTTTAAAAAAGATGCCCTCAAATCAAGAAAATGTGAGGCTGTGATCGGCGGCAATGGCGTTTAGGCTCTGCGATCGCGTTCAATGTCATAGATTGCTTTTTCCCAACACCACTGTTCTGACCGGTCGGGATGTTGCGATCGCACCCGCTGCAACAATCGAGCTGCCACCGCCTGGTTACCATTGACTAAGCGCATCAGCCGCTGTCGTGTTGCCCGAGGGACTCCTGATGGACCTGTTGGCAAAGATGGTACGGCAAATCGAATGGGTAATCGATATCCTGTCAACCAGCAAAAAACGGCCATTACCAACACCACAGCAAAGATGACTGAAAAGATGGACGACATGGTCGATTTTCCCCGTAATTTACCTACCTAAAAACCCATGGGCTCGATTATTAGCGATAGCCAATCAGTTTTAGATTTCTGGTTTGGTTCACCAGCTGGTGCTTATCGCAAACAATGGTTTCGTAAAAATCCTGATTTTGATGCTCAGATCAAAAACCAATTTTTAGATCTCTATTGGGCTATGGTAGCGTCGCCAACTGAACCCTGGCTAACAACGTCCAAAGCCAGCCTAGCTCGGATTATTGTGTTAGATCAGTTTGCCCGAAACATGTTTCGAGGAACTCCTCAGAGTTTTGCGGCTGACCCCCAGGCCCTGGCTACATCAGAGTTGGTGATTGAGCAGGGCGATGACGCTGAACTCATACCTGTCGAGCGATTTTTTTTGTATTTGCCATTTGAACACAGCGAAAACCTGGAGCATCAAAATCGCTGTGTTGAGTTCTTTAAGGCCCTGGCTCTAGAGGCTCCAGAGCTGCAAAGTGGTTTGGACTATGCCTATCGCCATCGAGACGTGATCGCTCGGTTTGGGCGATTTCCCCATCGCAATGAGGTTTTAGGGCGACCAAGCACCCAGGCGGAGTTAGATTTTCTTAAGCAGCCGGGGTCTCGGTTTTAGGTTTTTCGTATTCAATCTCAACGGTCATATGGACATTCCCTCGAGGCTGAAAATCGCCTTTGATTTTGAACTTTAGAGGATCGGCCACCGCTAAAAAATCATCCATGATTTGGTTGATGGATTCTTCATGGGAAATGTAGCGATCGCGATAGCCATTGATGTAGAGCTTAATAGCTTTTAACTCCACTACCTTTTCGTTAGGCGTGTAGGTTATGTAAACAGTGGCAAAGTCAGGATAGCCAGAAAAGGGGCACTTGCAGGTAAATTCCGGCAAGGTGATATTGACGTCATACTGTCGGCCTGGTCGGGGATTGGGAAACGTAATCAGCTGATTCTCTTCGATGACTCGTTCGCCATACTTAACATCGACAGGAGCGTTGGTTGGAAAAGATGTTTCGGTCATAGTTGTGGGTATATCAGAAACTGAAGAATTTTAGACTGAAGAACTTGGGGCAAGTACTTGACGAATGGCGTTGACGTTGCTCTAATTTGAACGACCCAAGCGGGCAGTTTCCTGCCTGTTGCCAGATTAGCTACTGACTCTGTGTGGCAACCAGCCTAGGGTAGCTGACTTGTGTTTCTATTGGAGATTTTTGGAACTGCTTATGAATCCTTCCCACAATTCTGATCCAGGGAGAAATCCGATGAGATCAGACTCCAGCTATTCACCCTCGGTACCTGTGTCGGTCTATCGTGAGCTGGCAGCTGAGCTGCAGGCCACTAAGGCAATGGTGGATTCACTGAGTTCACAAAACACCCACCTCACCAATCAAAATCATCTTCTGCGGCAAAACATTCATCAGATGGTGCAGGTCGCTCTCCAGCTAGGCCATCATGCTGGTGTGGCTCATCCTGCAGAAGTAGAAATGACGCTGTCGCCGCCTGTCGATCTTCCTCATCGACCTGAGCTACAGACGATGCAACCGTCAATTCAGCCGGTGTCAGAGCCCAGACCTAAACCTCCCAAACGAACCAAGGCTGCTCTATCTAAAGTTTTTTCAGAACAGACTGGGGAGAACCGTCGCTATAGTTTGGAATCGTCAGCGAGTGGGAGTTTGAGCACCCTTTGGTTAATTGTTTCCATTGCCATTATTATTTTTACGGCGTTTGGAGCAGGCTTTTTGATTATGCGCCCACTGATTAACGATCGTTAGTCAAAAGCGTTTCTTGACCCTGGTTCTACCCTAAGATTGACTACGCAGCGGATAAGTGACACCGTAACAATTGTTACGGTAGCTTGTCAGCGTAAACCGTTAAACGTTGATATCGTATGTTGGCCCAATTTTGTTATTGGTCCGGTGTATGGAGTTTATAAATTCGTATGAAAAAAATAGAAGCCATCATTCGCCCATTTAAACTTGACGAAGTCAAAATTGCGCTTGTCAATGCCGGTGTTGTCGGTATGACTGTATCTGAAGTTCGTGGGTTTGGTCGTCAAAAAGGTCAGACCGAGCGCTATCGAGGCTCGGAGTATACGGTTGAGTTTTTACAGAAGCTTAAGGTTGAAATTGTGGTTGATGATGATCAAGTGGATACGATTGTTGACCAGGTGATTGCCGCTGCTCGCACTGGCGAAATTGGTGACGGTAAAATCTTTGTGACGCCTGTTCATGAAGTTATTCGTATTCGTACCGGTGAGAAAAATTCGGAAGCTGTTTAGTGTCGTCTAACGGGCTACCAATTGATAATTTTTTGGCGACGTATGGGCGATTTGGGGTCAATCTGGGGCTAACGCGGATTGAAGCGCTGTTAAACCGTCTGGGTAATCCTCAAGCCCAGGTGCCGATTGTCCATGTTGCTGGCACCAATGGAAAGGGGTCGGTCTGTGCTTATCTGGCTTCTGTTCTAACGGCAGCTGGATATCGAGTAGGTCGCTATACATCGCCTCACTTGTTGGTCTGGAATGAACGGATTTGTATTAATCAACAACCAATATCCGACGAAGCCCTGTGGCAACATCTGACGACGGTAGCGGCGGCCATTGATGCTGACAATGCTGATAATTCAGAAACACCAACTCAATTTGAGGTGTTTACAGCAGCGGCTTGGTCGTATTTTGCGGCTGAGGCTGTGGATATTGCCATTATTGAGGTGGGTCTGGGGGGACGATTGGATGCGACCAACGTATGTCCGACTCCTCTGGTGACGACTGTGGTGTCATTGAGTCGTGAGCATTGGCAGCGCTTAGGCCCCACACTGGCCGATATTGCCAGGGAGAAGGCTGGCATTCTTAAGCCAGGGCGACCGGTGGTAATTGGGCCTCTACCGGCTGAAGCAGATCGGGTGGTGCGACAGCGAGCACTGGATCTGGGCTGCCCTCTGTACGCGGTTGAACCGGCCCAATTAGTAACATCAGGCCAGATATCTGGTCGGTCAGCAGCCCAGTGGTGCAGCGGGCTAGAAGAGCTGATTGAGTATCGCTCGGGGCTGCTGGGGGAGCATCAGCGGGTGAATAGTGGGATTGCGATCGCAATCCTCCAGCTGCTCCAACAGCAAGACTGGCAGATTGCCACCGAAGCTATCCAAACAGGTATGGCCGACACTCACTGGCCGGGACGACTACAGTGGGTTACTTGGCAGGGGCAACAGCTCTTGCTAGACGGTGCCCACAATACCGCTGCAGCCGAGATGCTACGCCATTATGTAGATTCTCTCCCGCAGCCTGTTACTTGGCTCATGGGCATGCTAGCTACCAAGGATCATAAAGATATCTTTCAAGCGTTGTTGCGCCCAGGAGACACTCTACATTTGGTGCCTGTACCGGGGCATCAAACGGCAGATACCTCTGACCTGGCTGACCTAGCTCGGGTAGTCTGTGCCGATCTAGCGTGCTATACCTACGAAACCCTAGAGCAGGCACTTGGGGCGATAGGCAAGGCTAACGGCTCTAAAGTTCTATGTGGTTCGCTATATCTAGTAGGAGAATTTCTGGCTCGATTTAGCTAGGAAAACAACCTTCTGATTCAGTCATCGCCTGCCGATCTCGTGAGATTTTTGGATTACCGATTATTCCATTCGTCTGCTGCATCGGCGACGGCCTCATCCACGGTCTTATCTCCGAGCATGGCAGCCTGTAGGTTGTCGTAAACGGCCTTTTGTAACTTTTTCACATCTTCAAGCGCAGGAATAAGAACTTCTGCATCAGCTAGTTGGCCGGCGCTAACAGCACGGGCTACTTCTATGGGAGTTGCATCGGCTGGAGCTTCGGTCAATGTACCATCGACCGAGGCAGCGGTAGACGGCAACACGTTAGCTGCCTCAGCAAAGGATAGCTGGTTGTCATTGTTGGTTACATACATGGCAAACTTTACTGCCGCCTCAGGCACATCTGTGGAGCGAGGCACGACCAAGTTCATAGCAGCTACATTTTTTTTGCCAGTTTCGCCCGTAATCTGAGGGGCGGTTTGGGTGGCGGTCGCAATGTCGGGCGCGTTATTAGCAATGTTTTCGAGAGCTTCGGCTCCAGAGGCTAAAAGGGCTGTTTCACCCGACTGGTATAACTCAATGGCGCGGCGGTGTCCCTGGGTTAACACCTCGCGGGGCAACAGTTCCTGCTGATAAAGATCAGTCCAATATTGAAAAACGGCCTTGCCCTCAGGTGTATTAAATGCCGCGTTGCCGTCGTCATCTATTAGTGGTACACCCATCTGAATAAACGATTGCAGAACATCCGCCGCATCTTCAGGCACAAAGCTAATAAAAAAAGCATATTTGCCTGTCTGCTCTTTCATTTGTTTGGCGACATCTGCCAGCTCGGCATAGGTGCTAGGAGGCTCGCTAATACCTGCTTGTGCCAAGAGTTCTGTATTGACAAGGGTGACCCGTGTGGTCAGGTACCAAGGAAACCCAAAGCTATCGCCATTGAGCGTCGTTGCCTGCCAAATCTTGGGTAAATAAACGGCCTGTTCTTCAGGGCTGAGCTGCTCGTTAAGCGATAACCACGCATTGCGGCTAGCCAGCTGAGATGCAAAGTCAGGGTTGAGATTGACTACATCAGGGGCTGTCCCAGCTGATACTGCCGTCAAAATTTTGCTCTGCATATCCGACCAAGGCACATCTACCCAGACCACATCCACATCTGGATTAGCTGTTTCAAAATCGGCAATCAGCTGGTCAAAATAGTCAGTAAACTTTGGCTGCAGCTGCATGGTCCAAAACTCTACTTCCTGTTTGCCAGATTGCTCGCTACCGCCACCGCAGCCTGCCACTGCCAGCAATATCCCGGCAGCTGTCCAGGATGCCATGCGTGATAAAAAGCGCCGACGTTGAAACAGGTTCATGATGTTTTTGGGTTTAGCAAGAAAATGTGTCCATTGCGTTCAGACACTGTAGACCAAGACGGTCGTGAGTGGGTGTTTTGACTATGTTCGGTTCTTCTGACGCAGGCTGAGCAGAGCCAAGGTCAAGAAGAAATCTTACTGTACCGTCACCTTGCTGGCGCAGTCATACGCTCGGGTTCGAGCTTCCTCAACCGTATTCCCCAGAGCCAGGGCCACCCCCATACGGCGGTTTTTATAAGCTCGGGGTTTCCCAAACAATCGCAGTTTGCTAGTAGGGACGGTGAGTGCCTCAGCTACACCGGTAAACGTCGGGGTATGGCTGGCCTCGGTCGCTAGAATGACTGCTGACGCACCGGGACGAATCTGTTCAATTTCGCCGATGGGCAGTCCGGTGATGGCCCGCACATGGAGTTCAAATTCCGACATGTTTTGGCTCACCATGGTGACCATACCAGTGTCATGGGGACGGGGACTCACTTCACTAAAATAAACAATTTGTTCGCCTGTGGGGGAGTCGGCAATAAATAATTCCACGCCAAATAGACCAACTCCACCTAGGGCATCGGTGATAGCTTTGGCAATATCCTGACATTTGGTCAGAGTGTTGGGTTGTAGAGCACAAGGCTGCCAGGATTCACGATAGTCGCCGTCTGCTTGGCGATGGCCAATGGGGGGGCAAAACTGTGTGGTGGGTCCAGCATTGGGACCCTGTGGATGCGACCTTATGGTTAGCAGTGTGATTTCAGTGTCAAACTTTACAAAGCCTTCGATAATGACTCGCTGATCCTTGCCACGACCGGCGTTAAAGGCATAGGTCCAGGCAGCGTCAATGTCGTCTTTGGTTTTGACCAGACTCTGGCCTTTACCAGATGAACTCATGACGGGTTTGACAACGCAGGGAAAACCGATGGCTGCGATCGCAGCCTGATACTCCACCTCTGTTGCCGCAAATCGATAGGGGGAGGTGGGCAGTCCCAACTTCTCAGCAGCCAATCGACGGATTCCCTCACGGTCCATGGTCAGGCGAGTTGCTAAGGCGGTGGGGATGACTGTCCAGCCCTCGGCTTCTAGTTCAATCAACGTTTCTGTAGCCAGCGCTTCAACTTCCGGCACAATCAAATTTGGTTGTTCTTGCTCCACAACCCGCTTGAGAGCCTGACCATCTAACATGCTGAGCACATGACAACGATGAGCCACCTGCATCGCAGGTGCATTCGCGTAGGAGTCCACTGCAATAACTTCAACGCCCAACCGCATTGCTTCGAGAGCTACCTCGCGCCCTAACTCCCCAGACCCCAGTAACAGCAGACGTTGGCCGTTTTCTGAGAGAGGTGTGCCCCAGGAGCTATTTACAGGGTGATTTGCCACTTTTGCCATGGTCGTTTAATAAAAATCCAACTTTTTTTTAGAAATCGTGTGATCAATTTAGCCAATTGCGTGTAATATCGCTCGTAAAAAATCACATTCTTTCGCAGGTCACGTATCCTCGGTTTTGGTTGAGGGTCATTAATGATCAACCTGATGTTCTAAACCCAAGATGCGCCCCGATTTGTTGTTCAAAGTAATCAAATCAACAATCTGCAGTCAGATGTGTTTCAGATGTGTTATCGGGGCGTACAATCTGCCCAAGCTCAACTGTTCAGTTATGGAGGCATTCTTGTTAAATCTGGTTTTTCCCTTTCGCATATTCCAAAAAAAAAGCTCCCAAAAACTAAAGTACGTTTTGTGAGCTTTTTAGGGCAGTATTGACACCAACCTCTGTATCTTTTTGCGATAACTGGCTATTCCTGCGCAAATTGTGTACGATGCGTTAGCAAAAAATCAGGCCATCAGCTACGACTCCACGAGACCCAAGTTTTTTTAGATTCCGCTTAGTTCAAATTGCTTTCCAAAACCGGATAACTTTGTGACCGGATAATGCTGTGAATAGTTTAAAGTCGCTATTTTCAAGAAAATCCCCAGGCGTTGGTGTAGAACTGACGCCCGAACGGGTTAATGTCGCCCGTCTGCGAAAACAGGGGCAAAAGATAAAGCTAGAAACTCTTGCCTCTGCTGAGATCCCAGAGGGCATTTTTGAAGAAGGTCAAATCATTGATACGGCAGCTATGGCTGAAGCCATCCGGTCTGCTTTGACGGAAAGCAAGCTGAGGGTAAAGCGGGCGACAACGGCTGTTCCTGGCCGAGCGATCACACGAGTCATTCCTGTGCCAGCTGAGTTAGATGATAATGAGCTGCGCGAAATGGTTCTAAACCAGGAAGCGAGTCTGTATCTGCCGTTTCCTCGCGAGGAGGCCGATGTTGATTATCAAAAGCTAGGCTTTTTTGTGGATGAAGACGGCATCGAAAAAGTGCAAGTGCTGCTGGTGGCTGTCAAAAAAGAAGTCACCGATGCTTACATGGAAACGTTTCAGCAGGCTGGGCTTAGCCTTGATGTCGTTGAGACCAGCAGTTTTGCACTGATTCGTACTATCCGTGAACAATTACGGCAGTTCACCCCCCAAGAAGCGGCGGCTATTGTCGATATTCAGTTTGAGAGCACAGAAATTTCCATCGTTGTTGATGGCATTCCTCATTTTTCACGGACGGTGCCCATTGGTACGTTCCAGATTCAAAGCGCTCTCAGCCGAGCGATGAATTTACCGCCCACTCGCAATACGGAATTACTGCAGGGTATGACGGTACCTGCAACTCCGATGGATAGTATGGGGGCTCCCCAAATGACTGGGGGAACTAACCCAGGAACAGCTGCCATGCTGCGGGTATTAGGTGAGCTATCTGATGAGCTGCGCCGTTCCATTGATTTCTATCTCAACCAGGGTGAGGACATGGAAGTAGCCCAGTTGTTACTAGCCGGACCGGGTAGTGCCATTGGTCAACTAGATGAGTTTTTTGCTCAACGTTTGAGTCTGCCTGCTAGCCCCATTGATCCGATTGAGGCGCTGTCGCTAGAGGTAGGTGATGAGATTGCTGAAGCCCAGCGTCCTGGGTTAGCAACAGTTCTTGGCTTGGGTCTGCGGGAGGTTTAGAGCATGTATAGCATTGATGTTAATTTTCTAAATGATCGTGAAGAGCGTCCTGTACTGGCGACTCAATCGTCGGTTGTTCGGCAACAGCCGAGTAGCGATCGCACTCCCATTGCTATCGGCTTGGCCGTTATGATTGCGGCTTTGGCTGGTGTAGGAGGATTTTTTGGTTTACTCAAGTACCAAGAATCCACATTACAGAAACGCCAAGCAGAGTTAGATAGCCAACTGACTGAGCTACAGGCAAAACTTGCTGAGGTTGACCGGATCAGAGCAGAAACCGAAGCCGCCCGTACTGAGAGTCGCGCTCTAGCAGGTGTGTTCGCCAAGATTCGACCCTGGTCAGCCATCGTCAAAGACATTCAAAATCGTATTCCTACCCGTGCTCAGCTGACCCAAATCACTCAAACGGTAGGGGAAGCCATTCCTCCTGAAGCTGGAGCGGAGCCAGTTGCCCCTGAAGCCGGCGGTATCGACATCAACGGTACAGCGTGTTCTTTTGATGATGTCAACGACTTTGTCCTGACCTTAAAAAATTCTCCCTTCTTAGAAAGCGAGACAGTCAAACTTACAACATCTAGTCTCGGAGGTGGAGTTTTAGGACGTTGTCCAGGCGAAGCCCAGCGCGACGAGCCTACTCAGCTAGTTAACTACACCATCGCTGGCAATATCCAAAGTGTATCTACTGAACAGTTTGATCGACTGCTTGCTGAGCTTGAAAATCAGCAAGCATCCGTAGGTCTTTCCTCTAGGTTAAAAGCCCTTTTAGAGACAGGAGTGCTCAAATAATGACATTAAGCGGAGACTTTATACCAGCCGAAGATGGCCTATATGATGAGCCGGTCAATCCTGTCGTCTTTGGTATTGAACTAACCCCAAAAGTTTTGGGTGTTTTGGCCGCGTTGGCTGGAATTGGTGTATCTATATTTCTTTTTCAGCGGTTTGTGCAACCTGTACGTCTAAGTAATCAAGAACTACAGGCAACCATTGCTGAAAAAGAACAACAGCTGGCTACCCAGGCTGAACGTCTAGAAGAGATTGCCAAGCTCGAAGAAGCACGGGATGTTGCCCTTGTTCAGCGTCGTAATGTTTATTCACTATTTGCAGATGAGTCCTCAATGGACACTCTGTTGTTGGATATTAACCAACGCATAAAAAATAGCAACGCAACAATTGCGGCGGCTCGCAACCAGATTGAATCTCGTGGTATCCCCCCAATTCTGGTTGAAGCTCAGCTCAACAGCTTTGTCCCCAGCGGAGAGTCTGTTGTTGAAGATGGCAGCTTGGGAGAAGAGGTAAATGGGAAACTAAAACGCCAAACTTACAGCGTTGAATTTTCCGGAGACTTTGCCCAAACCCAATCGGTTTTAAGCAATGTTGAGCGCTTAGAACCATTGCTTTTGCTCAGAGACTTTTCCCTAGCTTCGGGAGAATCTGTGACCGAAACTGTGCTCAACAGCCAAGGTCAGGTTGTAGGACAACCAAAACAGCGCATCAACTCATCCTTTGAAGTAGATGCGCTAATTCCGACTGGTGACCCTAATGCACCGCCGGAATTGGCACCACCACCGCCACCTGAGGGCGAAGCCCCCGAAGGACAGTAGGTATATCCCACTGCAATCCCTGTCTAACTTCCAAACTTTCATCCATTAGGCATTGACGTAAGCTAATCAAGATTTAAGGAGTGAACTGTGAAACGCTTTTTCAAATTAGGAAGTTTAATTGCTGGCGGTGCTATTAGTGTCCTCACTGCCCAGTCGGCTGAAGCTGCTGCTACAGCTATTCAAAACATTGAGCTTAATCAAACCAAAACAGGTGTGGAACTGTTGCTTTCAACCAAAGGCGGCGACACTCCTCAAATCTTTGCAGTCAATCGAGATAATGTTCTACAGGCAGACATTACAAACGCCCAGTTAGAACTACCTCGTGGTAAGAACTACAGTAAGGAAAATCCCAGCCCCACCATCAAATCAATTGCACTAGAGACCCTTAATGACAACACGGTTCGATTAACTATTCAGGGGCATGATAAGGCTCCAGTTGCCGACTTACACAAAGTAGCTGGCCAAGGGCTGCTTGTTAGTTTAGATACTCGCCCTAATGCTACTTCCCAGCCGAGTGAAGTCCCTGATACTCTTGAAACGGTCACTGATGAAACACTGCTGCCGACGCATATTGCCCAAGCAGATACGCCGGAGACAGATACACCAGACGTTTTAGTGCCTAACCCTGAGGTCATTATTGACGGTGCACCAGTTCCGGTCCCGACCCTTAATGAAGCGCCTCCATTTTTGCCCCAGGCTGTTCCCCCTCCAGTGGGCGATATTGCCGTGTCAGAAGTCAATTCTGGTTTGGATGTCATTGACCTAGGGACAGCTGAGCGGGTACCTCGATTAGTACTTAGAGATGCAACGGCCCGCGAAGCGCTCTCACTGCTAGCCCGTGCTGCTGGGCTTAACCTTGCGTTTACCGAAGCAGGTGTAGACGGCGAAGAGTCTGCCGCTGCTAATACAAAGGTAACTCTAGATATTGAGGATGAACCTGTGCAGAACGTGTTTAACTACGTTTTGCAAATTTCTGGCCTAGAAGCAAATCGTGTTGGTAGAACCATATTTGTAGGTCCTCGGCTACCACAAGCTGCGAGAAATGTATCGATTCGCAGTGTGCGTCTGAACCAGGTCGATGTGGCAACTGCTGTTAACTTCTTGGTCTTTATGGGGGCTGAGAGTGCATTAATCAATCAGCAAGAAGTTACTGAAGTGGTCGCGACCACTGATGTTGGCGAGGTAGAAGAGATTGAAAGAACTGAGCTTGAAACCGATGTTGAGGTTTTGCGAGCTGATTACGAAGACTCCTCACCACTGCTGCGTGGTTTAGAGGTGATTGGTGACCAACGAACTAGTTCAATAACATTGGTAGGGACACCACGTCAGGTAGAAATTGCCACAGCTCAGCTTGTACAGTTAGATTTACGTCGTCGACAAGTAGCGATCAATGTACGAGTGATTGATGTCGATCTCAGCGCTATTGAGGAGATTGATACTAGTCTTAGCTTTCGGGCCGGGGACTTTGGCCTCAGTGTCGATAATGGTGATGCTAATTTTGGAATTAGAAACCTGGCCAACCTTGCGACCAGTTTCTTTTTGGATATCAGTGCTCAAGTAAGAAACGGGAATGCCAAAATTATTACTGATCCCACACTGATTGTTCAGGAGGGGCAAGATGCTGCCATATCTTTAGTGGAACAAGTGGTTAGCAGTGTTACTGTCAACTTTACTAATACCGATCCCCCGCGACAAACTAACACTGTCAATTTTGAAGATGTTGGTTTGACCCTACAAATTCTTGTTGATCGCGTTGATGATAATGGCTTTGTCAATATGACGGTAGCTCCTAGTATTTCATCCCCGCAGCCTACTGTTGATCTCGGAGGTGATCAGGGGACGGTTACTCCGATATCGACAAGAGCGTTGTCTTCTGGACAGATTCGAATCCGTGATGGTCAGACTCTGCTCTTGTCAGGCATTATTCAGGAAACTGACTTGGTGACGGTTAGTAAGGTACCCATTCTTGGCGATTTACCAATTATTGGTGCTTTATTTAGAGATACGGAAAATACTGACGAACGTCGTGAGTTGATCGTATTGGTTACACCTCAAATTTTGGATGACTCTGATCAGAGTATCTATGGCTATAGTTATACACCTGGAGAAGATGTGCGAGAGTTATTGGGAGAAGATGAGTAGTCACTGTTAGTCTCTGTAACAATTTAAAAAAGCTCTAAAAGTTCTCAAATTTAAGACTTTTGGAGCTTTTTTAGGTTTTGAGCCTAATTTCTTTAAAGATAGATCGTATGAATTTTCCTAAAAATCGCTGAAATCCATATAAATTCAATGTTTTATAGATCCATACTGACAAAGTACCCCTTAGAATAGGGC
Source organism: Cyanobacteria bacterium P01_H01_bin.105 (assembly GCA_039178155.1). GTDB lineage: Bacteria > Cyanobacteriota > Cyanobacteriia > Phormidesmidales > Phormidesmidaceae > Leptothoe. The sequence continues at coordinate 19,853 of JBCDFI010000004.1, forward strand.
AGATAAAACATGAGGCCTCAGGGGTTTCAGCGATCTGCTGAGATTTTCCTTATGTTTTTTGACGTGTTTGTCCAACCATGGACATGGTTCATTCATTGGTTTTAATCTGCGAGGAGACAAAGATGAATAAAGGTGAACTTGTGGACAAGGTGTCTGAAAAGGCCTCTGTTACTAAAAAGCAGGCTGATGCAGTCATCTCTGCAGCGATTGAGTCCATTATGGAAGCAGTTTCTAGCGGTGAGAAGGTAACATTGGTAGGATTTGGTTCTTTTGAGCCACGGCATCGCAAAGAGCGTGAAGGTCGTAATCCTAAAACTGGCGATACTATGGTTATTCCAGCTACTACTGTGCCTGCCTTCTCAGCCGGTAAGCTATTCAAAGAAATGGTTGCCAAAAAATAATCTGGTTCAGTGTCATTAAGTTAATAGTGTCACTACGACTCTCAAGTATTAAAAGCTTTATTGTCAGGGGATTTTCTCGCTGGGTTGCTTAGGAATACTTGGATAAGTGGTGACACTTCTTTTTGTGTATTTGCTGTTGCTGATTTAGGAAATGGACCGATCTGCCCATTATGCTGGTAGCTCAAGACTTTTTAGATTCAATCATTCTGAGGATCAGCAATGCCATGTGGTGTAATACGTGATGTGTAATACAAAGTAGTGTGGCGGTGCCTCTACAACCCTTACAATTAGCGGGGACAGTGTGGAGATATGGCAAACTACGACACAGATTATGACTTAGCAATTTTGGGGGGGGGTATGAGTAGTCGGCTTGCTGCCTGTACTGCTGCTCAAAAAGGGGCTCGTGTTGCTCTAATTGCTCCAACCTGGCAAATTAATGATGCCATACGCCTTACCTTACAAGCACTCTGTAGTGGCAATCTGACTACCGAGTTAAGGGTATCTTGGGCTTCTCTGCGCGATTGGGTTCACTATCAATGCGAGCATCCGGTTCTTTCCCCTGCGGTTTTGGGGTCTCAAGGGATTGATGTCATTCTTGAATCGGCTAACTTTGAACCAGAGCTGCGGCTCAGACTAAAAAATCGTTATCTCAAGGCCAGTCGCTATTTGCTGACTGATGGCTACGGTTTACCAAAATCTATGGCCGGTCTATTGCCCCATCAGCTAATACAGCTGGAGACGATACCCCATCGCATCGCTGTGATTGGTAGTGGAGCAGCAGCTTTAGAGTGGGCCTACGCTTTGAGCAGGCACTCTATGGTCACACTCGTTTTGCTAGAGCAGTCGGTTTTGCCATTAGCCGATCGAGATATTCAGCGACTTGTAGAGGCTCAACTCAGATGTTTGGGCATTGAGATCGTTTTCTCTTCTCATGGTTCTGCTATGGGTGCTAATCAGTTGGAAATCAGCAAGATAGATGTAGATTTACAGCTGGTGGTGTCACCGTCCTATGACTGGAAGACATTAGCGTTGGAAAATGTCGGTATTGCTCTGGCAGAGTCCTCTATCCCTGTAAATCGCTACCTGCAAACGTGTTGCCCTCAGCTCTATGTGAGTGGTGGCAGTTTGGGTGGAGAAAATCGCACTGAGTTAACCCAGCAGGAAACGACGATTGCCTTAAAGAATGTTTTGTTTGGGCGACGACATGTTATGCACTATGAACAAGCGTTTTATTCGATTGGTCTCCTATCTTCTATCGGTTGTTGGGGAGTAACTGAGCACCAGGCTGGGGTTTGCTACGGTCACGGTGTGCGAATATTTCAGGCGTCTTGCTTACCGGAGACGGCTGAAAATGTTGCGCAGACTAACTTTTGCAAACTAATAACTTTAGGTCAGCGGATTGTTGGTGTGCATCTTGTGGGAAAAGATGCGTCTACGCTAATAGTCGCTTTTGCGAATAGACCTTGCTTGCAAACCCTAGACCAGTGGATAACGACTAGCTTTAAACCGGGTACTTTGCAGGATGCGGTGTATCAAGCCGTTGAACAATGGCAATGTTCTCGTTGGCGCGAAGGTCAATGGCGACGAGATTGGGCAGAAAATTGGTTTAATTTTCGACGCTCGATGTCCATGTAAACATGAGGTAGACACGTATCAAACCCTGGCTAGAGTTACCTTCTCTGATTGATCCTGATATTTGCCTTGGCGAGTTTCGTAGCTAACTTGACAAGGGTCACCTTCTAAAAACAGGAGCTGCACGACGCCCTCATTCGCATAGATTCGACAGTCTGCGCTAGAGGAGTTAGAAAATTCTAAAGTCAGATAACCGCGCCAGCCAGCCTCTGCTGGTGTCAGATTGGCGATAATCCCACAGCGAGCATAGGTGCTCTTGCCGATGCAAATAGTAGTGATGTTGTTAGGAATTGCAAGACACTCTAGAGCTACTCCCAGTCCGTAAGAATGAGCGGGCAAAATGAAATAGCTGCCGTTTTCATCGTTGCGCAGTTGGGTTGGTTCTAAATTCTCTGGATTGAAATGTTTCGGATCGATAACTGTTCCAGGTATGTGACGAAAGATTCGAAACTCTTTGGGCGATAGACGAATATCGTAACCAAAAGAGGATAACCCATAGCTAATTACAGGCACACTATGCCCGTCTAAGTCTATTCGTCGTATCAGCTGAGGCTCAAAAGGGGCAATCATGCCCTCATTTGCCATGGTGTTGATCCAGGCATCATTTTTGATCATTTTTCACCATTTGCTAACTATGGTTGTGGTTACCCATGGGGGAATTCTATAGGACTATCAACTGATCGGTTGCTCGGACCCCCTTAGGGTAAAAACTCACGGCGAAATTCGGTAACCTGATCGGCCATTGCCAGAATAGAGTAGGGCATTTTAGGCCCTGTCAAAATAATATCCATTTGAGATGGTCGATGCTTGAGCAGGTCTAGTACCTCGGTTTCTAGAATTAAACCGTAATCAATAGCAAGGCTGAGTTCGTCAAGCATGACTAGACCGTATTGATTGCCTTGAATAACCGATTTTACATAGGTCCAGAGCTCATTTACCGCACTCTGAGCATCGTCTGTGTTTTCAAAAATACAGCCGGAATAGCCACATCGTACCCAATCTAGGTTTTGGCCCATGTGGGTCATGTGGGCTGGACCTTGGTCAATCCCGCCTTTGAGAAATTGAGCTATGAGTACTGTCATCCCTTGATCGGCAGAACGCAATGCTTGAACCATAACATTGGTAAAAAAGCTGCGGTGAACAGAGGTAAATACCTGCAGCGATCCTTCAAGTGCCTGTAGAAATGGATGACGTTCATCTGCTGTGATGTTTGAGGGTACATCAGGGACAGGCGAGAGTCGGGATAGACGTCGGGTAGTTAAATCTACCCTCAGCTGTTGAACCATAAAACGCTATATTTAGTAGCACTTTCTTAGTAGAGCCCTAAATATAGCGCATGTCTGACAGATTTATGCAGCTACTTAACATCATGATTATCTTGGTTGAGGAGACATGATTCGCCTATATGTTGTTTTGAGCTGTGTTACTAGGTGTAGGAGAAGTCTGTCTGTCTGAGTCTGATTTATTTCTGAATCTATTGAGTGGGTTAGGAGAAGGCTGGGGAAGCTAAGGCGACTACAGCGACTAGGGTAAGCGTTGCGATCGCAACTACGACACTAATCTTGTCTGCTTTAACTCGTTGTTTCATCAGCTGTGTTCCCTTACAGGCCGCCATCCTAACACAGGAGTTTTGGCACATTTTAGAAATAGTCTGCGACACAGCCCTCCTTACCAAAATCAGGCTATGGTCAAAACGTGGCCACTAAAGAAATCTTCCTATGTTAAAAGCGGTTTTATTTGACCTAGATGGTACTTTAGCCAACACTGACCCGATTCATTTCCGTGTGTGGCAGACTTTGCTCGCACCCCATGGCATGACTGTAGACCAGGAATTTTACGATCGTTTTATCAGCGGTCGGCTCAATCCTGATATCGTTCGGGATCTGCTACCGCAGCTGTCAGTAGAGGAAGGGGCTGCCTTTAGTGTCGACAAGGAAGCTCAGTTTCGGGAGATGGCGGCCGATCAGCTACAGCGCATGCCGGGGCTAACCGACTTACTGCGCCGGATTGAACAGCAGAGATATGCAACTGCCCTGGTGACCAATGCTCCTCGCTCCAATGCAGAGTTTATGTTGAAAACCCTGGCGTTAGACGGTGTTTTTCAGCCCATCATTATTGCCGATGATTTGCCCAAGGGTAAACCTGATCCGCTGCCTTACCAAACGGCTTTAGATCGTTTAGGGGTGTTGCCAAATGAGGCTATTGTGTTTGAAGATTCTCCCACAGGGGTCAGATCCGCTACAGCAGCCGGTATTCTTACGGTTGGAGTAACCTCTACCCATAGTGATGCAACCTTGTGTCAGCTTGGGGCTCAGTTCACGATTGCAGACTTTACCGATGGTCGACTGCTTAGCTATGTTGCTAATTCAGGCATAGCGACTACGACATTGGGATAAATATGAGCGAAGCAGTGGTTGCAAGGACGTCGCAGACTCTTAGATGCTAGTAGATGCTAGGAATAGAATTATTTTAGATTTCCGCTATGAGCAATGCCCCTGACCATCCGCCCGAGTCGCAGACTGTCCAAGATCGTCTAGCCAGTTTACGACATCTAGCCCAGGCATTTCCCAAAGAACAGCGTGAAGATGTCTTGCTAGAGCTGGACGATCTTACGGCTGAGCTACAGGCCAATACTGATGGTTCGAGCTTGCAAACTTTCCATCAGAAACTTAAACGCCTAGCCGCCATTGCAATGATGGCTCGTATGTTTACCACTAATAATCAGCAGGCGATTGAAGAGTTTGCGAGTCATTTAGTTGAGCTGACCAATGCGACAACCATTGGCAGTGGAATGGATAGTGGGGAGTGACGTCCTTAATGCCCCTGGCCTCTTTTCTCCATTAGTGATAATTCTTGGCTGGTGGTGAATAGGACTGCTCGACCCAAATTTGGGCATTTACAGGGCCGTAATGTTGACGTAAGGCGTTTTCGACTCGCTCACCGATGGTGCGTGATATCCCTAGAAATTCTGGATGAACGGCTAGATAAAGTTCGATCCACACCTGGCGACCGACCATACCCCGCGACCGAATTAGATTGCAGCGAGTGACGCCTTCAACGCGGGTAACGACCTGAGCAATAGCTTCGGGGGCAATTGCTGTGGGGCGAAGCAAGGTTGGGAGCTGATTGTCTAATACGCGCCAAAAGCTGTGTAGGGTGAAAATGATCACTGAGATCGCGCCTAATGGATCAAGCCAGGTATATCCACGCCAAATGCCTACTAGGACCAGCAACACCATGATACTGAGCCAACCATCCCCCAATACATGCTGTGTGGTTAGCTTAAGGGCCAAACTGTTCAAATATCGACCCTGATAAGAAACCAATAGCGCTAAAGTCAAGGCTATGGCCACCATAGCCGCCATCAGCTGCATCAACGCTACCGTAACTTCTACAGGAAAAGGAGACGTGACCTTTTGCATGGCCATTTCAAATTGACCCATGGCAACGATTAAAATACTCACCCCAAAAAAGCCTAAAACAGCTGCTAAGATTAGCGCTCCGCCTGCTTCTCCTCGTCCGTGACCCCATATTTCTCGCCCTAGGGGCCGATGGGGCGACGCTACTGCCGTCAAGCTCAGAGCCGTACTAAAAACATCAATTAATGTGTGGAGCGACTCTGCCAATAAACATACCGATTGACTGACCCAGCCAGCTGTTACCTCAATGGTCAAAATCACCAAGTTAGCCCAGAGCATCATGAGCAGTAGGCGATAGCATGTTTGCCGTTGTAGCCCAGCATCTATGACCATGGATACTTATTTACCAGTTGAGCCTGTTTGAACCCTATACATCTCCGTATCTAGAGCGGTAGCTTTTGACAAGAGTGAACGTTGGGGTTCAAGGAAAATAGCGTAGTTTATCAATGATGTTCCCCTGCCAAGGGACCATAGCACGGTGAGTAGAGTAGAAAAAACAAAAAAGCTACTGAACTAATCAGTAGCTAAACACACTTGAACCAATTTATTAACCAGAAGCTAGGACCATAAAAAACTTAGTAAGGCTATTTAGAAGAGCCCATTTGAAGCGAACGGCTTTTCTTCTATCTAGTCAGTCCCTATGCGTAGAAGAATTATGACTCCTTTAATCCTTTAAAGGCAGAAAGGGCACCGACGACTGGCCGTGTTTCGTCTCGGTGCCCTCACTGGTTCGCTCCTCACACACAAATATAATTTAGGGCATATTGCAGAATTTGTCACCCCCTGAGCAACGCTTTTATAGATTAAACATATCTAAAATTCTAAAGTCGCTCGGCTAGTGGATAGCCCAATCTTCCGTGCAAAGACTGCTGGAGCACGATTCGAGAGGCGTCTAGCCAAGGACCAATTGTCCCAGCTTCAGATGATAGTTCCGTCAGCCCCGCACAATTTTCTAATGCCGAAACTAATTTTTGAACTTGCTGTAAAAGTTTAGACGCCTTAGTCTGGTCCCAACTGTCACAGATATCTAGCAAACAATGGATAAGAGTCTGCAGAGGTTTGAAGGGGATTTGAAATGGAGCTAGCCCTACTGACGATGTTTGGCATGAACCCTGTCGGTTAACTAGGCGATAACGGCTTCGCCATCGACAACACAGCTCATAACCGGCCTGCAGATGCCAGAGCTGTTCAGGCTTAATCGGCCAAGCTTGTGTCGAGGGGGGCGGATAAAGTGGCCATTGAGCTAGCTGTCGTTGCCAGTATTCAATACCGCGTTTAGAAATCACGAATTCTAGCCAGCCATCGTTAGTTTTTCGAACACTTGACCAGACGGACTGAGTACTGTCCTCGTCTAATAACGGCAGTAGCATGGTGGCAATTTCATCACTTGGCTGCTGCCATTCTTTTGCCAGCTTCCGTGAAATTGCAGAAATGTATGTAACTGTTCCGTTACAGTGAACTTTTTTTAAGGGAATATTCTGATGACAAATCTGTGTGGTTTTACCGATGCTTAATAAAACTGCTGAATATCTAAGGGGAGTATGAAGGTTTGACCTAGGTACATCTTGGTTGATGGGATTAAGAACTTCAATCGAGGAAGCTAGGTTAGACTGCAACGTCCGTTTTAACGAAAACCATGTCATATTTGTATTAATCAATGAGAGGGGAAGGGCAAGCTTTGTTCATACCTTTTTGGAGCGATATTAAAGGTTAGGTATTGAATTTCAATGCTTTCCTTTAATAGAAGCTGAAGTGAATATAAAGAAATCAATTTTGGGGTGCCAACTAGATCGGTCGTTTGTATTAATGTACTTGACTTGTTTGTTTCGTATACTGATCGTGGTTTTACGGTTGACAAGCGTGGTTGCTCCCTGGTAATTGACATAGGGCTATAACTTAACTTCTTTTTAATTTTCATAAATGACTGTCTTCAGGGCGTATTGATAACTGGGATTTTCTGAAAATGAGAACATTCCGGGTTGTTTGTTTTGTCTACAAACTCTATGGCTTGACACTAGGTAAATGACACTATCTGAATTATCGACAACTTCCAGCACCTTTCCCATGTCCTCATCTATCCCATCAGATGATGCTCGGCCATTTCATGTATGGCAACGTATTCTGGATTGGGCCCAGGAGCACTATCGATGCCGTACCTTTAGTAAGGATGAGCGAATTCCAACCCGTCCAGGACTACTTTACCTAGTGCAGCAGGGAGCTGTACGTTTGGTTGGGAGTGCTCAGGTCAGCGCCACACTCAAACAACAAAAGAGTTCATCTGCAAGGGTCCCTTTGGTGGCGGCCGAAGAAGCGTTTTTAGGGTTTGTTGGCGCTGGTCAGCCGTTTGAGATTGTGGCGCAGCCACCATTTACTCTCCAGAGCTTTTCCCATGTGGATCAAACGACGATTGTTTGGCTCTATTGGAATGATTTAGATACATGGCCTCACTTTCGCCGTGAGGTGTTAGATGCATTTCGTCGTCAACATCAGCGTAAACTGCTGTGGCTAAGCACGTTGGGTCAGCGTCGGACAATTGATCGGCTGCTGGGTTTTTTGACGTTGCTGGTCGATGAGTATGGCGAGCCCTGTGATAATGGTTATTATCTGCCTTTTCCGTTGACCCATGCTCAGATTGGCAGTGCTATTGGTTCAACCCGCGTAACTGTTACTCGTCTGATGGGTAAGTTACGTCAGCGAGGGCTGATTCAGAGCCATGGTGAAAATCTCATCAGCATTCCCTTTGGTGCTGGCCTAAAACAGCAGGGTTAAAGGCTAAGCGATAACATAAGAGCCACAATTGTAGAGGTGTTTCCCATAGCGCCTCTACAATTTTTTATTTGTATTTTGTATATGTAAGAGTACGTCTGTAGCGTTGGTAAATGCAATATATTCCTTAAAGTTATTGCAGTCGTGCAAATCCCGCGTCGCTTAACGCTACTTGACCTTCTGTCGATAAAATCAGCTCTGCATAAGCCTTACCAATAGGCTTGTCTGTATTGACGACAATATAAATCAGTCGTGTTAGGGGGTAGTCTCCTGACTCAAAACCTTGAAGATTGGGCTGATTGCGCTGATTAGGACAGGTCTGTAGCTCAACATATGGGAGCTGATACGGAGGCTGTTGGTCAATTGAAATCGGTTTGACTGTACACTGACCCACTACTTCTGGGGCGGAGGCAAAGTAGATAGCGCCTGGGGTGTTGGCGGTAAGACGGATGGCATTAGTGGTGCTGTTGCTGCGTTGCACTCTGGTAGCCAAAACCTCACCATCAAGTATGGTCTGGCTAAAAAATTTGACTGTACCCCCGTCATCATTACGGGATATCGGTACGATGGGCAAATCTGGGCCGCCTAGCTGCTGCCAGTTATTGGTGAGCCCTGTATAGATGTCTCGAAGCTCTGCCTGACTCAAATTTGAAATGGTTAACCCTGGGTGGATGACAATGGCCACACCCTCGATAGCTACAGGAATCTCTTGTAAGGTGATACCCTGTTGCGCGGCTTGCTGTTTTTCTGATGGAGTTAAGGGCCGTGATGTCTGAGCAAAATCTAGCTCACCATCGAGCAGCATTTGAATGCCTGTGGATGACCCTGGTGGTTGATTGGTTGGGTCTTTGTAAGTCAGCTGTAGGCCTGGAATAGCTTGCTGTAGCTGGGGGTTGATAATGCCTCGGATAGGAGCCCAAGTAGTGCTGCCACCGTAGGTAAATTGCCCTGCTGGTACATCAACATCGGTAAAACGTTCAGCTGATGAGATCGCAGCTGGCTGAGACTGACCAAACAGCCTTTTTTCTTTGATCCACCATCCACCACCGGTCACTAAGGCCGCTAATAGTGCGAGTCCTAGCAGCCACGGTTGCAGTATTCTCTTGCTGGACTGTCCAGACGATGGTTTTGCTGTTTGAGGGGGTGGTGTGGGCGGTGGGGCGTTGACAATGGGTGCAGATGAAGAAGCCGGTAGGGGTTTAGGTGGAGCAGCCTGCCTCGGGGCAATGGATGGGGCTGAAGCTGGCTGAGGACTTTGAGATGGTAGTTTGGCTGACGATTTGGTTCCGGGGAGTAGGACGTCTAACACCGTTTGGGCACTGTTGTATCGGTCTTGTGGGCTTGCGCTAAGCAATTTGTCTAGCACCAGCGCTAAATTTTTGTCGGTTGAGGTGACCTGATCTTGCCAGCGCCAACGGTTGCTATAGCTATCGAAGAGTTCGGTTGTTTCTTTGCCGGTTAGCAATACAACGCAGGTGACCGCCAAGGAATAGAGATCGGATGCCGGAAATACCTGACCACCAGTAATCTGCTCCGGGGGAGCATAGCCTGTGGTGTAGATGCCGGTTGATTTAGTAGCAGATGCGGCTCCAGTAACTTGTTTAACCGCCCCAAAATCTAACAAATACAGCTGATTATCAACTGTTTTCATGATGTTAGACGGTTTAATATCGCGGTGAATAGCACCGTTTTTATGGACAAAATCTAGGACTTTTAGAATAGAAACCAAGATAGCTTTGACAGCACCTTCTGGTAAAGGGCCGCGGCGCTCCAAAATTTGCTCTAGATCTTCTCCATCGATAAATTCTTGGACCAGGTAAAAGTACTCTTCATCTTGCCCCGATGAGGGAGACTTAACGATGATCGGAAAATAAGCATAAAGGTCAGGAATCTGCGGGTGTTGGTTCCCAAGGCGCTCCAGTACTTCCGCCTCACGAGCAAAGAGCTGCTGGGCGATCTGTAGCTGCTGGTGATTGAGCTGGGCGGAAGGTTGAAAGAGTTTTACAACGCAGGGGCGCAATGTGGGAGTATCGCGATCGCACGCATAGTAAGCCGCTCCAAATCCGCCCTGCCCTAAGAGTCGTTCTGGCAGATAACGCCCTCTCAAAATCAGCGGCATTCCACAGTTGGTACAAAATAACTGAGACGCTGTTTGGATTGATTTCTTTAAATTGGGATGGAAGTTGACTGGCCGAGAACATCCAGGCCGGGTGCAGTGTAATTGCATGGAGCAGAAGTGTGACGACGCATTAAGGTGGCAACGCCCAAGAATAAGCCTATCTAAAGCTTAACTGCTCTCTTCTACGGGATTCTTGTCTATCGGTTTACCATTAGCTGTAGCCTTAGCAGGGGACGTCTGATTACTACCATTTTTCTTGCGATCTGGTCGGTGGTCAAAGTCAATCTCGCGATTTGTAAACTGAGGCAAAATCTCCTTTGTAAAGGCCCCGGCTGCCGTTGAACGATAGCGATTGGGATTAAAAATAACCGATAGGGTGCGTTTAACCACGACCGAGTCAATTTTGGCCCGATGTAATACCCCCATTTGTAGTTCTTTCTCAATGGCTGAAATCGAGACAAAGGCCACACCTAAACCAGATTGCACAGCATTTTTGATGGCTTCAATGGAATTTAGTTCCATTTCAATCCGTAATCGTCGGGTTTCAATCCCGCAACGAGTTAGGACCTGATCAATCACTTTACGAATGGTGGACTGAGAGTCAAGGGAAATAAACTTGAGTTTGTAGAGGTCTTCTCTTTGAATGGCCTGACTGCTGGCTAGAGGATGAAAAACAGGCATGATCAACGCCAGCTCATCTTCAGCATAAGGAATAATTTCCAAGGAGTCCTGAAGCTCTGGTGGGACTTCACCCCCAATGATGGCTAGATCGATCTGACCGTTGCCGACACTCCAAGAGGTGCGACGAGTGGAATGGACATGGAGCTGGACTGCCACATCGGGATATCGCTGACGAAACAGACCAATCATTCTAGGCAATAAATAAGTGCCAGTAGTCTGGCTGGCCCCCACAATTAGGGTGCCCCCCTGCAGTTTTTGAAGATCTTCAATGGCCCGACAGGTTTCCTGGCAGAGACTGAGAATGCGATCGCCATACTCCAAAAGCAGATAACCGGCTTCTGTCAGCTGAGCCCGCCTACCTCCACGGTCAAACAGCGGCACATCTAACTGGCGCTCAAGATTTTGCACTTGTAGACTAACGGCGGGCTGAGAGACATACAGACTATCGGCAGCTCGCTTAAAACTACCCTCTGCCGCAATCGCCTTTAGAATGCGCAGTTGATCTAACGTAAACGGGAGGTCAGACATAACGGTTAGGGTGTCAACGCCGGTATTTCAATCAAAATCCGTGGCACGATCGATAAGGGCTTCTGGCAAAAAGCACTGTCTATACAAATAGAACTACCCTGTCGCCGCTTAACACACTTATTAGCACGTTAGAGTCTACAGGATACGTAGATCATTCCTTCCTTATGAGGGGAGAATAACTCAAAACGTTAACTAACGTACTGGTTTGTGAGCAAATCTTTTTAAGGGTTGTCTATGGACCTACTCATTTTATAGGGACCTCACGTTTATATTCTGTTGGCCTTAGGCCTATCTATATGCAATACCAACTCATTCAAAAATTTCTAAAGCTGCCCGGTATTGTTGGTTTGAGCCTAATGTCGTTAAAGGATGCATCTGACCATGCCTATAGCGTTGGCTTTCCGCGAGGGAATGCTCCTGAACAGCTGCCCGTACTGTTGCAAGGAATTCAGCAGATTATCAGAACAACGCCCGCATCGCTGGAATTTAGCGTGTTTCAATTTGGTGCATATCAGGTGGAGTTGCACAAAGTAGAGAACGAAGCGGTGTTGCTGATTCTTAGCAAAGGGTTGCTTTCTACCCAATATTCAAAGTCAGTCAGCGAGCTAATGCAGTTTATAAAAGCTGACTATTCAGCGCTAGTTGAAAGCATACAGGCCATTCGAGCGGAAACAGTGACGCATGTTTCTACCATTTCGTCTCAGTTGTCATCCGCTAACACAGACGATGTTGTCGCAGCTATGAATAGTCTTAGTCAAATAACCAGTCGATATTTGGGAACCCAGCTGGTCGCAAATCACTGGCGTAGCGATCAATCACAGGGTATCGTCTGGCTAGATAAATTTTGTATTTCTGGTGATGGCACTATCAGTGCTTTAGAAATGGACCCACAGCTATCCCCAGAGCAACTAGCAGAGATTCGTTTATGGACCCAGCGATTTCATCAGCGATGTACTCGTATTATTCGCGATTATGATGCATTGGTTGAGCAAACCCTGCCTGAACAGCATTGGCGGCTGTTATTTGATGTCTAGCCGTAAGGATTTTATACAGAAACGGATGCATCGGATTCAATGTACGGTCTGTTTAAATTAGTTAAAGATATTGGTGTGAATAGGGTGGCATTTTTTCTTAATGCTTTTTTATTGATACGTATGTATTTATGGTAAAAACAGTTCGATTAGAACCTATTGCCCAGGAGAGTGCTGTTGAAACTAATGGCAATCTCCTGTCGGTTTTATTACATCAGGAGTTGACCGTTCTTAAGGAATGTGGCGGGCGTGGCATGTGTGCCACATGCCATATTTATGTGAATGATGGCATGGGTGAACTGACTCCCATTAGTCGGCGGGAGCAACGCACGCTGGCAATTATTACGTCCTGTAAGGCAAATTCCCGTCTAGCCTGTCAGGCTAGGGTAAAAGGAAATGGTGTTGTTGTGGAGGTGCCGCCTGGCATGTATGTCAACTCCATAAAAGATATTGAGTCTTTAATTGGTCGGCGAGCCGCGCAGGACTTATTACATCCGTTAACTGGTGCGATTTTAGTCGAACAGGGAAAGTTGATTACCCGGTCTATGATGCGCAAGATCAAGAACAGCGAAGATCTAAATTTAAACGAGTATTTCAAGCACAGCATGTAGGGAACAGTTAGAGGGGCTTGAGTTGTCAACCTGGTTTATTCCAGATGGAGCTACCCTGAGTAATTTTCTGACTAGTCAAACTGTAACAATATGTTCATCCTTGAAGTCTTTAAATCCTTTTTGGAAAATACAATCTAATATTTTCATTAAAAGATTTAGTATCTTATTGAGCTTTCTTGTGAGATGTCGCCTTCTAAAATGTGTTTACCTAGAGTCCTTTAGGGCTAGATAACGCTTGATATGGATGCTCGTACTTTTGGATATTGATGGCTGTCGATAAATCTAGGAATCTAAATCCCCGTCAGCAACAGGTGATGCGCGCAACCGTGCGTCACTATGTATCGACAGCAGAGCCTGTAGGATCAAAAGCACTATTAGAAGCCTTTGACCTCAATGTTAGTGCGGCAACAATTCGGAATGTGATGGGGGCATTGGAGCGTTCTGGTTTTTTATATCAGCCCCATACCTCGGCAGGGCGAGTGCCTTCTGATTCAGGTTACCGACTTTATGTGGATGAGTTAATTAAGCCATCTAAACCAACGGCCCAGCGGATTGATCGGCTCTTGACGCAACAGTTGAGTTGGCAGGGGTGGAGTGTGGAGGCGTTACTCCAGGAAGCTGCCCAAATATTGGCTCATTTGAGTGGCTATGTGGCGTTGGTGACCATGCCGAGATTGGAGAACAGGGTGGTTAAGCATTTGCAGCTGGTGCAAATGTCGGCTGCTCAGGTGCTGCTAGTGGTTGTATTGGATAACTATGGCACTGAATCTATGGTGGTGAGTCTTCCGAGGGGGACTACAGGGGCTGGGACAGGCCAGGATGAGGGGGGGCTTGACCGTGAGCTACAAATTTTGTCCAATTTTTTGACGACTCAGCTGTGTGGTCGACAGCTATCTGAGATATCTAGCTTGGACTGGGATGAAGTGGACACTGCAGAACATCATGTGATGGCGCTGTGCCATGCCATTGA
>JBCDFI010000005.1:0-33040 GCA_039178155.1 Cyanobacteria bacterium P01_H01_bin.105
CCCACCTGCAATTTGAATGTCAAATATGCCTTCTTCCAATGTCAATGAATTCGCTACATTCTGCTGTAGGTTATTCATCTCGCTAGGATCGATTACATAGCAGTTATTCTTAGTATCAATTGTTAAAAGACTCATCTCTCTCTGATTGGTAGGGGACTGAGGGGTAATTTCAATGGGAGGGGTAACCGATACGGGAGGAGTAACCGATACGGGAGGGGTAACCGATACGGGAGGAGTAACCGATGGAGTCTTGGCGGAGACAGTTGCCCCAACGGCTATTCCAGCCCAGCAGGCTAGTGGGTCTGTGGTGGTAACGAGCTGGCCTTGACCGGTAGCTTTGTCAATGCGGATGAGTTGGCCATTACTGCCGCCGACACCTTCATATTTACCAGCGACGCCATAGAGTTCATCGCCGATAAACTTCATGCTGGCTAAGCCAGGAAATGTGGTATCTCCCAGAAGAATAACTTCACCTGTTGTTAAATTACAGGTTGCTAAATATTTTTTTAAATCTGTTCCGATCAAGGTAATGTAGGCTATTCCTTCAGGGCTAAAGGCTATTTCACCACATTGACGTTCTCGATCGCTCAGGGTAGCGACGGGGGTACCTCTGCCTGTTTTTAGATTGAGTTCAACAATTTGACTATTTCTATGGGCGGTTGCGTAGAGTTTATTGTTAGTGGGATTACAGGCTAAGCCCACCACATCAAATTGGGTATCTCCGACATCTTCACTTTTGCCCGAAGCGGGATCAATTTTGATCAGCTTCATCGTTTTACGAAAGCCGAAATCTTTTTTTCTTAGGCCGTAGAGATTTTGTCCGGCAAATGCTAAGTCATAGACCTCAGTAGCAAGACTGCCTATGAGGGTGGTTTTGCCTGTTTCTAAATCAAGGGTGTATAGAGTCCCCGGCTTTCCAGAAATGTAATTCTGTACATAAACATTGCCAGACCTTGATGCTTGACTCATGAGTGCCTCTAATTTTGAAGTAAAAAGCTGTCGTACAGAAGCTATGTATCGTATCTAATCGCCCCAGAGCTAAGAAGCTGCCAGTTCTGGGTGTAGCTGCATGTAGGCGGATGTAATCAGACTATATTTACTCGTAGTAGCAGAAATATACTTCTTGCCAAATATAGATCCATAAGCGTGGAATGACACACAATCACCCATTAGATCTCTCTTTTCTTACTTTTATTATTTAGTGCGATCGCAACTAAACCTTACCTGCTAAATCAGCCATCATTTTTAACCGATCCTCCCGCAGATAAAGGTTTAGCTTTTGTAACGACTTGCGATCGCCTGCATCTCACTTATCAGCGGAGCTTAGGTACGCGATGGAAATATACCCTGAACTGCGATGATGTAGTTAACCGCTAAATAAGGGGTTGCTGCTGTTTCTATTCCTTTACCAGGCTCATACTTCGTGAGATTGTCTGTGAGGTAACCTTTGTTTCCCAGCCTATGGTGGTCACGATCCTCATGAACAGGAGCACGACCTCGAAGATCGGGTAGGCCAAAGGTGTTTCGCCCATCTCCTCCATAGATGGTTCCTAGGAGGCTAAACAGCGCCTGATTTTGACTGATTGGCAAAAGGCTGCCATCACAAAATGCCCACCCCCTAGGGGCAAAGTTACCCGCAAAAATCACTATCTGTCCAAGCATTGGTTCCATAGGTTGTCTCTCTCCAAGTAAAAAGCAACGAATAAACAAGCTGGTCAGCTAACAGCATTGGCTCAAACCGAGCAGCAAACCGCTTGAGCATGACAGCAGTGCCAACGCCCGTTATCTAAGCAGCCGTGGCCAGAGTTTATCTAAAAGAAACGGCAACAAAGGTGTTAAAGAGAAGACCCTGATCAAGCCGCTCACTTCTCTCACCTCAACTTACCTTTCTTGCTCAAGGTAAGAAAGGTAAGAAAGGTAAGATTTATTATTAAGAAGTATGATGTCCGCTATGAAAATGCTACTTAAATTTGAAATGGCAGAGCATGGATTTATTGTGTGGTTAAATACCCACTAGCGGGTGCTCTGATTTTTTATGCTTAATTTACCTATCTGTCTGGGTTGGAAGGGATTGAGATATGGTCTGGTGGGCCTATTATCGGCGACGGTAGCTCCTATGATCACCGTGCCCACTGTTTCAAACGCATGGGCCCAGGTAGTACCCGATACCATCCTTGGCAATGAGGCTTCAACGGTTATCCCCACTGCCGGTGGTCTACGTCTAGACGGCGGTGCGGTGCGTGGCACTGGGATATTCCATAGTTTTTCTGAGTTTAATGTTGAGCCCGGACAGCAGGTTTATTTTGCTAACCCAGCAGATATTGCCAATATCTTCACCCGCGTAACGGGGAGTGCCCCCTCGGCAATTGACGGTACGTTGGGTGTGGATGGTTTAGCCAACTTGTTTTTGCTCAATCCTAACGGCATTGTGTTTGGTGATAATGCCCAGTTAGATGTCGCTGGTTCATTTATGGCCGCCAGTATCGATAGTCTATGGGTTGATGGGTACGAATTTAGTGCCGTTCAGCCTGATGTGCCCTCACCGCTACTGAGGGTGAATGTGTCGCCAGGGATTCAGTATGGTGCCAACACGAGCAATAGCTTATTGGAAAATCGCGGGACGTTGGCCGTTAACCCCCAACAGAATTTAACTCTGCTGGGGGGAACCGCTCGCAATCTGGGCACGCTGATTGCCCCCGGTGGCCAGGTAGAGCTATCGGGCAATAGTGTGGACTCAATAGGGACGGTGGATACTCAGCTAGCAGATGGCACGACTGGCACATTCTTTATCGATCCAAAAGATATTATTCTCCAAGCGGGTACACCCACCAGCGGAAATGTCATCAGCGGCTTGCTCACAGCCAATAATGTTGTCTTACAGGCAGACAACGACATCACGGTAGATGATGAGATCATCAGTACTTCTGGTAATAATTTAACTCTACAGACCGGCCGCTCCATTGTGATTAATCCTAACCGGAGTATTAGCCTTAATGGCGGTGACTTCACAGCTCAGTTTAATGCCCAACCAGTTATCTCAGCTGATCGAGATCCTGGTGTAGCTCAATTTCTCATGCAGCCTGGGTCAGAAATCTTGACGAACAGTGGCTCTGTTAGTGTCATATCCGGTACTTTTGACCAGACTAGTCAGATTGAAACAACGGGTGGCACTATCAATACAACTCAGTTAAATGGAGATGGTAACGATATTACCCTTTTTGCCTTGTCTGATATAGTCACTGGGCCACTGATAACAGGATTACAAAATCCGATTTCTCCATTTTTGGAACCCCAAACTGTAAATAGCGGTGATATTTCCATCCAAAGTCAGCAGGGCAATATCATAACCGCAGATATCCTGTTTGCTGAGGCTCAAATTGCAGGCGGCGACATAACGTTGGATGCAGCCAATAATCTAACCATCTTAGACAACATTAGTACTCGTGGTCGCACAGCATCTGGCCATTTAACGTTTACAGGCGGCAATATTATCTCCATAATTCGCGATGGAGATCGGCTATCCGTAGATACAAGAATTGACGCGGCAGGCAACCCCGGTAATGTACTACTCACTGCTCCAACAGTAGTGCTGGAGGACTCAATCGTCGTTGCTATCAATGCTAGCGATATTCAAGGGGGTAATGTTCAGGTCAATGCCAATGAGGTCCTGTTACGAAATGGGCGGATTGCTACCTTAGCGTTGTTTGGGAGTGGAGATGCCGGTGATTTAACGATAAACACCGATCGTTTAACGATTATTAAAGAACCAGGTACTTTTGTGACAGAAGGGGTTGGTGTTGCGACGACTGCGAGTTTTACCAGTCTTGGAGATGGAGGTGACATTACAATTAATGCCACGGAATTTGTTGATATATCTGCGGATGTGCCTGGCCCTTTTGTACCTACACCCGAGCAAATATTGCAGGCCATTATCCAAAATGATACAGGCATTGTTGCCTCTGGTGTAGGTCGTGGCAGTTCAGGAACAATTTCAATTAATACTGGACGTCTGTCTGTGCGAGAAGGCAGTGGACTCACCACCTTCTCGATTGCTGGACAGGGGGGAGATATCGATATTAATGCATCCATTGTTGAGCTAGAGGGGGTCGCTGGTTTTTTAACCAATACATCTTTGGTGGGGCTCAATGCTGGTGATCTATCCATTCAAGCAGAACAAGTCGAGTTAAGGGAGGGTGCTTTTCTTGGTACAGCTACGGTCAGCCGCGAGGGCAAGGCCGGAAGTATTGATCTATCTACTCAAAATCTTAGCCTTCAGGATGGATCTGTTATCTCTCTAGCTACCTTAGGTCAGGGAGAGGGGGGGCAAGCAACGATTGCAGCAACAGATCTAATCGAAATTACTGGAACGTCAACTGATGGAATTGTATCTAGTGGCATTCAAGCGAATTCTTTAGGAACTGGTGATGCCGGCACCATGGAGATTATCGCTGGACAATTGGTGGTAAGCAACGGTGGTGAGATTACTACAGAGACTGTATCTGATGGTGCGGGGGGAGATATTGATATCGTTGTGGATACACTACTGTTGGATGATGGACGAATCGCTGCGTCCAGTGCTACCGATGAACGAGGTGGACAAATTCGTATTCAGGCAGACGAATCTGTTGAACTGATAGGCAACGGCTTTAACGTGCTGACGGAGCAAATTATTGACCCTGCCTTAAATCGCACGCTGAGTGTAAATGACTTTACCCAGGGAATTGTAACAATAGCAGCTGGGGATGGAGCAGCTGGCAATGTGACGATTGCAACCCCTATATTGACAGCTCGTGACGGGGCTTTGGTATCCACCACCACCCTGGGCAACGGCACAGGCGGCAACATCGATATTACCGCCACCAACGATCTGCAAATCGACGGTTCGCTCCTGGCAACGGGCTCATTTACCACCGCTCCCTCGGGGGATATTAATCTGCAAACCCAGCGACTGCGGGCCAGCGGCGGTGCCCAGGCGATTACGACCACATTTGGCACCGGGCAGGCAGGGGACCTAACCGTGGTGGCCACCGAGTCTGTGGATTTAATTGACCCCACCGATACGGGCATTGCCAGTGGGCTACTGGCCTCATCGTTTGAAACAGCCACGGGGACCGGAGGCAATATTCAGGTGACCACAGGAGACTTTCGCATCATTGATGGGGCAACGGTGACGGTGAGCGGTGAGGGCCAGGGGGATGCTGGCAATATTGGCATTGGGGCTCGGCTATTGTCTCTCGATCGGGGAAATATCACCGCCACCAGTGCCTCTGGGGAAGGGGGTAATATTGTTCTGCAGATTGATGACCTGTTGGTATTGCGCAACGGTAGCCTGATTTCCACTACAGCAGGGCAGGCAGGGGCGGGCGGTAACGGCGGCAACATTACCGTAGGCGATGGGTTTATTATTGCGATTCCCGGCAGTAACAGCGATATTACGGCCAATGCGTTTGAAGGGAATGGGGGGAGGATTGCGATCGCAACCCAGGGCCTGCTCGGTATCAACTTTCGAGAAAACCTCACGCCCCTAAACGACATCACCGCCAGCTCCCAGTTTGGTCTCGATGGCGATGTTGTGATTGAACAGTTTAATCCAGACATTGAGCCCACAGATGTTGTACTGCCCGACCAGCTCGCCTCAGCCGATCAAATCACGGCCCGCTGCGGTGCTCCAGCTAATCCAACCAATTCTTTGATTACAACAGGACGCGGCGGCTTACCCACCGATCCGCGCCAGCTAAACCAGGGCAGCACGGTTTTACACGACTGGCGACGGCCGAGCGAATCCACAGGTGAGATAACTGCCCCTCAGCTGGTCCATGAAACTTTAAGCGAAGCCCAAGACTGGTTTGTCAATGATCGAGGACAGGTGCAGTTAGTGGCCAGTGTCTCCCAGTTGCCAGCTAACCTGAAGGCTCCAAACTGTGCCGCATCTCGGGGGCCAGTATGAAACAGCTACGCTACGGTCTAATCTGTATACTCACCTGTTGTTTGAGCTATTGGCTCAGTGTGAGCACCGTTCGGGCAGCGGATCTTCCGTACATTGGCGATGGGGCAAACGTTGTCCAACTCTCCAAACCCCGAAGTTTGGGGTCTTCAGACCTGCTAGACCAAGGACAACAATTCTACGATGCGGGCCAGCTACAACAGGCGGTTACCCAGTGGCAACAAGCCGCCGCTACAGCAGACACAGCAACTAACCAAACCTTAGCCTACACCTATCTCACCCTGGCCTATCAGGACCTGGGCCAGTGGTCTGATGCCGAACACGCCATTGCCGAGGCCCGCAGGCATGTGCCTAATCAGGCTATGGCTATTGCCCAGGTGCTCAATGCCCAGGGTCGCTTACAGTTTTATCAGGGGCACTCCGCTGACGCTTTAACCACGTGGCAGACAGCCGAACAAAACTATCGCCAGGGAGATGATGTCACCGGCATTGTTTTAGCTCAAACTAATCAGATCCAAGCCTTGCGATCGCTGGGTTACTATGCCCAGGCCCGTCGTTTAATAACCGCTCTACGCCAGGATTTGACCGCCCAGCCAGATTCCTTAATCAAAGCTCAAGGTCTGCAATCCATTGGCATTATGTTAAGAACAACCGGAGCGTTGGCAGAATCCCAGACCGTATTGACCGATAGTTTAGCGATTGCCCAGACATTGGATGCGAGAAGTGCGATCGCCCAGGCCCAGTTTCAACTGGGTAACACCGCCCAAGCCCAGGGACAGACTCAAACAGCCGTTGAATTTTATCAACAGGCGTTAACGACCGCCGCTCCCACCTCTCGCCTTTGGCTCGAAACAGCCCTAAACCAGCTGCGGCTCGCCCCGTCGACTACCGCCGCAGACACCCTATATACCCAGCTTCAGAGCCTTCCCCCCAGTCGCTGGGGAATTTATGCCAAAGTAAACTTTACCGAAACCCTTCTAACCTATCCAGATTTCTTCCCGTCTCCCCGTTCCCTCGCATCTCTTCTCTCCAAAGCCATTCAGCAAGCTCAATCTCTCAACGATCCCCAGGCCCAATCCTACGCCCTAGGCCAGCTAGGCAAACTCTACGAACAATCACAGCAGTTCTCTGAGGCATTGTCTTTAACAGACCAGGCCTTGGATCGCGCTCAACAAGGGCAGGCAGATGAAATTACTGCTGTTTGGCAGTGGCAGCGGGGACGTGTTCTCAAAGCACAGGGCAAGACGCAAGCGGCTATTGTTGCCTATAACCAAGCCGTTACCTTATTAGAGTCTCTAGATAAAGATCTCGTCGCTTTAAATCCTGATATTCAGTTTTCCTTTCAACAACAGGTAGAACCCGTCTATCGACAACTAGTCCAGCTACTATTACAAGATATCGATGAACTACCGGTAGCTGAGCAGCAGCAGCGGCTAGCTCAGTCTCGGGATGTAATCGAAGCCCTACAGCTAGCAGAGCTAGAAAACTATTTTCGAGAAGCCTGCCTAACCTACAGCTCTCGACCGATCGACCAAATTGATGCCCAAGCTGCCGTTGTTTATCCTATTTTGCTAGATCAGCGGCTGGAGGTGATTTTAGCCCTGCCTAATGGAGTACTACAGCATTACGGCACATCGTTGTCTCCCAAAGCAAGGCAAGAAACATTTCAGGCATTACGGCAGGCTCTCAACCCAGCTTTTCCAGCGACTCGGGTGCTAGCTCCGGCCCAACAGCTCTATGATTGGTTGCTGCGTCCGGCAGAAGCAACACTGACCCAGCAGGGTATTCAGCGCCTAGTATTTGTTTTAGATGGCTATCTTCGTAACTTGTCCATGGCGGTCTTGCACGATGGTAATCAGTTTTTGATTGAGCGCTATAGCATCGCCCTCACACCTGGGTTACAGCTATTTGAATCGCCAGGTCTGAGCGACCAGCGGTTTGAGGTGTTAGCTGGAGGTATGTCAGTGGCCCGCCAGGGGTTTAACGCCCTACCTGCCGTAGATGTGGAAATGAATCAAATTCAAGCCCAAACATCGGCTCGCGTGTTGTTAAACCAAAATTTTACCAAGGCAAAGCTAGCCAAAGAAGTGGTCGAACGTCCAATTTCCATCGTGCATCTAGCCACCCATGGACAGTTTAGCTCCAAGGTTGATGAGACGTTTATTTTGACCTGGAATACTCGCCTACACATCAAAGAATTAGAGAGTTTACTCCAACAGAAAGAGCTACAGACCCCGGTTGAGCTATTGATCCTAAGTGCTTGTCAAACAGCCAAGGGGGATGACAGAGCCGCATTGGGCATGGCGGGTGTAGCCGTGCGTTCTGGGGCTAGAAGTACTATCGCTTCGCTGTGGGCTGTGGAAGATTTCTCGACAGCAGAATTAATGACCGAGTTGTATCAGCAGCTCCGCCAACGGTCGCGATCGCGCGCAGAAGCATTACAACAGGCGCAGCGTTTACTGTTAGAAAGTTCGGATTATAACCATCCCTATTACTGGGCTCCGTTTGTGCTCATCGGTAATTGGCTATAGATACTTCGAGCAGCGGCGGACACAGTTGACTGGTTAAAGGAATATTCACCCGATGAAAGAGCTATTTGTATAGCTCTAATGTGAACACCTGTCTAAAAAGATTCAGCTAAGTTTTTGAATTTTTCTACGCATTTTTGCTGAAAACTTCACTGAATTCACAAAAATAGCCATGTAAGTTTTGATAGAGATTGTCACAGCAAATTAGCTCAGTTTAGTTCTTTACAAAATGTTTAACTAAATGCATCTCTTACATTCCTTTTATTGTTCACCAATAGCCCGTTGGGGAACAACGGCCATACTGTCTGTTATCGTAACCCTTACTACTGCTCAATCTAGCAAAGCTCAGATCTCTCCTACCCATACAAACTCAATAGAAGCCATTACTTTTAATGACACCTTTACTCCACCAGGAGATGATTCTCCTGACCGCACGTCTGGTTTAGGGTCACGAACTGGTGGACGCTGTACCTTAGAAGAAGAGACGATAGAAGCGCTGATGCCCGAGAACAACTTCGGCCTAACGTTGGCAGCACGGCCTACTGTAGTCGTACAGATACCTGAAAATACCTCAGCCCAACGGTTAATTCTCACCATAACAGATGAGGAAGAGCGCTACTATGCAGAAGAAGATTTTTGGGTGGCAGGCCAAACCGGCTTAATCAGTTTGTCGCTCTCAGACCAGCCCCAGCCTCTAACCATAGGCCGCAACTATCGCTGGCATGTAGTGGTAGTCTGTGATGAACAGCCAGATCCAGATAATCCTGTCTTGGTTGGCTGGGTGCAACGGACTGCTGTGACTGAGTCGATATCGAAAAAAACACCTCTAGAACAGGCTCAATGGTTCGCTGAAAATGGCTATTGGTATGACATGTTAGCCGTCTTGCTCAGAGAGCTAGAAGATCATCCTAATGATCCGCATCTGCAGGCTATTTGGCAATCTGTTGTGTCATCGTCATTCTAGAAATGATGGTGTTATGTAGATCTCTACAGAAGAGGTACGACTAGAGTCGGCTCTGCCACTCTGCCAGATAGACACACTTAAGAGTCATATCTGGCAGCTATAGCGCGACTTTGACTAATACCCAGTCACCGTCAACTACGGCTTCATAGACACTGAGCGAATCTGTAGCAGGCCCAGCGGCAACACCACCGTCAGTTTTAAACTTAGATCTATGGCAAGGACAGGTAAATATATTCTCTTTCCACTCGACAATACAGCCCTGGTGAGTACACACAGAGCTAAGGGCCAAAACATCATTGGCAGCATTGCGAATAACGATAATAGGCCCTGCTGTAGAGTCATTACCAGCTAGGTAACCGTTGTTATCTAGCTCAGCCACAGTGCCCAAAGTTTTAAACCCATCGGGCCGCAATATGGGTGTTTCTGGTGGAATGGCAGCTTCTGTTTTTGGTGCATCAGCAGTAGGTTTTACAGGTAGGCAGGCTGCGATCGCAACGGGCAAAGACGTTGCCAACATCCCTAAACCCAGAAAACTTCCAAACTCGCGACGCTTCATCCCTTAAGATCCTCCGTCAACAGCAGGTATTTCCAAAAACAAATTTTTCACAGACAGAGAACAATGAAAATAACAAATATTACCAACTACAGTCTAGCTATGAGCCAGTCACCAATAATTGTCTACAAGCATAGCTCATACCCCAGCACAAAAGCAGTCCCCATCGTTTGAACCCCATGCTTAGAAAGTAATAAAAACAGACTCTCTTACTTTTCTAACCTCTATGTCTTTCCCACTTTTCTAACCTAGTCATCCCATCCTTCAAAACAGTAGGAAAAGCATGATTTCACTTAATCTGTGGCAACGTTTCCATTAACATGGCCACAGGTAAGTTAAAAGAATTACTAGGGACTTACGTACACCAGAAACCAGCCGAATACGTCAAAATTGTCAGCTCTATAGACTTTTACAGTCTGTAAAGACTTGGCTAGCTAAATCAAAAATTTTACCTTATAGAACAATGTATCAAATGATATCCATTGGTTACATCCGATCCATCAGCTGGAAATCAGCGATTCTACTGGTCTTTTTTGCAACTACAACAAATACTCCACAATCAGTAAGGTTTCCTCATCAACCTAACGCGACTACCCAAGAAACAATCAGCTTTTCAAGAAACTTTGAGCCTCCCGGAGATCAGTCCCCTGATCGAACATCGGGTTTAGGCTCGCGCAGTGAATTATCGACCAAGCAACGCACGGCATAAGCTTTTTTCTCAAAGACAGCTTTTCTTCAAGACAGTTTATCCAAAGACAGCAGCTGTTAAGACGGAAACTGAGGAAGACGCTTACTCAAAAGACTATGAATCAATCTCTGATTTTCTTCACTCTCAGTTTGTTGAAGATATTCTAGCGCAATTTGCCCCACAGCCGGTTTCTCATGGGAAATTGTTATGAGCTGTTGTACTGTCTGTTGCAGTTGAACTCGTTTTAACCGTTGGTAAGTCATCATGACAAAGGCCAGGGTGGAAAGGCTCCAACTGAACCCAGCAGGTAACAAAGGGAGCCACCACCCAGCTAAAAAGCTGCCATAACAGAGCATTAATAAAGCCATGAGACCAGTAACCCCAGCAATCAGAATATATTTGAGATATTTAAGCCACCAGGCCATACCAGCTCCCGCTAATGCCCACATCAGCCCCCACAGGTTCTCGTAAAATTCTGGCCATGTGTGTAAAAGCGGTCGTTTATCTAAAGCAGCCGCTAAAAGTTGGCTAATAATATTAGCATGGGCCGTAATTCCAGCCATTTCTTCTTGGGGTAGGCCCAACCAAGATGTGTTGTAGGGTGTGCCCACAAGATTTTGTACGCTTTCAGCGATCGGCCCAATTAGTACAATTCGATCGCGCATCATCGCGGCTGGCACTCTATCCGTTAGTATCTGCTGGAGAGAATAGGTTTGAAATTTACTCCGGGTGCCCCAGTAGTTGATCAACATCTGATAGCCGCCATCATCGGCGCGGACATAGCCACCATTGTTGCGACGAAACGGTCGTAGCGTTGCCTGACCTAAATGTATGATATGGGACGATTGGGACGACGAACTAGGATGAATCCCCATGGATTCGAGGTAGTTAAGTGTTAGCCTGAGGGCCAAACTATAATGGAGTTTTCCATCTGGTGTACGCAATGACAACAAGGCTCGACGTAGGTTGCCATCGGTGTCAAACACCTGATCGCTAAACCCCACCTGGCCTCGATTAGCTAGCTTAGGCGGGGCTGCAACTTGATTGCCAATGACTTTCTCAATGCCAACTAAGTTGGGCATGGTAGCAAACAGCTCAGTAAGTTGTTCCGTACCCGGTTCAACCGGTAAATCACGATAAAACACCAGACCAATCTGCTGAGGTTGTTGCGTTGCTAATTTTTGCAAGGCATCGACAATAATACCGTCTGGAATGGGATATCGGCCTACCCGTTGTAAATCTGCTTCATCAATTGTGACTAGGGTGATGCGAGAATCCATAGGCGTAGTCCCCTGACGCAGCTGAAAAAAGCTATCGAGCAAGGTCCATTCACTACCCTGCAGCCAACCCGTAAGAAATAGCAGCCAAACAAAAAATACGGTACAGCAGCCCACTAACCCAATCCTCCAGGGTGGCAAACGCAAGCGCTTAACTCGCTGTCGACTTGCTAACTTAGCCTCAGCCACTACCTGGTGTGCTTCACGGGTAATAGCTAGGGCAAACTGAGTTTGTTCACGCTGTTGTTGTTCTTCGACTAGCTGCGTTTCAATCCGCTGTTGTTCTTTTTGTTGGCTAGTTCTCAAAAAACGATAATCCAAATCGCTTAGCTGTTTTTCGTCGGCCCAGGCGATGGCTTCTTGTAACGCCAGACCGCTCAGTAAATAAGCCGACTCTTTTTGATCAGAGGCAATCCAGTGAGTAAAGGGTTCTGAGTAGGGTCGCAGCAGGGACAGTTGCCGGGTCACCCAGGCCTCGCTAAAGATAGTGTGGTAAATGGGGTTTTTGACTTGGAGATGTCCCTGACGATTGGCGACTAAGCCTGAAAGCAGTAGTTCTGTCTGTTCCTGACTACCATCAAAGGAGACGGCTTGGTTGGCTAGAATCTGTTGATAAAGCCCTAACAGACGCCCCGTAAGGTGGGGTTGATGGAGAATGCGATCGCGAATAGTCCTTAAATGTTCAGGCTCATCGTGGGCCTCCCAGTTATCAATAATTCGAGTCTGTACCACTCGGTCTACCCAGCGAGCGCGAGCATCGGGGGCGTTAGTCAGTGGCTCTTCCACCTCGGTTAACAGCTGACAGATTTTTTGGGTTAGAAACGGCTGTCCCTCCGTCCACCGTAGAATATCTGCGAGAGGAGGCGAAGATATCCCCAACTCTTGCAACCCGATCGCCAACGGGATGGTTTCAGTCAATGAAAATCCTTCTAAGGATAGGGCTTGACCAATGTTAAAAGGCGTTCGTTGTTTATCCTGGAGCAAATCTGCTGGACTAGCCACCCCAAACATCGCAAACGTAATGCGATGATAGCTTGGATCTATCGCTCGTCGATTGTAGCAATAGCGAATCGCGGCAAAGAAGTCATCAACGACAAAGGGCAGTCCCAAGACATTGTCAACTTCGTCTAAAAAAATATAAAAATGGTCGTTAGGATGCTGAGCTAATAATCTATCGGCAATAAATCGGCTAAATTTTTGAGGTAAAGAGATATCACCTTGAGTCTGCCACCAGTGCTGAAAGTCGTCATCATCAGCCGTGTCGGCCATGGGGAAATCATGCCAAAGCTCAGCCAGCAACCCTTTATACCATTGGACTGGCGTTATCCGCTTACTGCCAATACTGGTGAGATCGACCATGGCACAGCGATGCCCCGCCTGCTGCAGGCGATACTTAGTCCGCACCATCAAGGAGGATTTGCCCATCTGACGAGAGTTGAGCACATAGCAAAACTGGCCTGCTATCAGTGCTTCTAGCAGGTCAATGTCTGTCTGTCGCTCGACATATGTGGGATCTGTTGCATTCAGAGTGCCACCAACTTGATATCGCATGGGGTATAGAACTCTATAGTCTTATTCTTCACTGGAAACCCCTTAAAAGTCTCTGAACTTGTGAGGTGTTAAGTAACATCCTCACAAACTGCTCACCTTTCTTACAAAACTGACGACAGGTGATGGAGGTGTAATTTTAAGCTCACATTGAGAACATTAGCGGAGATACTAGGGCTCAAACGTATCTAGCTGACGGCTAAAATACATGCGATAAAGCTCACAGCTGGGCTTGACTAGGGCTTGATCAAAACGAATTAACCCTAGGCTATCGAGTTTATAACTTGCGATCGCATCCAGTACAGCCCCATCGGGGTGAGTAACGACTTGATAATAGCTCGTGGCAATTGATGGATCGCTTTTTAGCATAGCCAAACAGCGCTGAAGGTGCGGCTTATAGATACCTCCAGTTGTTGTCACTGTAGATACTATTTGATCTAGAGACAGCTGACCCTGCTGCAACGTGTAAAACGCTAGACCTGCTAGATAGGGATGACCATTAATCAATCGATAAAAAGAATGCCACGCCCGGTCCTGCAATAGACTACCCACACCATAACGACAGGCCAGAATGCTCAGCTGCTCCAGGGTAAAGGGAGCAAGCTTAATGGGTAAACCCACATTAAACGGAGACTGATTTAGATTTAACGGTACGTATAGATCGGTGGCATGAACCAAAATAAGCCTTAGCTTTTGCCAGATTTCACTATCTTTTGAACGTTCGTGCCATACCCGCAGCATGGGTAAAAAATCTTGAACAATATTTGCATATCCAAAAATACGATTTAGTTCGTCAATCCCCAATACCAACGGAGATGAGATCTCCTTTAGCAGATAGCGTTCAAAATAAAGTTTGCAGTTGACTTTACTGCCCATTTCTTTATCCCACAGGGCTTCTACTTTGGACGGTAGGCCCAACTGTCGACTGGCATTGGCGCATAGCCAGCGCAGAAAACAGTCAAGATGATCAAAAATTTCTCGGTCTACTTCCTGAAAGTTGAGGGTAACGGTGTGATATTTCTGATGACGACCATGGGCCAACAAACGGTTGAGCAATGAGCTTTTACCCATGCGGCGAGGGCCTTTAATTCTCAGTAAACAGCCAGGATAACTCAACTCGTTAAAAGCACTTTTTTCCTGAGGCAGGCGCTCAACATAGAGGGGAGATTCCAGGGAAAGAGGGCCTGATGGAAACTGCCTGATGGCGGTCGCAAATTCTACAGGTGGTCGCAGGTGATGGTTTACGGCACTGGCGTTGGGCAGTGCCGCTGTTTGGGCTGGTGCTGTTTGGGCTGGTGCTGTCTGCAGCGGCTGTACTTGCTGTAAACGATTAGGGGTCAAAATAAGCCGTAAGCTTTTTTTGCTAACGCTCTCGCCTAGGGCAACTGATAATTCCGACCAAAGCTTGGAGCCAATCTGCTTGATATATTCTGTAGCATAGCTAGAACTTTGGGCAATCTCAGCATAGCTACGACTAGCCCAAGATTCATTCAAAACCAGTCGTTCCAGCGTTCCCAGCTGTCTTTGTAAGAGCCGTTCTACTTCTAGTACAAGCGTATCTACATCCATCAGAGAGAAGGGTTATCTGTAAAACAAGCAGCACTCAAAAATATTTGAGACAAGCTCTATCATTGCCATAGACAAATGAGCATTGAATTTTAATTTGCCGTTAGATTTTACAGAATCGTACCATTTTCGATGGATGGCTTCCACTAGACAGCTTTGACTAGCACTGTCTCTTCATCAATCATGGTTTCATAGCTTTCCAGGGGTCTGACAGCAGGCCCAACTGTTACTGTCCCGTCAATGGCAAATGTTGAACCATGACACGCGCAGGAAAATTCAGTATCCTCCCAATCGACTGTACATCCCTGGTGGGTGCATTTGGAATTGAGGGCAATGACGCGATCGCTATTAGCTGGATCGCGAATGATGATCACAG
The DNA here is from genome assembly GCA_039178155.1 of Cyanobacteria bacterium P01_H01_bin.105. Taxonomy (GTDB): domain Bacteria; phylum Cyanobacteriota; class Cyanobacteriia; order Phormidesmidales; family Phormidesmidaceae; genus Leptothoe. The sequence continues at coordinate 15,445 of JBCDFI010000005.1, forward strand.
AACCAGCCTCTAACCCTTTCGCCCTTAGAAAACCTTTAGTCTCCAAATCCGCAACTGTACCGACATTGGTAAATCCCTCGGGGACATCAACAGCCGAAGTTGTGCCTCCTCCGTCTGTCGGTGTCTCTGAGACGGGTTCTTTGGGGGTACAGGCTGCGATCGCAACGGGCAAAGACGTTGCCAACATACCAAAACCAACAAAATTCATAAACTCACGACGTTTCATGGTTTTCTCCTCTCTAGTTAATCTCTCTAGTTGATATTTACCGTAGCGTTAAGCCACTGATTTTTAGTTTGCTCAAGCTGAGCCTGATTTAGAGGCAACAACCCCACCACTGAGATAACATCGGTCATCTCTGTTAAGTAAAAACTAACAACTGCCTGGGTAGGCGTATCCGATGCTATCTGGTTTTTATCCACATAGACAAATAGAGGTTGTACCAACGGATAGGCATTGCTTTCAACGGTTTCTAGACTAGCGCTAATGCCATTGATCGGAACAGGCTTAAACGCTTGGGTGAAGCGTTCATGGACAGATGCATTAATCAAGGCTACACCGTTCGACATTGCACTAAGATTTTGAACCATAGGTTCTGGATAATCATAGAAGGTAGTACCTGTAGCATTCAGCAATGCAGAACCATCGGAGGGAAACAGTTTTTGGGTGAGCAAAGCAACCGTAGATGAATTGGGGCCAATCATGGCTCGTTCAATGGGGACATTGGGCCAATTTTGATCAACCTCTGACCAGACTCTACTCGTAAGAATCGCTTTTAGTTTTTCTAGATTAACGCCCCGCACAAAGTTATTCTGTTTGTTGACCACCAGCAATAAGGGATCTTTACCAATAGCTAACCCCAAAGGCTGACGCCCCTTACCCTGACAGGTCTGAATTTCTGCTGCTGTCATCGCCCGATTGACAGTCAGAATATTAACGCTGCGTTCTTGGCAAAACTTTTGAATAGCAGAGTCGGCTCTTAAGGTGTTGATATCAAGCACACCGCTATAGCCCGCCTGAATCAGACGCTGGTACATCTGCTCGTTAAAAGTCTGCACCGTTGGCGCACTTGCCAAGGTCAAGTCTCCCTGGATGGCTAAAGGGGCCTCTGCAGGCAGCGTAATTGAACTTTTAATGGCGGAAGACGCTTGCTGAAGTCGGCTGGTGGTTAGACTTTCCAAATTTGGGTCAATGAGTGGCTCCACCTCGTTGACCGCTTGCCTAAATTGAGCGTAGGGATTGTTAGGACTGTCTTCCGATTGGGATGCCGCTGGTGGGGCAATCTGCCCACAGCTAGTCATGATGCTAACCAGCAAGAGCAGACCAAGGCGTTGCCAAAGGAAATGGGGCATGGAGTACAACATGGGGCAACTAGTCCTGTTGGGCAGCGGGCGCGGGCTCTTGGCGAGCTGTTTTCACTTGTAAAATACTCTTGGCTAAACGACCCAGACTGTTTTCCTGGGTCGTGTAGTCTGCCAACGCCGATAGTGCTTTGGGGGCATCTGGATCTTCCTTAGGATTAAGGATATGGCTCAAAGCGGTAGCCATAGTATCTAGCTGACTGTAGCTTTGGCTCAGGGTTACCTGGGTCTTGCGCTTCTGGTACCGTATCCACAGCAGGCCTCCCATCAGCAGCGATAGGAACCAGGCATAGGTGAAAAACCGAATCGCACGCGTAGAAGCCAAGGCCAAACGATAGCTAGATTCAAAGGTACTAGCAATAGAAGCTGTGGAGGTATCCAGTGGCTTTAACAATTCCGCAGTAGCTTCTTCGATCAGAGGTTTGGCATTAAAAATGATATTGGAATGGGCCTGTACCAGCTGCAGGGGCAGCTCGGCCTCTGAAATTTCCAAGGTATTTTGCAACTGATTGAGACTTCTTAAGAGATCTTGCAGCCGATTAGATAGCGCCTCATCGGTGGTAGCCGTAAACAGCAGCAGGTTGCGAATAAGCTGATTAAGGGTGTTATTTAATTCAGCTAACTTTCCAGCATCGAGGGTCTCTGTCAGCTCAAGCGTACTGAGCTTGGCATCAATTTGATCGTTCAAAAAAGGAAGATAGCGCAGAGAGTTTTTCAGCAGGGCGTTACGCGCCTTAAACACCTCACTCAGATTTTCCTTTTGCTCCAAAGATGCCTGCCGGTTTTCGAGAAAGTTGCGAATTTCTCGCTGATCGCCAACGTTAACAAAACTAGGTATTGTGGCTAGAGAGTTTAGGACATCCTCCTGCTCCACCAGGTTATTGACGATGGGATCGTAATAGGCAAACAGCTCATAGCGAGCCCGCAGCACTTCCTGCGAAAAGTTAGCCTCTAGCTCACTCAGGCGAACAACCTGATCACGATATTGCTGATACTGCTGGAAGGGTACCGGCAGGCTTTTGTAGATGAGTCCTCCGGAAATGAGGAGTAAAAGAGTCGCAATTAAAATCCAGACCCCTCGAATTTTATATCCCGAATTTTTAGAGAAACGAGTCCCAAACATAAACAACGGTACTCCTAAATTTCGCCCGTCAAGGACTGTAAAAACTGCATAATCGAGTCCACATCCTCCTGGGGAATGTCCACACCCAGCTGATATTGGCCCATGAGCTTGATGGCTTCATCTAGGGTTTTAGGATTGCCATCATGGAAGTAGGGAGATGTCAGGGTGATGTTCCGCAGGGTGGGCACCTTAAACACATGTTTGTCGAGTTCGTTGTTGGTAACGTTATAGCGCCCCAAATCTTTCTCGGTAATGGGAGTACCCCGGTCAGCAAAATAGTCACCAAAAATTCCTAGAGTTTGGAACATATTTCCCCCTACTAGCATGCCCTGGTGACAGCTCACACAGCCATAGTCTTTAAAGCGTTCGTAACCTTGCTTGGCGTCTTCTGAAATGGCATCCTTTTGACCGCGCAGATATTGGTCAAAGGGCGCATTCGGCGTATAGAGAGACCGTTGGAACACTGAAAGCGCATCGCGAATATTCTCTGGTGTAATTCCATCGTCATAAGACTCAGAAAACCCCTCAAGATACTCTGACTCTTTACTCACCTTTCGCACCACATCCTGCCAGCTCATACCACCCATTTCGCCTACCGAGGCAATAGGACCTTTAATCTGCTCTTCTAGGGTTTTAGCACTACCGTCCCAGTTGAGCCGGTGCATAAATCCAGTGTTGTACACCGTGGGCGAATTCAACCCTGTATTGCCCCCTGCCATGCCAATGGAAATCGCTTTACGGTCAGTGCCTCCCTTATCCAAGGCATGGCACGTAGCACAGGAAACCGTATTGTCAGCTGATAGTCGGGGATCGTGAAACAGCTGATCTCCCAGCTGTATCTTGTTCTGATCGAGTTCCAAACTCAACGGAATCGGCTGAATAGGCTCTGCTAGCACAACAGTTTCAGCAGCTGCTGCCGCTCCGGGTGTCTGCACCGCTGGCTGCGACCAGAATCGAGTCACACCTAGCGCCACCAAAACTGCTAAACAAAATAAAACGATTAGGGTAATTATTTTTTTAAATCGATTTGTTTTCAGTTGAGATACCAGTCGAGAAATCATAGGGAAACACGTTTGAATTAGAGCCTGCGGGTTTGCATACTAAACAGAAGAACCTACCGGAGCTTTCTCGGCTACCAAATGCCATGTAGGCAATGTCTCCACACCTTCAGCTGTGATCGAACCATGGGACAACAGACAATGATGATCCTTGAGGCGCTCATAAATCGGCTGGGTAACAACAATCTGATTGGGCGCTGCCTGCTCAGGTAGCTGGGCTGCTATCTGAATTGTCTCCCCCCAAAGCTTGTAGACAAAGGGATCAGTACCCACCACACCCGCCATAAAGGAGCCCGAATGCACTCCAATCTGGAGACTTAGATTTACCTGATGGCGATCGTTCACCCCTTGCACAATTCCCAGCATCTGCTGAGCCATTCGCAGTCCCCGCTCCTGGTGATCAAAATGAACATTGGATAGTCCGCATACCGCCAGATATGTCTCATCGGACGTCACCTGGGGTTCTAAATCGGCTTGTTTGGCCACCTGGTCAAATTCACTCACCAGCGCACTTAAAGCCACTGCAATAGACTCTGATGTATTTATCAACCCCAAAATCCTGGCTGACAGCACCGTTGCCTGCTGGACCGTATCCACAATTGGCTCTTCCCCCTGACGAAACCGGAGAATCACCGATGCTGGCAAAATGTTCTTTAGCAAAGTCTCATTTTCCAAGCTTTTCTGTTCCACTAGCTCACCCCGGCTGCCCAAGGTGTGGGCAAGCTCCTTAAATGACGACCCCAGCTGGCCAAATTCATCGCTGCCCTCCAGGAAAATCTCATCTACAGTTTCCCCCGCCTTTAGCCTATTGCTAGCCTCAATCAGACGACGAACCGGTCCGACGAATGTCTGGGCCACTAATCCTGATAACAGAGCTACCGCCAGAACAATAATTACCCCCGCTGTACTCATATAGATTTGCATCATCGTGATCGGCCCCAGGGCTTCCGCCTTGTCCATCTCCGCTAGAATTGCCCAGCGTAGTCCTTCTAGCCGAAGCGGTGCATAGGCACTTAACACCTGTTTTCCCTGGTAGTCCTGGATAATCTGAGTATCTGAGTGACCCGCCATTGCTGCTTGCACAGCCTCTGTATCGGCAGGCTGCAACAACACAGATGTATTAAGGTTATAGACCAAATCCACCGTCTGGGAAGATAGTCCAATGCGTCTCAGGGTTTCTCGATAGGTATCGGCATCTTCTAATAGCTCTCGGGATTGCGATCGCATCAGCGCATCTTCACCCACCACATAGATCTGTCCTGTTTCCCCTAATCCTTCATCTTCCCAGGCCTGAGTACCTACCAAAACATCGTTGAGACGTTCAGGAGGCAGCTGCAGCGCCACAATTCCCACGATATGGGGACCATTAAAAATAGGAGCCGCAAAAAAGGCCACTGGAGTCGCCTTCCTTGGCACATAGGGCTTAAAATCTACCACCTGTACAAAGCCCCGTCCAGGGTTATTGCGCACAGCGGCAATCACTTCCGCCAGACTGCTACGCCGGTAAGGTCCCCGATCTAAGCTAGTGCCATAGTCAGGCTGCTTATTCACCGAATACACAATCTCACCACTGTCAAAGTCGATCAAATAGAGATCGTCGTAGCCATATTTATCGATTAACGCCTGAAAGATTGGATGATAAGTAGCATGGGGTTGAGCATAGACACTGTTGTCTGTAGCACTGGTGGTACTGCCATCCTCATCAGAGGCCACATTATTAATCAGATAGTGATACTGCAGATACTGACTAGCCTGCCCCAGGGGACGATAGTTGGCAAGAATCTGTGGTCCCTCCACATTTTCCGCCAGGGCAGGTAAGAAATCACGGGCATAGTAGGTTTCAATGGCCTCTACCCATTCATTGGGTATAGATTCACTCTGCAGTCCGCGATAGGCCGCATTAAAATCCACCATGGCCGATACTACAGTCCGGTCTTCGCTAAGAATCTCCAGCTGATCCCGCAGACCCTTGATATAAGCCTCAACCTGGATGCCCTTTGCGGCCCGAACACTGGTGAGATGCTCAAACACCTGATGCTGAAATTCACGCCGAAATCTCAGCCAGCTAAAGGTACCGCCAATGAGTAAAGAACCAAGACTCACCCCCACTAGCAAGGCCATCAGCTTAGACCTGATACGCAGTCGATTTAACATTGCTATCTCATTTCCTTCTCGCTAATAGCAAATATTCAAAATGACATCATCCCTGAAAAAACAGTTTTTACTCCTAAAATCATCTGTTCATATATGTAGAATTCAAAATAATCTTCAATCTATAAAACACTTGATTTAGTAAGTCTACTAAGCTTGTGAATCTGGTCAAAATTTCGCTTTTTCCCATCGATAAAGCGAATCATTTCAAATCCAAACTTCGACCTATTTTGAATTAGCTCAACCATCGTGGATGTTTCAATTAATAATAGTTCTGCATCTGTATTAGCGATGACTGTAACAGGACTGACCTCGCCAGGAAATAATGCCATTTCGCCAAAGGAGTCCCCCTCCTTCAAAATACCTGCTTTTCCCACAATCTTTGATTGACTTGATTTGGCGAGAATCCTAGCCTGACCATGGTAGACAATATAAAAGCCTTCATCTGGCTTGCCTGCCTGGACAATAACCTCATCTAAGCCATACTCTTTAACCTGAATCTTATTGGCTAAGTCATCAATGTCTTCCTGGTCTAAACTCAGAAAATAGGGAAGTGCTCTCAAATAGCTAACAATCTCATTTTCCCTACTCACAGATACCTGAGGTATTTCGGCTGGCAAGCCATCCGTAGCATCAACTGTATACTGCACAGAAATTGGATAGGGAATCGTGAATCCCTCGCGCTGAGCCATATGGTAAATACGCGATAAAAAGTAATTCTTGAACAATCTGTTTTTTCGGTCAGATGTTCGCTTATACCAAATAACATACTTAATGCCAGAGGCCCCAAATTCCTGGATACCGACATAAAGATTTAAGTCATATAGGAATTGATCTAGCTCCAATTCTTCAAAGCCACGATTCAAACCATTTAGAGCAGCTAAGACTCGATTGGGGGGATCATCGTAGGAAAATTCAATCTCGACACTATACCAAAAACCATCATCACCAAAGTTATCAATGGTTGCTTTCGATAAAACTCCATTAGGTACAGAAATTGTCTTTTGCCAACCACGATGCTCTAACGTCACCCCCCACCAGTTTTGTTCAATCACACGACCCTTGATGCCGTTAAAAATAATCCAGTCACCTAGCTTAAATGGCTTAGCAATCAGTAGCAACAACCCTGAGACCAAATTACTCAGCGTATCTTGCAGAGCTAATGCAACAACTAATGAACTCACACCTACAGCGGTTACAATTCCACTTAAATCGACAGCCCATACACCCCCAACTATGTGAAAACCAATGGCCAGCACTGCAACAGCCCTAGCTACTTGAAAAAACAAATTAGGAACTCTTAATTGGCGTTGATTTGTGCGCTCAGATGTTGTAAATACTGCATTAATTAAAGATACGCTAGCTGTAATTATTGCAATCCAGGTAACCGTCTCGACCAGACGACTTGAGTTTTCATCACTGGCAATCTGCAATAGCTGACGCATTATTAACAGCACAGCTAGAGGCGGCAACACATATTGGAGAACTTTTCGTAACGCTGACGACAATGCAGGCTGACCTGACTCCAGCCGCTCTGACGCCTCACTAAGCAATAGACCTATTAACGGAAATCCTAATCCCAGTAAGAGTAGCCACCCTAACAAAGCCACATCCATAACATAAAAAATAATGCTGAAGTAATTCTTCCACCTCTCAATATGGATTACAAGCAATACTATACAAAAATTACAATTCTCTCCTGCAGAGTTCACAAGTTGGTCACATTAACTACTAAGCCTTGAAGATTACACACCTTAACCCTCCAACAAGTCACTTTTCTCACTTGCATTAATCACTTTACTGGTGAAGTGTTTTTAATCATACGTTAATTGTTTTACACACCTTTGTGCGTGTTATTTGATTCAATCTCTTTAGGGGTTTACTATTATTAGTGTGAAACGAATAGCCTGTGTGGATAAGTAGGGTGTATATCGTTCAAGCAAATTTAAAGCAGATTACTTTAAGCGGGTTAGAGACTGCTAATGAATGTACCAAGGCTTGTTGACTTAATTGGCAACACTCCACTGATTGATCTATCTTTTTTGACAAAGAAGAAGTCAGCAAGTTTATATGCAAAGTGTGAGTTTATGAATCCAGGCGCTAGCATGAAAGACCGAATTGCTAGTCATATTTTAGATGTTGCTGAAGCTAAAGGAGATCTAAGCAAAGGAGATACAATTGTTTGTGCTTCTAGCGGCAATACAGGATGTAGCTTTGCTATGTTGGGGGCAATTAGAGGCTATTCAGTGATTATTATCACCTCTAGTAAGTGCAGTCTGGAAAAACAGAATCATATCAAAGCGTTAGATGCTCAATTAATAGTCGTTAAAAAGAATGAAGACTATATGGCATTTGGCGATAAACTTGCTGCAGAAAACGGATATTTCAACGTAGATCAATATAACAATCCCTATAATCCTGAAACCTATTACAAAACTCTAGGCCCAGAAATTTGGAAGGATACGGACGGCAAAGTCACCCATTTTGTCATGACAGGTTCAACCTTTGGTTGCATATCAGGGACAGGAAGATTTTTAAAGCAGAAAAATCCAAACATCAAGATTATTCTAGCCGATCCGGTAGGCTCAAATATTTATGATTATTACTACAAGAGTCATTTAAGCAATAAACCATTCTATCAAGCTAACAAAAGTAATACTTCTATCATTGAAGGTGCTGGCAAAAGTAAGCCAACACAGTGCTTAGATTTCTCCGTGATTGACGAAGTGATTCAAGTGGCTGACTATGATGCAATTTCCACCTGTCATGAGCTGGCAAAACGTGAAGGTTTACTGCTAGGGGGTAGTAGTGGCATCAATGTTTTTGCCGCCAGAGAACTTGCCAGACTGTTGCCTAAAGAGAGCACCGTAGTGACAATACTTTGTGATAATGGAATCAAGTATCTCTCAAAAATTTATAATCAGAGTTTTCTTTTAGAAAAATTTGAGGGTAAGAGTCAAAAAGACCTATGTAAAACCGCTGTGTAGAGTTTTATGGTTTTGTTGAAATGAGCTGTTTTTACTGACTAATGCATTGTGGCTGTTAAAGCGATTGGCCATAGGTTCGACTGATTTCTTACTAAATATTGTGTTAAGGAGCTTATTAATTTGAAAAAGACAATCGATCAGTTTCATGCCGACACCTATAATAATCTGTTCTCTTTTTTCGATACCTATGATAAGGGATTAATTCAGGTTTTAAAGTCGCTTCTAAGTCATCAACCTGAATACATTGTGGATTTAGCCTGTGGTGTGGGTCTTTCGACATTGGCATTGCACTCAAACTTCAACAAGTCAAAAATCTTGGGGATAGATATTGATTCAAACTTAATTGATCTAGCCCGAGAAGCATTGCCCTATCCTGGAATTGAATTTCAATGTCGTGAGATTTTAGATGCTCTTTCTGATATTCCTCAGGGCACTGTCGATATGATTTTTGTCAAATCGGCTTACCATTATTTTGAGCATCAGGTGACACTGTCTCATTTACAGCCTTCGTTGAGTAAAAATGGCGTTATTGTGATTGCAGAGAGAACATCACGTTCTGCAAAATCTTATCCATTACCAGAGATTGCATCCAGTTACTGGGAAAATATCTTTACCGAACCGCGTCCAACTGGTCGATTCAACAATTCTGTTGCTTCAGGTTTACCTCTATCTGTGAGCTGTTACGGTAAACAAGTAAAGCTTCCAGCTAAGGTTTATCTTGATGCAGTAAAGAAAAATCAGCTTGTTGGGTTATGGATGTTGAAGCCAGAGGTGATTGATAGCTGGATCGAAAAGATTGTTACTCAAGGGGCCAAGGATTTCAATATTTTTGAGGAGTTTTGGCTTTACGTCTACCATAATCAAGACTGATCAAGGTGGTCCTGGAGCAATGGGTTACTAGTTCAGCACAAACGCGGTGCTAGCTTTGCGGCATCCAGCCGAATGGAGCAAAACGTTGGACGATAGCTGGACGGACATCTGGATTCCTGAGATAGGTAGTAAGGTCAAAATTAGCTAACACATTCAAGACTGTGGTTGAGGCCGAAACATGAGTGGTATTGGATGAGATCGCAACCCACTATAAACTAGAAACTATGGTTCTTGTCCACCTCAAAGATGGCAAGCTCGAGCCCATCTGCAATCTCTATTGTTTCTATTTCCATAAACAGCTGCAAACACTTTCCCGGACGTTGAAGAGTGAGAGTTAGCTCCAAACAACAGTTCAATGGATAGATCTTCTTCAGAAAATTGTTATGTACTAAAGATCGACAACTTGAGCAATACTGGATCTCCAAGCCAGGAAGCATGTTCGGTGTGATCTTCTAGATCATTCCCCGTAAGTGCATGGACAAGAACCGTCAAATCTCCTCGATTGTTCTCAAGCCATGGGATCAGCCTATCAAACTGTGCTTTATCAAACGCAAGTTGGCAACTCCAACGAGGATGTGGGCCAACCAGTTTCTGGTGAACTCGACCCACCTTTACTCCAAAAAGCGTCCCGGCTTTATGACACATAGCATCAGCTTTCGTCACGGAGTGTTCATCGAAATAGACATGAGCATGGTAGTGGTCGTAGTTATTGATCGGTCGTTTTGTCATGGAGCACTCTCCTTGTCACCGATCCCACTCTGCCTCTAAATGATCTAAATCGCCATGATCTTCCTCCAGGCTATGATCGCGCTTTTTAGCAATCAGACGTTGAATCATCGTAGATATTCCTCTAACAGATCTTGCTGAGCCAAGTATGCGAAAACCCCAGAGGAATACAGACAAGCATCCTCCAGGGTTTTTGAAATTACCGTTACTAATCTAAAAACAAACCAAGCTGCTAGAGATGCAATGTATCGGCATCTTGATCGAAACGACACATATAGTCATATCAGCAATTATATAATCACTTAAATCCAAAACAATCGTCCTAAAACTATTTCTTCTGAGGAAACTGATTAATATGGGCAACCCCATAGAAAACTAGCTCTTTATTACGCATCCGAATCTTATCGATACGTATCTGAGTGCCGTCTAGAGCAAATGAATCTAAATCTAACAGCGCATTAACGTGGTCAACGATGGCTTCGCCCAGGGCAATATCCTCGTCAGTGCCACCACAGGTGACATCGACAAAGGCAAGTTTGGTACGGTCATACACCTCAACACGGGCATTTAGCGATATAAACCGAGGGGTACCAGAACCGCTACCGAGTCGAACCTGGCTGGTTAGACTAATGGTCTTATCGTCATTTAAGAGCATTTCAGTGTTACTGAAATGGAGAGATTGCCCCTCAAACTCCATACGCTGAAGCTTATCAACTACAAAAGGAGTGTTGAACGATGTAGTCAGATCTTCTTCGGTGAGCACAACTCGCATAGATGCCTGGGTAGGCTGCTTGATGCGTACTTGCCCTCTAAATATGGCACCGAAATCAATCGACACTGCTTGGACAAACAGCTCCATCGCTTTAATACGAAGACCGTTGTACATCAGCATGCCGTGACCAACGAAGTCAAAGCCGTCAACGCTCCCCTGGAGCAATTTAGCCACAGGTTCAGCTCGCACGGTCGCTTCTAGCTTGCCGGTGCGCTTAAACAGAGCTGCAATAGCAGTGCCAACTGCCTTGCTGACTACTTGGTCACCGCCCTGTCCTGGAAATGGTAAGTTACCTAGCACGAAGGATGTCATTCCTGTTCAGTAAGCGATTTCAATGGCTTTAATGCCGAAACCAGACGTAAGTGGTCAGCTACATTATGGACCCTTTCTTAAGAAATGTAACCCGTTGTAACGATACCTTTCACTTATGGATCTGATTGAAAGGTTAAAAGGATTGTAATGCAGTTCCTGTCAATGATTCCGGACGAATAAATGAATTTGTAGATAGTAAGGTCTAAAAAATGCTTCAAAATGGCGAAGAGGGTTCGTCAAAACAGGCACAGACAGACGTTTTTTGGTTAGTCACTATGGCAGTCGAAGGACTCTCTCCTCGTAGAATTGTAGCGGACTGGGATAGTTATGGTTTCGATTGAAATAAATAAATCGTTGGATCACTATCCACGCGGATGTACCTTTATCCACAAAGATTGGGATGCGATCGCACCTTTTTGGTTCCCCATTGCCTTTAGTCACAACGTTACCGACAGCCCCGTCGCCGCTACCCTATTAGACCAACGTCTAGTCATCTGGCGCACTCGCCAGGGTATTTCCGTTGCCAACGATCTCTGCCTTCATCGCGGTGTCCCTATGAGCATGGGACATGTTAAAAACGACCAGCTAATTTGTAAGTACCACGGCTTTCACTACAATTCTGACGGAGCCTGTACCCTCATTCCCGCCAATCCTCAAGCCAGCATCCCAGCCCGACTGTGTCTCAAAACCTATCCTGTGCGTGAGGCCTATGGCCTGGTGTGGACTACCTTAACCGGAGATGGCAGCGATGCTAATCTACCCCAGCTACCAGAATGGGACAACCCCAACTATCAGCCAATTTTGCCCGATAGTATTGATGTCAGTGCCGCCGTCGGTCGTCAGATGGAGGGATTTCTCGACGTAGCCCACTTTGCCTGGGTACACCACGAGGCCTTTGCCAGTCGCGAGAATCCAGAAGTTCCCCCCTACACGGTTACCCCAACAGCTCATGGCCTACGGGCCGAATATATTAGCAACGTCAGTAATTTTCCCAAAGGACTCCAGCATCGAGCCCCGGCTGATTTTCAATGGCTGCGCGTATTTGATGTGTTTTTGCCCTTTGCGGCTATTCTGCGGGTCAGTTTTCCCGAAGATGGTCGACTGTGTATTTTGAACGCACCGTCACCCATTTCTGCTCGCAAAACTCGGTTGTTTTCACCACTGTGTCGCAATTTTGACCAAGACCAGCCCCTAGAACCCGTCTATGAATTTAATCGACAGATCTTTACCGAAGATCAAGAGATCGTAGAAGCTCAATACCCCGAAGATCTGCCTTTAGATTTGCGTACCGAGTGCCACATAGAAGCAGATAAAACTTCCATTGCCTATCGCAAGGGATTAGCAAAACTAGGTTTAAGCAAGGTATATACCGCCTAGGGAGTCGATGTTGTGTCGGGTTCCTAATCAGACTCTTGCCTAGCTAAGCGTTTGATTAGGATTGTTCGACGGTCTTAAGAAAGAGAACAAATACTCCGTTCTAGTCAGACCAGCAGCAGCACAAATCACCGCATTTTTACAGTACACGGGGTAATACCCCCTGCCGTTCTCGTAACAGTGCGATTAATTATGAGAGTTTTAAGGATCGCTAAAGGGCTTATAAGCAGAAGGTTTTACAGGGAGCGTAGACGTTTTAAATACTCTCAAATGACTAGTTTATGAGAGAAAAGGGGTCCTCTGCGCGAGATAATTCCCGAAAAGATTTTTCCAATTCAAAAGAAACGGTGAAATCCTTATAGGACAAGACAATTGAGTAACCGACCGCTCTCATATTTCCAGAAATGTCATGCAATTCTTAAATAAATGTTGCAGCTATTATTTCTAATTGCTAAGGTGTGGCACATGAATTGTTTGGGATGCCGTTTGAAATGATCACCCGTGCATCCTGTCCAATCCACGTCTAAGTTAGACCCCGCAAGTCGCCTACGGTGATACTTCGATCCTGAGCGTGAGTTTGGTTTGCAATTCGTCTGTTCTACCGCTGATTTGGAGAGTAATTGTGATTGTTGTCACCGCAACCTATCAATAGCCTATACATTGGTTCTCGCCAAGTATCAGCAACCCTGATCTAAAGGATTTCAGCCCAAGTAACGTCCATTATTTTCCCACCCTAATACTTTTTGACAGTACTACAGTCCTAGAGCCGTCCATCTGAATTGTCAGACCCGGCTGCGGATAACTTTGGAGATTTTTAACTATGAATATGCAAGGAAAGACGGCTCTAGTCACCGGAGCCTCACGCGGTATTGGCCGTGCGATCGCACTTGAACTGGCGCGACAGGGAGCTAGCTATATTTTGTTGATCGCCCGAGATCTTCAGAAATTAAAAGTAGTGGCAACAGAAATTCGTAAATATGGCAGTCAGGCCATTCCCCTATCTGTTGATCTAACCGAGTCAACTGCCGTCAATATTGTTGTTGCCCAAGCCTGGAAAGACTATGGCCCGTTTGATCTATTGGTCAACTGTGCTGGCATCGCCTATCAATCAAACTTTCTCACAACGTCTTTAGGCCAGGCTCACTCTGAACTCTCTACTAATTTAATGGGACTGTACACAGTCACCTGGCTAGTAGGGCGTCGCATGGCATCGCGCCAGCAGGGCACCATTGTCAACGTCTCTAGCCTAATGGGAAAAGTGGCCGCTCCCACAATGGCGACATATTCAGCGACTAAGTTTGCCATTGTGGGCTTTACCCAGGCTTTGCGACATGAGCTAGCCCCCCACGGAGTCCGAGTCGTTACGCTACTGCCGTCCCTGACAGACACCGACATGGTGCGTGAGTTTAACTTGTTTCGCTGGGTTATGCCCCTCAGCACCGAACAAGTCGCCCAGGGTCTGATAACCGGTCTTAAATCTCGCAACCCAGAGATTACCGTGGGTTGGCAAAGCCATATGGCTCTATGGTTCCATCGATTTTTGCCCCAAGCAATGGATGTCCTGATTCGGCTGGCTAATCCCACTCAGCCACCATCGACTTATTCAAAACCCAAACGAGCTTGATCCACTCAGGGTCGCTGCTTAATTTTTTTTACATGGACTCCTACACGTATTAAAAATCACACGCCAGGTAACTTTACATACTCAAACACCTGACGTGTTTTTACTAGATAAAGCTAGGTATTGAAGCATGTATTTCAGACAAATGAGCTATCTCGCCATTTTCTAAACCCACTCATAGCTAAAGTCTTTTATTTTGACTGTACTTGTAATTAATTGTCTCGAGACTATTCTAAGAAAATCCTTAGAAACCCATCTGTTTAGCAGAACGTGACAGACTGCCTGAGCCTCAATACGATTAACGGACCTACAGACAGGGGTCTCAGCCCCCATACCAGCTATCGCTCTGAGTAGTCAGTATTTCTACTTATTCAACCAAATAGCGAATGTCTACAAGACTCAATTCTTCACATTATATTTAACAACTTGAGAACCGTTGGTTGGCTCATAAATCAACGTTTTTGTATCAATTTTTTCACTTTGTATAGAAAATCATCTATCTATATACAGAGTACAATTTGTTAGTTGGGTAGTTATACTGATAGGGTGTATCACCCCCCGTATAAGACTTCGTAGTTACGATCACCAAGGGATAGCTTCACGAGCTTAAATGATCGACAGCTGTCCTGATTCACAAATAACGATCCGGAAATTCATAATGTAGTTTGGATCTATTCCTGCGTAGGAGGTTTGCAGGTTTTTACCGATATCTCTTACGTCCGGAGCGTTTCCTGTGTGTCACTACCCTGTGTGTCACCAACGTAAATGTCGAAGTTAAAATCGGCCTCAACAGTAGGTCAAATCGACCTGACTGATGAAAGGTTTATGCCGGGATTGTGTTGTTAAGTAGGTGACGAATGCCGTGGTTGATGTGAAAACACCCCCTCAGCGGGAATACATTAACGTCATGGAACTGTTGGTAGCAGAAGAAGTGGAGCAGCAGCTGCGCCAGCTACCCACTCGGGTTCTTAGATATGTTAAGCCGATTGAGGTTGAAACCTATGCCTTAAATCGATTGCCATCGCTGTATGCCGTCAGTGAAAAAGGATGGCAATCTCAGTATCAGAAGGCCAGACATGAGCTACGAAAAGAAATTAATAATGCCGTTAGGCGAGCCATCGCAGCCGTTCAGGTAGATCCTTTGCGTGCTTCTCGTCCTTTGGTTCGTCGACCCGTTGCTGCTGAAACGAATACGGTTTTACTAGAGCAATTTCGGGCCGCACTGGGCCAGCCTAATTTGACCTGGGAATCGTTGTTACGCAAGTGTAAACGGGCTGGGGCTGCTAGACGCGGCACGGCGGTGGAAAGCTATGAGCCCCCCGCACCAACTGAGCCCTATGCTGCTTATCCTCATCACTCAGTTGATGAGTATGCCGCTGCCTATGCAACAGAACGAAGTAGTACCCCTCACCAGTCAGAGCACCATGGCACCGCTTGGCGACCAGGAACCTATGGTGAAACATCCTGGCAGCCTAAACGAAACTATGGCTATCAGACGTCAACACGCCCATCAACTTCGGGCTACGACTGGAATGATTCTCGGTATCGATAAAGGTCTGATATATCGGTGTGGCGGCGTTTTTTTAGTCGTTAGTCTCAACCCTTTTCTGCGCTTGGGTTATCGCCTGTTTAACCTGAGTAAATCCAGTACCACCCAGACTATTACGAGCCGCAACGACCTGTTTTGGTGCGATCGCATCGTAAATATCCGCTTCAAAAGCAGGGTGCATCGCCTGCCACTCCTCTAGGGTGAGATCTTTGAGCAGTTTGTTAGCCGCCAACGAGGTTTTGACAACGGTACCGACCAAGTTATACGCATCTCGAAAGGGGACGCCCTTAGCAGCCAGATAGTCAGCGACATCAGTAGCGTTGGAAAAGTCGCTAGCTACGGCTTCTGCCAATCGGTGGGGGCGAAATTCTAGCCCCTGATGTAGTAGAACGGTCATGGCCTGCAGACAGGCTTGAACTGTATTAACGGTATCAAATAGAGCCTCTTTATCTTCTTGCAAGTCTTTGTTATAGGCCAGAGGCAACCCTTTCATCATGGTCAATAAACCCTGCAGATGACCAAATACACGCCCTGTCTTGCCTCGCACCAACTCTGGAACATCAGGATTTTTCTTTTGAGGCATGATGCTTGAGCCTGTAGAGCAGCTGTCCGTAAGCGTGACAAACCGAAATTCTTCCGAGGCCCAGAAAATAACTTCTTCAGCCAGACGAGATAGATGCACCATAATCAGACTGGCCGCACTGGCAAACTCAATCGCAAAGTCTCGATCGCTAACCGCATCTAGGCTATTGGCATAAACACGGTCAAACCCTAGCTGGTCAGCTGTGTAGCACCGATCGATGGGAAACGTTGTTCCCGCTAAAGCTCCAGCCCCGAGAGGGGACGTATTGGTTCGTTTGGCAACATCTCCCAAGCGTTCATAATCGCGCTCGGCCATCTCTACATAGGCCAGTAAATGATGGGCCAGACTCAAGGGTTGGGCTCGCTGCAGATGAGTGTAGCCGGGAATCAAAGTCTCGACATGGTTTACGGCATGGGCTAACAGGGCTTTTTGGAAATCTCTGAGCAGGGTTTGAATGCTTTGAATGTGCGATCGCAAATACAGACGAATATCGGTGCCCACCTGATCGTTGCGGGAGCGGCCCGTATGAAGTTTTTTCCCAAGCGGGCCGAGTAGTTCTGTCAGTCGTCGCTCGACCGCAAAGTGGACATCTTCCTCATCTACCCCCGGAGTAAAGTCACCTTGGCGATGTTCCTGACGGATCGTTTCTAGGCCATCCACTAGCTGCTGCCCCTCAGCCTCAGAGATAATGCCAACCTTGGCCAGCATCTTGGCATGGGCTTGAGACCCCGTCAGATCGTATTCAATCAGGGTCATATCAAACCCAATACTGGCATTAAAGTCAGCAATGATTGGGTGTAGCCCTGTCTCAAATCGCTGACTCCAGGGGGTGGATGACATATTCAAATTGTGCAAACTCCTGCAAACGATTAAAGCGTCGGCTGACGCTAGCTCAAAACAAAACTAATTAGAACACGCTAATAAGTCGTGACACCGCGAATGACATAGCCCACCACCACACCAATCAGTAAAGCCCATAGCTGCCCAGACTCAACAAAATTCCCAATGATATCGCCCGAGTGGCTAAAGAGATTGTCCTCAAACTGCTGAGCAATGATAGGTGTAGTGGAAATAGCCGCTGACTGACCCAACAGTGCAGAATGAGGGACAG